>NZ_JAUSUL010000001.1:0-300000 GCF_030814015.1 Amorphus orientalis
AGATCGTTCGGGCCGCCTCCGACCTCTCCGACCAGGCCACCTCGCTGCGCGCCCAGGTCGACGCCTTCGTCTCCCGCGTCCGCGCGGCCTGATCGGCGCCGAATCACCCTTAAGAAACAGGGCCGGCCGATAGGTACCGGCCGGCCCAAAAAACAAATCGTCAGGCGCAGATCAGTCCGCCTTCAGGATCTTCTCCATCTCCGCCACCGGATGGTTGGTCAGGTCCTTGGTCACCTCGCCGATCACGCACTGGGTGACTTCCTTGTGAAGAGCCGGCCGCATCTCGCCCATGACCTTGGGCGGCGCCACCAGGATCAGCTTCGTCTCGGGATGATTGTGAACCATCTTCTGGAGCCTCTCGGCCAGATGATGGGCGAACCGCTCCTTCTCCAGCTCGTGCCAGTCGGTATCGGCCACCGCACTGCGACCGGGGCCGGCGTCGTTGAATCGGCCCGGCTTGTCGGTTCCCTGCTCCCGGGTGGGCGGATTGTCGTGCTCCTCGTTTTCGAGGACCGCCAGATCGATCATGGCGTCATCGCCCGCATTGCGCAGAAAGAGGGCGCGGGAGCCGTCGGCCACCACGATACGCGTGTCGTGCGGAACCTTCATGGACTCACTCTCCTGGTTGCCTCGTCGTCGAGGTCATTCTCTCTGGTCTCCGCTTCGCGCGGCGCGCCGCACCTGGGGCGCGAAGCCGGAGGGATTGCGCCGCGCCGGATCGGGACGGACCGGGCAGCGGCTTCCCCTACCAATGCGGTCGGAGACATGTCGTTCCGTCGGCCGGGCTCGCGGGCGGGTTCTGCGCATCGTCCGGAAGGTCGTCCAGTCTTTAATTATTCCAGTAAAAGCCTGGATCCTTTTGCTTTTCACCGCCTCCCTGCGCCGCTATGTAGCCCTTCTTCGCGAGTTGATCCGTCGGTTCCGCGTCCGCCCTGGCGCTGCGGTGGCCGACCCGCGTACGGAGCTTCAGTTGACCGATTTGGCGCAGGAGATCGTCGCCACGCCGGCATCCGGCCGGAGAAAGGCGCGGCCGATGGCCCGGGTCGGCTGGCTCGCCTGGACGTCGCTTGCGCTGTCCATCCTGCTGCTCTCGCCGCTGGTGGCCGTCGTCGCGGCGGCCTTCGGGGTGGACTCCGGCACATGGGGCCACCTTCTGTCGACGGTCCTGCCCACCTATGTGCGCAACTCCGTGCTGCTCGTGCTGGCGGTGACCTGCGGCGTGTTCGTCACCGGCGTGGGCACGGCCTGGCTGGTCACCATGTGCCGCTTTCCCGGCAAACGGGTCCTGGAATGGGCGTTGATCCTGCCGTTCGCGGCCCCCTCCTACGTGGTCGCCTACGCCTACACCGACTTCCTGCAGCATCCGGGGCCTGTGCAGACCTGGCTGCGCGCCGCGACCGGCTGGGGACCGAACGACTACTGGTTCCCGGAGATCCGCTCGCTTGAGGGCGCGGCGCTGATGTTCACCCTCGTGCTCTATCCCTATGTCTACCTGCTGGCCCGAACGGCCTTTCTCAACCAGTCGGCCTGTACGCTGGAAGTGGCGCGAACCCTCGGGCGCGGGCCCTGGCGATCCTTCCTCGGGGTCGCCCTGCCGATGGCGCGTCCGGCGATCGCCGTCGGCATCACGCTGGCACTGATGGAAACGCTCGCCGACTTCGGCACCGTCGCCCATTTCGGCGTGCAGACCTTCACGACCGGCATCTACCGCGCCTGGTTTTCCATGGGCGACCGGGTCGCAGCCGCGCAGCTCTCGCTGGCGCTGGTCAGCGTGGTTCTCCTGATCTTCCTGATCGAGCGCATCCAGCGCGGCGGGCGCGGGTTCGACACGGGACGGCGGTTCGACGCGCTGCCGGAATACCAGCTGCGCGGGGTCCGGGCGGGGCTCGCCACCGTCGCCTGCGTGCTGCCGATCCTGCTCGGGTTCGTCCTTCCGCTCCTGATCCTGGGCCGGCTGAGCTGGCTCAACGCCCATGCCCTGTTCGGCGAGCGGTATGTCGGGCTGATCCTGAACTCCTTCACGCTCGCGGGAAGCGGCGCCGCAGCGACCGTCCTGGTGGGTCTGATCCTGGCCTATGCCGCCCGGATGCGGCCCGGCGCCATGACCACGCTCTCCAACCGGCTGGTCAGCCTTGGCTACGCGCTGCCCGGCTCGATCATCGCGGTCGGATTGCTGATCCCGCTGACCACCTTCGACAACGCGCTTGATTCCTGGATGCGCGCGACCTTCGACATCTCCACCGGCCTGCTCCTGACCGGCACGATCGCCGCGCTGGTCTTCGCCTACATGGTCCGCTTCATGGCGGTCGGGCTGAACACGCTGGAGGCCAGCCTCGGCAAGATCACGCCATCGATCGACGCCGCCGCGCGGACCCTCGGCGCCGGACCCGGCGCCACCCTGTTCCGGGTGCACCTGCCGCTGATTTCCGGCGGGATGCTGACGGCCGCCCTGATCGTGTTCGTCGACATCCTGAAGGAGTTGCCGGCAACCCTGATCATGCGGCCGTTCAACTTCGACACGCTGGCGATCCAGGCCTACCGGCTCGCCTCCGACGAGCGGCTTGCCGAGGCCTCGACCCCGTCGTTGGTAATTATGGCGGTGGGGCTTCTGCCGGTGATCCTGCTCAGCCGCCAGATCGCCAGGAGCCGCCCCGGCGCGCGGTAGCAGCGATGCCGCCAGCCGGTTCGCCTTCCGATTGAACCCCGGACGGATCTTTCCACCACCTTGGCGGTTTCCTCCCCTGACGCAAACGGGGAGCCCGACATCATGTACGAAGCGGTCACGTTCGGCGGCGGGGGGACCCGCTGCTTCTGGCAGGGTGGATTTCTGTCCGCGGTCTCCGAGGATATCGGGCTCAGGCCCAACAGGATCGCGGCGGTCAGCGGCGGCGCCTTGTCCGCCAGCGTCTACACCGCCGGCCTCGCCAACCGCCTGCTCGACATCATGACGGACCGGTTTTCCCGGCGCGATTCCAACATGGATCCGGAAGCGATCACCGATCACAGGGACGTGCTTCCGCACCACTCGCTTTATCGCGACATCGTGGAGTCCACCTTCGCGGAAAAGGAGGCTGTCGAGGCAGTGGCCGAGGGGCCCGCATTCTCCGTCCATCTGGCCCGTCCGCTGAAGGGACCCGGACGTCTCGGCGCCGTTGCGACCATCGCCGTCTACGAACTCGATCTGCACTGGCGCTCCTCGCCGCACCAGCTCTATGCGCGGCGGGCCGGCGCCGAGCCGATAATCGTCGATGGCCGCCAGGCGGCACGGGACGGACGGCTCGTCGACCTGATCGTGACGGCCGCCGCGGTGCCACCGCTGTTTCCGATCCGCCACTGGGACGGCGACAAGGTGATCGACGGCGGCGTGATCGACAATGCGCCGCGCCCGGACTGCAAGGACGGGGAGACCTGTCTGATGCTCCTGACCCGGCGCTACCGCCATATCCCCGAGCGGGACGGCTGCGTCTACGTCTATCCGTCCGAAGAGGTGCCGACCGACAAGGCCGATTTCAGCGATCCGGACGGTGTCCGCCGGACGTTCGAGCTCGGCTGCGACGACGGCCACGCCTTCCTGCGGGCCCAACGGAAGGCTGCGTGACGAAAAAGGCCGGGCGCCTTTCGGCGCCCGGCCCAGATGGAACAATCGGCAAGGGCCGATCTTACTTGTAGCCGACCCGGTCGTAGATCGCCTGGGCCGCAGCCTGGTTTTCGCCGAGCTTCGACAGGTTCATCTCGTCCTCCTTGAAGGTGCCGAGATCGGCCACCGGACCCGCGTTCTCGACGTCGGAGGACACCGGGAATTCATAGTTGCCGGCCGCGAAATATTCCTGGGCGTCGGCGCTCGCCAGATATTCCAGGAAGGCCAGCGCGTTGTCCGGATGGGGAGCGTTCACCGCCATGCCCGCCCCGGAAATGTTCACGTGGGTGCCGGTCGTGTCCTGGTTCGGGAAGACGACGCCGATCTCGTCGGTGCTCCCGGTCAGGCCCGACACGTCTCCGGCGACGCCGCGGACGAAGTAGTAGTGGTTGGCCAGCACAATGTCGCACTCGCCCGAGACGATGCCGCGCAGCTGGTCGGTGTCGCCGCCCTGGGGATCGCGGGCCCGGTTGTTCCAGACGCCCTGCGCCCATTCCTCGGCCGCGTCCTCGCCCTCATTCTCGATGATGGAGGCGAGCAGCGACAGCATGTAGATGTTGGAGCTGGACCGGGTGCAGACCATGCCCTCATATTTCGGGTCGGCCAGATCCTGATAGGTCTCCGGCACGTCTTCCACGCCGTCCTTGTCGTAGAAGATGATCCGCGCCCGCTTGGAGTAGCCGGTCCAAAGGCCGTCCGGATGGCGGAAATGCTCGGGCACCCGCTCGGCGATCAGCTCGGAATGGGCCGGCTGCAGGAGGCCCGCCTCCTCGGCGCGCCAGAGACGGCCGGCGTCGGTGGCGATGAAGACATCGGCCGGGCTGTTGCGGCCCTCGCTCTTCATCCGCTCGATGAGAACGTCGGCGCTGTCCTCGATCCGATTGACCTTGATGCCGGTGGCTTCCTCGAACCCGCTGTAGAGCTGCTCGTCATTGTCGTAGTGGCGCGAGGAATAGATGTTCACCTCGCCCTGCGCGGCGGCCGCGGCGGGGATCGACGCCACGATGGCCGCGGCAACCGTCAGCCGCAGAGTACTGCCCAGCATTGTTTCCTCCTGGATCGAATTCACACAGAAAGCAACCGCTCGACCTATCGCCAGCGGCCTCCCGCGGAGGAATGTTGTGCATTAGCCAGCAAAGTCAACAATAACCGAAAAGACAGTAAATAGAATAATTAAAATATACTACCCGGCTAAACCTGTTTCGGAAAACAATACGCCCCTATCGGCGATTAATCCCGACTCACGCAGCTCCAATTAGGACGGAAGATCTTCAGGCGGCGGCGCCGTCGACATCGAGAATGTCGGCCGCCTCGACCCGCTCGCAGCTCCAGCAGCGCGCACCCGGGCACTTGCAGCATTCGCCGCCACCGGCGGTGTCGTGCAGGCGGGCATGTTCGGTGGCGTGGCTGAGACAGTTCCCGCACTTCGGACGCTTGCCGAGCGCACGATAGAGCTGGCCGACGGTGATCGGGCCGACCGGACGAACCGCTCGGACCCGTGAGACCGCCTCACGGATATCGTGGTGGGACAATGCGTTGCAGGAGCAAACGATCATGAACGCCTCAACACTCCGACCGGTCAACCTGCGATTGCCCGGCCGCATTCAGTGACCTGAGAAAACACAAGCCACCGCCTTCTCGTCAAGAAGAAAAAGACAAGTCTAAATTAGAACAAATCGCATCTAAGATGCCGGCAGGCGGCCGATTTCAAGTTAAAATAATTCTAAATTATGAATTCGGCTGAAAATACAACGGAGCCGACCCGGCAGTTCCCGCGATCTACCACGGGTAGGAGAAGACATGGGGAGACAAGGTGTCGCGATCAAGATCGGCCCACAACCGGCCACGATGCCGGACACGGCGGAGCGGCATGGTGCAATACGCCATTGTGCGCGGACGGATAGTGGAGTCATGGTCGACCCAGGCTGAGACGTGCCGGATCGCGCGGCCGATCATCGGAGATGGGGCAATGGCACCGAAGCGGGCTGACGAGGGGTTCCGACCGACGCACCGGGGTGGGCGGCACCGGCCGGACGTGGAGCCCGACGGACGGCTGAGGCGTGCGGTCTGCCGGGGGCTGACCATTCGCAAAGCGGTTGCGGCGGCCCTTCAGGCGGGCGCGGTGATCGTCGCCGCCCTTTCCGGCGGCGCGGCGGCCCATGCACAGACGGTCCCCGGCACGGGCGAGGAGGTGGTGCTCTCCGCGAGCAGGGACGACATGCAGTTCCTGGCCGGCCGCTCCGTCACGATTTCCGCCGACGTGCGCAACGATGTGGTGGCCGCCGGCCAGGACGTGACGATCGACGGAGCGGAAGTGGGGACCGCGATCATCGCCGGCTACGAGGTGTCGCTCGTCAGCGGGGCGGCCTCCGACCTGATCTCGGTGGCCGACCGGCTGTCCATTTCCGGCGAAGTCCAGGACGACATGATCGCCGCAGCCCGGCGCATCGCAATCACCAGCTCGGGCACCGTCACCGGGGACGCCCGGCTGGCCGCCGAAACGCTGCAGATCGATGGGCGGATGGCCGGCTCCCTCAAGGCGGCCGCACGGCGCATCGTGCTGAACGGCACCTTCGAAACCAGGATCGACGTGATCGCCCAACACATCGTGATCGGCGAAAACGCGCAGTTGCGTGGCGGACTGGAGTATCGAAGCCCCGATCCGCCTCAGATCGCCGAAGGCGCGCAGATCGACGGGGAGATCACCCGCAAGGAACTGAACCTGCCGGATCTGCGCAAGATCGGGCTCGCCCTGATCGGGATCGGCCTGGTCCTCGCCGTCTCCTGGCTCATCTGCGTGATCGCCATGCTGAGCCTGATTCAGGCGGCGTTTCCGGGTCTCGGTCTGGGCGCCGCCACCCGGGCGCTGGACCGGCCCCTGGCCAGTCTGGGGCTCGGCGTGGCCGTGGTCCTCGGAGGACTCGTCCTCTCGATGACGCTCATCGTCTCGGTGCTCGGTCTCCCTGCCGGCCTGGCGCTGCTGCCGGCCCTTGCGATGATCAAGCTGTTCGGCCTCGCTGCCGCCTCTCTCGCCGTCGGACTTCTGCTGCGCCGCGCCCTGCGCGGGCCGGGGATCCCCGGCGTGGGCAGCCAGATCGGCTGGCTGATCGCCGGCACGATCGTGCTGGTTCTGGTGCTGTTCATCCCGTTCGTCGGCGGGCTCGTGGCACTCTTGGTCCTGCTGGCCGGCATCGGCGCCATGATGGCGGAGGCGTGGGTCAGGCTCCGACCGGGCGGCGAGGCGCAATAGCCGCAGCCGCGAAAATCGGCGGGAGGTGCGGGAACGTCGTCCCGCCTTCCTTGGTTTCTTTGGAACAGGTCAAGGGCTGAGGGGCTCCGACAGTCGACCTTCCGACGAAACCAGGGAGCCGCAGATGGCCACTTCCAAGGCATCCGAACTCAAGGATACCGCCTTCGCCGACCAGAAGGTGCTCAGGGGCACCGGCGGCGAGACCCATCAGGTCGCGGGCGGCGACGTCAAACCGCTGACCACCCAGCAGGGAATGCCCGTCTCCGACGATCAGAATTCGCTGAAGGCCGGCGCGCGCGGCCCGACCCTGCTGGAGGATCAGCACTTCCGCGAGAAGATGTTCCACTTCGACCACGAGCGCATTCCCGAGCGCATCGTGCACGCCCGCGGCTACGGCGCCCACGGCTTCTTCGAGACCTACGAGTCGCTTTCCGACATCACCTCGGCCGACATCTTCCAGCGCGCCGGCGAGAAGACCGACGCCTTCGTCCGCTTCTCGACCGTTGCCGGCAACAAGGGCTCGGCCGATCTCGCCCGCGACGTGCGCGGCTTCGCGGTGAAGCTCTACACCAAGGAAGGCAACTGGGACATCGTCGGCAACAACATCCCGGTGTTCTTCATCCAGGACGCGATGAAGTTTCCCGACCTGATCCATGCCGCCAAACAGGAACCGGACCGCGGCTTCCCCCAGGCCCAGACCGCCCACGACAATTTCTGGGACTTCATGTCGCTGATGCCGGAAGCGATGCACATGGTCATGTGGATCATGTCCGACCGCACGATCCCCCGCTCGCTGCGGTTCATGGAAGGCTTCGGCGTCCACACGTTCCGCATGATCAATGCGGAGGGCAAGTCGACCTATGTGAAGTTCCACTGGAAGCCGAAGCTCGGCATGCAGTCGGTTGTCTGGAACGAGGCGCTGAAGCTCAACGGCGCCGACCCGGACTTCCACCGGCGCGACCTGTGGGACGCGATCCAGATGGGCGACTATCCGGAGTGGGAGCTGGGCCTGCAGCTCTTCGACGACGATTTCGCCGACAAGTTCGACTTCGACGTGCTCGACGCGACCAAGCTCATTCCCGAGGAGGATGTGCCGATCCGCACGGTCGGACGCCTTGTGCTGGATCGCTGCGTCGACAACTTCTTTGCCGAGACCGAGCAGGTCGCCTTCCATACCGCCAACATCGTTCCCGGGATCGACTTCACCAACGACCCGCTGCTGCAGGGCCGCAACTTCTCCTATCTCGATACCCAGCTGAAGCGCCTCGGCGGTCCGAACTTCTCCCACCTGCCGATCAACGCGCCGCGCTGCCCGTTCCACCACTTCCAGCAGGACGGCCACATGGCCTTCACCAACCCGAAGGGCCGCGCCAACTACGAGCCGAACTCGTGGGGTCCGGAAGAAGGCGGTCCGCGCGAGGATCCGGAGCGCGGGTTCCGCTCCCATCCCGAGCCGATGGAAGGGGAGAAACGGCGTGTCCGCGCCGAGCTGTTCGCCGACCACTACAGCCAGGCCCGCCAGTTCTACATCTCCCAGACGGAGACCGAGCAGCGGCACATCGCCGATGCCCTGATCTTCGAGCTGTCCAAGGTGGAAACTCCGGCCATCCGCGCCCGGGTCGTGTCGCATCTCCTCAACATCGACGAGGATCTCGCCAAGAAGGTCGCCGGCGGCCTGCGGCTCAAGGAGATGCCCGCGCCCGCCGATGCGGCGAAGCCGACCAAGACCGACCTGAAAGCCTCGCCGAAGCTCTCCATCCTGCTGAACGGACCGGACAGCTTCAAGGGCCGCAAGGTCGGCTGCCTGGTGACCGACGGGGTCGATATCGATCTGGTGAAGGGCCTGAAGCAGGCGCTCGAGGCCGAAGGGGCCCTGATCGAGTTCGTCGCCCCGGAGGTCGGCGGCGTCGAGGCCTCCGACGGCACCTGGATCGAGGCGCAGCAGAAGGTGAACGGCGGCCCTTCGCTGCTCTACGATGCCGTCGCGATCCTCACCAGCGCCGAGGGCGTCCAGACGCTGGAGAACGAGGCCACCGCCAAGGACTTCGTCTCCGACGCCTTCGCCCACGCCAAGTTCATCGCCTACAACAAGCCGGCGACGTCGCTGTTCGATCGCGCCGGCGTCGACGAACTGGACGGTGGCTTCTTCGCGCTGACGTCGGGGAGCGATGCCAAGGGGTTCGTCGAGGCCTGCCGCGGCGTGCGCTTCTGGGAGCGCGAACCGAAGGCCCACGCAGCCTCGGCCTGATCCATCGTCGCCTCCGCAAAAAGAAAGGCCGGCCGCAATTCACGGCCGGCCTTTTTTGTGTCCTGCGGTGCTGGCCCGGGAGTTACATCGCTTCCTTGATGCCGGAGCGGATCAGCCACCAGTTGACCGGATAGGCCGTCACGAAGCCGCAGATCATGGCAATCTGCATCATGAACCAGAACTCGATGGAGACAACCTCGAGCTTCGCTCCCAAAAGCGCTCCGAACAGCCAGAAATGGGCGACCGCCATGAAGCCGTACATGCCGACCTGCCAGGCGGTCAGCGACAGCGCGTCGGCCTTCACCGCGGCCACGAGCCCCTGCCAGGGCGACAGTCCGCGCATCGGCTTGATGGAATAGTACTGGAAGGCGATCCCGAACCCGAACGCGAACAGATAATCGACGATCCACACCGCAAACATCTTCTCGCTGAAGATCGAGCGGTAGCCGAACCAGACCGCGATCACCGGAACCAGCACCACGAGCCATTCGGCGACGATGTCGCCCAGCGTGCAGCCGGCGCCGCAGTGCGAGGTGCCCTTGCCGACGGAGACCGGGAAGGAGCTATCGCCGTGTCCGCCCTCTTGGCCGCCCTCGCCCGAGGAAACATTGCGGCCGATCCGGTGATAGGCCCAAAGGACGAAGAGGCTGCCGGACAGCGCCACCAGCGGCCAGACCAGGTTCATGATCCACATGTGCTGCGGATGTTTGCGCTCGTCGAGCGCGATCCAGACGGCGCAGACGATGCCGGCTGCGACCGAGACGATTGCGAGCCAGTGAAGCCACATCGGGACCATTCGGGTCTCCTTTTTTGAACCTTGCCAGATGGCGACCGCGCGCACCGCGCAGGCCGCAGGATCAGGACCGGTTCTGTTTCGACAGGTCCGCGCGGACGAGCGCAGCGAGCAGGCGCGGAAACGTTTCCCGATCGACCAGCTTGGCGAGATCCTCGCCGGTTTCCGCCAGCCCCAGCTTCCGCGCGCTTTCGAGCGACTTCCGGTCGACATAGGGATGCAGTTCGGGCCATGCGAGCTGCGCTTCCCGGCAGAAGATGTCGACGCCGGTGTCGCCGATCCCCTTGAATTCCTTGAGGAGCCGGCGCTCCGTGGCCGGATCGCCGTCCGCCTTTTCGCGGAGCTTCCTCAGATCGCCGCCATAGTCCCGGATCAGCTTGTCGGACAAGTCTTCGAGCCGCTCTGACGTGCTTTCGTCATAGCGAGCGTACCCGGCTTCGTTCAGAACGCGGGTGCGGTCTTCCCACGTCGCGGCCTTCATCTTCTGCGGCGTGGTCCAGCCTTGCCGGCTGAGAGCCTCGGCAGCGGACATGGCGAGATCGGCGGAAATCCGGGTGCTGAAGAGCAACGAGGCGACCAGCCAGCGGAACAGCGGCGAGGGCGTGTTGCGCGACAGATCGAGACCCAGCTCCTCGGAGTAGGTTCGGGCGCCGGAGATAAACCGCCGGGCCTGCGCTTTCCTGTCTTTGGCGTCGCTGCTCATGATTTCCTCCTGTCCAGAGGATCGCCGTCCCTGACGCAATTGGCGGAGCTTGCCCCGTCAACGATGCGAGGACGAAGAGGTTTCCCGCTCGTCCGGCTTCTGCCGCCATGGCCCCGGACGGCGAAAGACCCGCCGACCGAGGGCCGACGGGTCCATTTCGACGCGGCGATCAGGTCGATCGGCCCGATTGGGGCCCGATCAGCGACCGCGCGCCATGATCATGCGGGACGCTTACCCGGCGTTCTGCTCGTTGCCGAGCGAATTGAAGTAGTCGTCGTTCTGGGTGCGCCACTGTTCGTCACGGGTCCACTCGAAATTGCCCTGATCGAAGCGCGGCGCGTCTTCGAGCTGCTCTTCCGACATCGGCAGGTAGTAGACTTCATCGCCCTGCGCGACGTGGATCATCTCGAAGGGAACCGCGGAGGCTTCTTCGCCGAGGCCGAGAAAGCCGCCATAGGTCACGACCGCATAGGTCGGATGACCCTGGTTGCCGAGAACGAGATCGTCGACTTCGCCGATCCATTCGTCGTCGCGGCTGCGCAGATCGGCGCCGAGAATGTTGTCGGCGCGCACCTGACCGTCCATCTCTCCGATCGCGGTGGCGTTCTGGAAGGTCGGCTGACCCTGGGCCTGAGCCTGGTCAGCGTTCATGTTCTGCTGCTGGCTGTTGCTGGCCTGCTGCTGGGTCTGCGCGTTCTGCTGGTTCCCGGACTGCTGATTGCCGGTCTGGTCCATCCGCGACTGCTTCGCATCCCCGGGATTCTCGGTGATGTCGTGAACCGCATCGGCGATCGACTGGCAGGCTTCGGTCTTGCCGTAGGCCTGGAGCGTTTGGGCCGCATCCCGCAGCTCGCGCAGATCGCGCATCATCTGACCGCTGTACTCGGCCCGCTGCTCGGGATTGTTGGCGAACTGCTGCTCGATCTGCTGATTGACGACGCTGCAGTCACCCGAGTTCATGTTGGAGTTGTCGCTCTGCGCCATGGCGGGAACGCTCATCCCGGCGAACAGCGCGACGGCGGCGACGGACGTGGTCTTCAAAAACATATGCATGCCTCCTTTTCACAAATGTGAATCGGCTTCCTCTTAGGGCGAGGTATTTCGGGCGCAAACCATCGACCGGCCGCCTTGACCGGACCACGGTTTACTTCCAATTCAGCTAAATTTCGCATATTCCGGATCTGGAATATGAATTCCCTTGATGAGATCGGTTTAACCTATCTCAATCTATCCTTCGACTTGCGAGCAATGCGCTCGCTTTGTCGTGTCGGCTAACGACGAATTCAGACCGTTGTTCCAAAATTTCTGAGAAGAAATCTTCAAGGCATCGGGCGATGCCGGTCCGGGATGGCCTCATTCCTCCGCCAGGCCGGGCGGCAGAAACCGTTCCAGATGCCGCAGCTTGTCCGGATTGCGCGTCACGTACACGGCACGGATCCGCCCGTCCTCGATGTCGAGCGCCATCGTCTGGCGGGCCCCGTCCGCCTCCACCGAAAAGCGTCCGGCAAGCCCGTTGATCCGCATCGGCCGGACGAAGCGCGGCGGCCCGGCGCCCGCCTTTTTCGCCAGCCCGGCGAAGAAGCGGGCCACCCGGTCCCGGCCGGCGATGACGTTGAGGGCCGCCCGGGCGCGGCCGCCCCCGTCCGTCCGCAGGGTTGCGTCTTCGGCGAGAAGAGCCTGCAGGTGAGCTGCATCGCCGCTTCTGACCGCCGCGAAGAAGGCGTCGGCGATGCGGTCCCGATCAACGGCGTCGAGAACGAAGCGCGGCCGCTCCGAGCGCACCTGCGACCGGGCCCGGCTGGCAAGCTGGCGGCAGGCGGCGGGCGTCCGGCCGAGCGCCGTCGCGACCTCGTCGAAACCGATGTCGAAGACGTCGTGCAGGAGAAAGGCCGCACGCTCGAGCGGGGACAGCCGCTCGAGCGCCAGCATCAGCGCGATGGAGACACCTTCGCCGACCGGATCGAGGTCCGCCGAGGGATCGGGGTCCTCGACGATCGGTTCGGGCAGCCACGGGCCGACATAGGTTTCGCGCCTGCGGCTTGCACTCTTCAGCCGGTCCAGTGCGAGCCGGGTGACGACACGGGTGAGATAGGCCGCTGGCTCCGCGACCTTTTCCGTGTCGGCACCGTGCCAGCGCAGAAACGCGTCCTGGACCGCGTCTTCGGCATCGGCAACCGAACCGAGCATCCGGTAGGCGATCGAAAACAGGCGGACCCGATTGGCTTCGAACGCATCAAGTGCCGGCGTGGACACCGATCCCTCCTGTGGCTCCAGAGTCATTCCGCCCGTCCGTCACTCCGCCGCGGCGGAGGCCGTCGCCACCGGGTGGATCGCCCGCATTCCGACCGCCAGCCGGTTCCACACATTGATGGCGCCGATCAGATAGGTCAGATCCACGCGCTCCTTTTCGGTGAAGGCGTCTTCGATGGCCCGGTAGTCTTCGTCCGGTGCACCCGTCTCCGCAAGCCGGGTGAGTGCTTCGGTCCAGGCCAGCGCCGCCCGCTCGCGGTCCGTGTAGAGCGGGGACTCCCGCCAGGCGGACAGCAGATAGAGCCGCTCCTCGCTCTCGCCCTCCGCTCGGGCGTCGCTTGTGTGCATGTGGATGCAGTAGGCGCAGCCGTTGATCTGGGAGGCGCGGGTCTTCACCAGCTCGATCAGGCTGGTCTCCAGACCGCAATTGCGGACATAGGATTCGAAAGTCCGCATGGCCTTGAGGCCTTCGGGGGAGGCTTCGGCAAAGTTCAGTCGGGGATGCATCTTGCGTTCTCCAGTCGGTATCGACACGGTCCGAACGGCCGGAGCCGTGGCGCTCGGCGCGCACGACCATGACGAGACGAATGCGCCGATTGTGACATGCGGGCGCCAGAAGGAGGCGAAGACGGAAAGGATGACGAGCGAACCGAGGTCACCCGTCGCGCTGGCGCTCGCTCCCAACGGGGGCCGGAGGACCAGGGCGGACCATTCGGCCATCCCGCTGACGCCCTCGGATCTGGCGGCGACGGCGGAAGCGGCCGCGGATGCAGGCGCCGCGATGATCCACGTCCACGTCCGCGACGGGAATGGCGGGCACCTCCTCGATGCCGACGCCTATCGCGCGGCAACGACGGCGATCCGGGAGGCCGTCGGCGACCGTCTCGTCGTCCAGATCACGACCGAGGCGCTCGGCATCTATTCGCCGGAAGAGCAGATTGCCCTGGTGCGCGATCTCCGGCCCGAGGCGGCCTCGCTGGCGCTCCGCGAGATCTGCCCCGACGAGGCCGCGGTTCCCGCCTTCGCCGACCTGATGACCTTCATGGCGCGGGAGCGGATCGTCCCGCAGATCATTCTCTATGCGCCGGAGGACGCGGTCCGGCTGGCCGCCCTTCGCGATCGGGGCGTTCTGGCGGCCGCAGACGTGCCGGTCCTTTACGTGCTCGGTCGCTACACGCCCGGACAGCGCTCTGCGCCGGCCGACCTGCTGCCCTTCCTGGCACCGGGCCAGCCCTCGTTCGGGCACTGGAGCGTTTGTGCGTTCGGGCCCCGGGAAGCGGCCTGCGTGGCCACCGGCGCCTTTCTCGGCGGCCACATGCGGGTCGGCTTCGAGAACAATCTGCACCTTCCGGACGGAACGACCGCGCCCGACAACGCGTCGATCGTCCGCGCCACGGCTGAGCTGGTCACGGCAGGCGGCCTGGAGCTCGCCACCGCCGACGACCTGCGCCGGGCGTGGCAGGCTGACTGATCGCCGTCCCCGAGGTTCCTAAACGCCCTCCCCCGCGGCCGGCGGCGGACAGAACGCCGAATGGAGCGCGTCGACGATGATCAGCACTTCCGGCCGGGTGATCCGGTAATACTGGGTGGTGCCCTCGCGGCGGGATTCCACGAGCCCGTCCGCCCTCAGCCGCATGAGCTGTTGGGACATGGGGACCTGCGCCACATCGAGCTCCGCCCGGAGCTGACTCACCGACTTTTCCTCCCGACCGAGCGCACACAGGACCAGGAGCCTCTGCGGGTGAGAGAGGCTGCGCATCAGTTCGGCCGCCTCGCCGGCGGCAGGCTTCATGTCCATTACATTCATAGTATTGAATTTAGCATTCTCTAATGTTATATGCAACTCCACGGTGATCGGCGGATCGGTCATGGGCCGCGCCCCGTCCGACCCGCCAAATCCGCAACACCGGACGTTGCGTTCGCTCAAGGATACGCCGCGCGAAAGGCCGCAAGCTGGACGCTGGTTAACTGCCCAAAAAACGCAGAACCGTAGGGAGGAACGGCCATGACAGAGGTCGTCATACTTGGTGCAGGTCTCGGTGGGGTCATCATGGCCTACGAGATCAAGGACAAGCTTCGCGGCGGCGGCAACGTCACCATCATCAACAACGGGCCGACCTATTCCTTCGTCCCGTCCAATCCCTGGGTCGCGGTCGGCTGGCGCAAAACGGCGGACGTGACCGTCGAGCTGGCGCCGATTCTCGCCAAGCGCGACATCGGCTTCCGCCCCGAAGGCGCCAGGCGCGTGCATCCGGAAGACAATCGGATCGAGCTCAACGACGGAACCGAGCTCAGCTACGACTATCTCGTGATCGCCACCGGGCCGGATCTGGCGTTCGACGAGATCGAAGGGCTCGGCCCGGAGGGCAATACCCAGTCGATCTGCATGGTCGACCATGCCGAGCGCGCCAGGACCGCATTCGACGAGCTCGTCCGCAAGCCCGGCCCGGTGGTGGTCGGCGCGGTGCAGGGCGCGTCCTGTTTCGGACCCGCCTACGAGTTCGCGTTCGTCCTCGATACCGCGCTGAGGCAGGCGAAGGTCCGCGACCAGGTGCCGATCACCTTCGTCACGCCCGAACCCTATGTCGGCCATCTCGGCCTCGACGGGGTTGGCGACACCAAGGGGCTCCTCGAGAGCGCCATGCGCGAGCATCACATCAAGTGGATCACCAACGCCCGAACGGCGAAGGTCGCCCCGGGGGTGATGCACGTGGAGGAGGTCGGCGACGACGGGGCCGTCAAGGCCGAGCACGAGCTGCCGTTCGCCTACTCGATGATGCTGCCGGCGTTTCGCGGCGTGGCCGCCGTTGCCGGCATCGACGGGCTGACCAATCCGCGCGGCTTCATCCAGATCGACAAGCACCAGCGCAACCCGGCGTTCCCGAACGTCTTCGGGATCGGGGTGTGTGTCGCCATTCCGCCGGTCGGCAAGACGCCGCTGCCCGTCGGAGTTCCGAAGACCGGCTTCATGATCGAATCCATGGTCACCGCCACGGCCCACAACATCGCGGCCCTCGTGGCCGGCGAAGAGCCCCGTGCCGTCGCCACCTGGAATGCGGTCTGTCTGGCCGATTTCGGCGACAGCGGCATCGCGTTCGTCGCCCAGCCGCAGCTCCCGCCGCGCAACGTGAACTGGTCCTCCCAGGGCCGCTGGGTCCACGCCGCCAAGATCGGTTTCGAGAAGTACTTCCTGCACAAGGTGCGCCAGGGAAAGAGCGAGACCTTCTACGAAAATCTCGCCCTGGACCTTCTTGGCGTGAAGAAGCTCAAGGACATCCACATCGAACCCGCCGAATAGACTTTCGGCCAACACCTGGAGACTGACATGACCGTTGACCGCGCCGTGATGATGTTCGCCGGCTTCGTGATCCTCGTTTCGCTGGCGCTCGGCTTTTCCGTGTCGCCGTACTGGTACCTGCTGACGGCCTTCGTCGGTCTGAACCTGATCCAGGCCTCGATGACCGGCTTCTGCCCGGCCGCCATCATCTTCAAGCGGCTCGGCATCAAGACCGGCTGCGCCTTCCAGTGACCGGCCGGCCGGACCGACCCGCGTCCGGCCGCCCCTCTTTCCGCAATGCCGGCTCCGCGCCGGCCCCATCCCTCGCCCGTTCCGGCACCCGCCGGACCGGACAACGCCGAGTTCGTGATGATGCGCGCGTCCCTTCTCGCCTTGAGCCTGCTGGCGGCAACTCCCGCAGCCGCGGCAAACCTGGTGATCGAACCGGTCGTCGTACCGGAGATGAAGGCCGTCTTCGGCCGCGTCGAGAGCCGGACCGTGACGCCGGCCCGCGCCCGCATCGGCGGAACCGTCCGCGAGATCCGCGTGACGGAGGGCAGCCAGGTCCGGAAGGACGACGTGATCGCGGTCGTGGTCGACGACAAGATCGCGATCGAGATGTCCGCCGCCGAGGCCCGGATCAAGGCGCTGGATTCCCAGATGACCAACGCCCGGACCGAACTCGGCCGGGCGAAGCAGCTCCTCGAACGCGGCGTCGCGGCCCAGAGCCGGCTGGACGAGGCGCAGACCGCCTATGACGTGATCGTCAATCAGGTCGCCGCCGCCCAGGCCGAAAAGGCCGTCATCGAACAGCGCGCACGGGAGGGCAACGTGCTCGCCCCGGCCAGCGGCCGGGTGCTGACCGTGCCCCTGACGGTCGGATCCGTCGTTCTCGCCGGCGAGGAGATCGCTCGGATCGCGAGCGGCGGCTACTTCCTGCGGCTGTCCCTTCCCGAGCGGCATGCCTCCGAGATCGAGGAAGGTCAGGCGGTCCAGATCGGACAGCGTGGCCTGTCGCCGGCGCAGGCGGCCCAGGTCGGCGCCGCCAAGGAAGGGCGGGTCGCCAAGGTCTATCCGGAAATCGAGGAGGGGCGCGTCATCGCCGACGTCGAGGTGACGACCCTCGGCGACTACTTCGTGGGCGAGCGCACGCTGGTGCGCATTCCCGTCGGCAAGCGCAGCGTCATCGCCGTGCCGCCCGGGGCCATCAAGACGGTCCACGGCATCGACTATGTGCGCATTGCCGGCGAGGCCGGCGAGCAGGATGTCGCCGTCATCATCGGCGAGCCCGTCACCATCGACGGTGCGGAGCGCATCGAGATCCTCACCGGACTGCACGCCGGCGATCAGGTGGTGCTGCCATGAAGCTCGGGATTGCCGGCGGCCTGACCAAGGCCTTCATCACATCGCCCCTCACTCCGCTTTTTCTGCTGGCCTCGTTCGCGCTCGGCATCGTCGCCCTGATCACGCTGCCGCGCGAGGAGGAGCCGCAGATCTCCGTGCCGATGGTCGAGCTCCACGTCCAGGCCAACGGTCTGAAGGCGGAAGATGCGGTCAAGCTGGTCACCGAACCCCTCGAGACGATCATCAAGAGCATCGACGGGGTCGAGCACGTCTATTCGCGCACCCAGGACGACGGGGCGGTGGTGCTGGCCCGTTTTCTGGTCGGGACCAGCCAGGACGCGGCCATCCTGCGCGTGCACGAGAAGGTGCGCGCCAACATGGACCGGATTCCAGTCGGGATTCCCGAACCGCTGATCGTCGGTCACGGCATCGACGACGTCGCCATCGTCGTCGTCACGCTGACGCCGAAGCCGGAGGCGGCCGGGCGCTGGACCGAGAACGGACTGACCCGTCTCGCCCGGGAACTCCAGATCGAGATGGCCAAGCTGCCGGATGTCGGCCTCACCTACATCGTGGGCGAGCAGCCGGAAGAACTGCGGGTGGAGCCGGATCCGGAAAAGCTCTCCCTCTACGGGGTGACGCTGCAGCAACTCTCCCAGAAGATCCGCGGCGCCAACCAGTCGGTCCAGATCGGCCGGGTGCGGGAGGAGCAGCAGCAGCGCGCGCTCGTGGCCGGGCAGACGCTGCAGACCGGCCCGGAGATCGGCAACCTGTTCCTGACCGCCCGCGACGGCCGCCCGGTCTATGTCCGCGACGTCGCCGAGGTGACGCTTGCCACCAGCCCCAATGAGGTACGCGTCAACGACGTGCGTGTGGGCGAGGGCGGCGACCTTTCACGCGTCCCCGCCGTGTCGCTGGCGATTGCCAAGCGCCCCGGCACCAACGCCGTCGTCATCGCCGAGGAGATCCTGCACCGGCTCGACCTGATGCGCGGCCAGATCCTGCCCGAGGACATCGACGTCGCCATCACCCGGGACTATGGCGAATCCGCCAACGAGAAGGCGAACGAGCTCCTGTTCCACCTGGGCCTGGCCACCGTCTCCATCGTGGTGCTGATCGGCTTCGCGATCGGCTGGCGCGAAGCGATGGTGACGCTGGTCGTCATCCCGACGACGATCCTGCTGACCCTCTTCGCCGCCAACATCATGGGCTACACCATCAACCGGGTGAGCCTGTTCGCGCTGATCTTCTCCATCGGCATCCTGGTGGACGACGCCATCGTGGTGATCGAGAACATCGCCCGGCACTGGGCGATGCGCGACGGACGATCCCGGGTCCAGGCGGCGATCGAGGCGGTCGCGGAGGTCGGCAATCCGACCATCGTGGCGACCCTGACGGTCATCGCCGCGCTGCTTCCGATGCTGTTCGTGTCCGGGCTGATGGGTCCCTACATGGCGCCGATCCCGGCCAACGCGTCGGCGGCGATGGTCTTCTCGTTCTTCGTCGCCGTGATCCTGACGCCTTGGCTGATGATGAAGTTCGGGCCGAAGGAGCCGCACGCACACACCGGCGACACCCACGGCGGCGGGACGAGCGCCCTCGGCCGCGTCTATATCGCGGTCGCCCGCCCGATCATCCGCACCCGGGTGCGCGCCTGGCTGTTCCTGATCCTGGTCGGGATCGCGACGCTGGCCTCCATGGCGCTGCTCTACACCAAGGACGTCACCGTCAAGCTGCTGCCGTTCGACAACAAGACGGAGCTGCAGGTGGTCGTCGATCTGCCGGAAGGCTCGTCCGTCGAGGACACGAACCGGGTCCTGCAGCAGGTCGTGGACCGGCTGGCGGACCTGCCGGAGGCCGTCTCTTTCCAGACCTATGCCGGCACGTCGGCGCCGTTCAATTTCAACGGCCTGGTGCGCCAGTACTATCTGCGCAGCGCGCCGGAAATGGGCGACGTCCAGGTCAATCTCCTGCCGAAGGAGGAGCGCGACCGCACCAGCCACGAGACCGCGCTGGAGATGCGTGCGCGGCTCGAGGGGCTCGACATGCCCGCCGGCACATCGCTCAAGGTGGTGGAACCGCCGCCGGGTCCGCCGGTTCTGGCGACGCTTCTGGCCGAGATCTACGGTCCGGACGCGGAGACCCGGCGCGCGGTCGCAGCCAAGGTGCGCGAAGCTTACGAGAGCGTCCCGTTCATCGTCGACGTGGACGATTCCTTCGGCACGCCGGCCGAACGGGTCCGCGTCGCCATCGATCAGGCCAATCTCGAATACTACAAGGTCGAGCAGGCCGACGTGTACGACACCGTCGGCGCGCTGTTCGGCGGGCGGACCGTGGGCTATTCCCATCGCGGCGGCGGCCGGCAGCCGATCCCGATCACCGTCGCGCTCGACAAGAGCGGCAAGGTCGTCGACGAGCGCACGCTGGCCACGCCCGTCGCCGCCAACGCCCTGCCCGGCGACCGCTCGATCGTGGAGCTCGGCGACGTGGTGGAGGTGCACCGCGAGTCGGCGTCCTATCCGATCTTCCGGCATAACGGTCGCGCGGCGGAGATGGTGCAGGCCGAGCTCGCCGGGGAGTACGAGGCGCCGATCTACGGCATGCTCGCCGTCCGGGACGCCCTCGACGAGATCGACTGGGGCGACGTGCCGAAGCCGGCCATCAAGCTGCACGGCCAGCCGGAGGACGAGAGCACCCCGACGCTTCTGTGGGACGGTGAGTGGGAAGTGACCTGGGTGACCTTCCGGGACATGGGGGCCGCGTTCGGCGTCGCCATTCTCGGCATCTACATCCTGGTCGTGGCCCAGTTCGGATCGTTCAAGCTGCCGCTGGTCATCCTGACTCCGATCCCGCTCACCCTGATCGGGATCATGATCGGGCACTGGCTGTTCCAGGCTCCGTTCACCGCGACCTCCATGATCGGCTTCATCGCGCTGGCCGGCATCATCGTGCGCAACTCGATCCTGCTGGCCGATTTCATCCGCCACACCCGCGCGCCGGACCGGTCGCTGCTCGACGTGCTGCTGGAAGCCGGCGCCATCCGGTTCAAGCCGATCCTCCTGACCGCCCTTGCGGCGATGATCGGCGCAGCCGTGATCCTGACCGATCCGATCTTTCAGGGTCTGGCGATCTCGCTCCTGTTCGGGCTGGCGTCCTCGACCCTGCTGACGGTGCTGGTGATTCCGGCGATCTACGTGGCACTGCGCGGCGGACGGGATCCGGCGACCACCCCTTCGGCGAGCCCGCCCGAGACATCTGTCTGACGCCGAAAAAGAAAAAGGCCCGGACCGCACTTCTGCTTGGTCCGGGCCTTGAGGAGGACGCCGCGCCACGTGGGGGAGGGGACACGGGCGACGTCCGGGTTGTTGGACCGCGCGCCTGGAGGGGGAAGCAGGCGCTGCGGTCTTTTTTTGCCGGATCCGCGCCGAGGGGGCGTCGCGGGCTCCGTTGCTTCAACACGATCAGTATTGCCAGCCAATGCTTGCGTGAGCCTTGCCTAAAACAACCTAAAAACGCGGGACGAATAGGGCATCGGCGTCAGGTATCTTAATGGTTCAACGAGAGAGCCGGCCCGAGGGTTCCCGAGCCCTCGGGAAGATCAGGGCCCGTAACGCAAAACGACCCGGGCATTGCGTGGGATGCCCGGGTCGCTCGCTTCTTGCAGACGTACGCGGCTGAGGATTAGGCAACGTCGGCAAGAAAACGGTCAACGACGCTCCGCAGTTCGTCCGTCTGCGATGCGACGCCGCTGGACGTCGTTTCCACGGCGGCGGCCGCTTCCGTGGTCTGGGCGGCAACCGCCGTCACCCCGGAAATCCGCTCGGCGGCGTCCCGGGTGCCCGAGGCTGCTTCCGCCACGTTGCGCGAGATGTCGGCCGTCGCCTGACCCTGCTGTCCCACTGCGGCCGCGATGGCAGCGGTGCAGCGGATCACCTCCTCCATGATGTCGCTGATCGACTGGATCGCGGCGACGGAGTCATTGGTGGAGGTCTGGACCGCGGCGATCTGGGCACTGATCTCCTCGGTCGCCTTGGCGGTCTGGCTGGCCAGCGTCTTCACCTCGGCGGCGACGATCGCGAAGCCCTTCCCGTGTTCGCCGGCCCGGGCCGCCTCGATGGTCGCATTCAGCGCCAGGAGGTTGGTCTGGGCGGCGATGTCGGAGATGAGTTCCACCACCTCACCGATCTTCTGGGCGGATTCCGCGAGCCCGGAGATCTTCTCGTTGGTGCTGCGGGTGCCTTCCGAGGCACGCGCCACCACGTCGTTGGTGTCGGCGACCTGCCGCCCGATCTCGCCGATCGAAGCCGCAAGCTCTTCCGACGCGCTGGCGACGTTCTGGACGTTGTCGGAGGCGGACTGGGAGGCGGCCGCCGCCCCGGACGCCCCGTCACTGGCGGTATCGGCAATGCCCATCAGCTCCGACGCGGTCGACTGCATCTGGCTCATGTTGGTGCCGATCTGGCCCAGCAGGCCCCGGATTTCCTCGCGGAAGCCGGCGATCAGGGCATCTGTCCGCTGCTGACGGGCCTCGCGCTCGCGCTGCTCGATCTCCTGGGCCTCGGCGAGCCGACGCCGTTCGATCGCGTTCTCGCGGAACACGGCCACGGATCGGGCCATCGTGCCGATCTCGTCGTTCCGCTCGGTTCCCTCCGGTTCGAAGTCGGTGTCACCCGAGGCGAGCCGATCCATCATGGCGACGACGCCTGCGATCGGACGGCTCATCCAACGCCGCATGGCGAAGTCGATCAGAAGCGCCACGACGATGGCGATGATGATCGCCTCGCCGATGCTGAGGAACGACCGGTTTCGGAGCGCAGCCCACGAAGCGCTGTTGTCCCAGGCGACGACAACGCTGCCGATCACGGCATCGTCCGCCCCGAAATACACCGGGGCAGCCGTGAAATGCATGACGCCGTCGACGAGATTGACCACCTGTTTCTCGGCAACAGCCCGCTCGGCGACCACGAGCCCAATTCCGGTCGCATCCTGGCCGACTTGCGTGATGGGCGCGCCATCCGCGGCGACGGACGCGACATAGTCCGCATAGCTTCCTTCACTGGCGATCAGCTTGTCGGCGGCTTCGTCGATTGCCTCCGCCTTGCCGAACCGCACGGCGCCGGAAAGCTGGGCGGCGAACAGGGACGTCATCTGCTTGTGCGTCTCAACGAGGTCGGCCTCCTTGCGGCTGGACTCGTTGAAATAGTTGAGCGCCGTCGTCAGCATGAAGCCGACGGCCACGGCCGCAAACACCACCAGCGCCACGCGGGTGCGAAGCGTCTTCCTCTTTGTGGGGGCATGCGCGCCCGGCGCAGCCCCAGTCTTCTCGTTCGACATAACTCTCTCCGCCTGCCGGAAGGAGGTCGTGATCAATCGGCCGCCGTGCGACCGTCCGGACTACATCATCAGATATTCGACGTTCACGCCCACGGTGAGCGCGCCGATGACGTCGCCGTTCTCGTCGACGACCGGTACGGAGACCTGGCTCTGGTAGGTCTGGGAGGACTCGTCGAGCTCGACGTCGGACAGGTGCAGGGAATCCGCACCCTTGCCGTAGGTCTCCTGCCACTTCGCCTCGTCGCCCTGCCAGTAGTCGGAGGTGACGTCGCTCTGAGCCACGTTCAGGCCCTTGGCGTCCATGACGAAGATCTCGGTGTAGAGGCCCGACGACCCGTCCTTCTTGGCCGCGAGGAACGAGGAGGCCGGGCGGGCGAGAACCGCGTCGATCATCGGGCTCGAACTCGCGGAAACCTCTTCCCGCCACGTGGCGTCGGCGGCGTCGATGGTCGCCTGATCATAGCCGGCAGTCTCTGCATTCTGAGCCTTCACGGCGGCGATGACTTCCGGGGCCGCGGCGATCGCGATGATTTCCGAATTGGCCAGTTCCTTGAGCGGAGCCTCGAATTCGTTCGCTGCAACAGGCGACACGAGGAGGGCCAGAGCACAGGCGCCGGCAAGCAATGAGCGTTTCATCAGTTGTTCCCTTCTTCTGTAAAAGACGCGAATTAGTAAGCGCTAATCAGCGTGCCTTGCGTGAAGCTGGACTCCGACGACACTTTTAGTTGCAGGCGCAACGACCCATCCGCAGACTCAGAATTTGTGTGCACTGCACCAAGGGCACCCGCTCGCTCGGGATCGGCACTCTCGAACCATCGTCACCGGGACCTCCGGCCAAAAAAAAGCCGGCGTTGCCGCCGGCTTTTTCAGGTCATGCGATGCGCGGTTTACTGCGCTGCGGCACGCGCCTTGTCGAGCCACTGGTTCCAGGTGTCCTGGTGCGCATTGATCCAGGCGTCGGCGTGGCGCTCGATGTCGGCCTCGCTGTCCTGGCCCTGCTGCATCAGCAGGTTCTGGGCGCTGATGTCGTTGGCGGAGAGCTTCATGATGGAGAACAGCTCGGCCGCCGCCGGATTCTCTTCCGCCCACGCCTTGTTGGCGATGATGCGCTGATTGTTGGCCTGGAAGCCGTAGTTCGAGCCATCCGGAAGCGCCGTGTCCACGTCGGAACGCTCACCCGGCAGCGACGAGTACGGAACGTTCAGCCAGGTGACGTCCTTGCCCGGGACCATGACGCCCGACACCCAGTACGGGGTCCAGGTGTAGTAGAGCACCGGCTCGCCCTGCTCGTAGCGGGTGATCGTGTCGGCGATGATGGCGGAGTAGGAGCCCTGGTTGTGGGTGACCGTGTCGCGCAGGCCGAACTCGTCCAGCTGATGCTCGATCACCTTTTCGCAGCCCCAGCCCGGCGTGCAGCCGGCGAGATCCGCCTTGCCGTCGCCGTTGTTGTCGAAGAGCTTGGCGATCTCCGGATCCTTGAGCTGGCCGAGATTGGTAATGTTGTGCTCGTCGGCCGTCTTCTTGTCGATCAGGTAGCCCTGCAGCGCGCCCTGCGAGTAGACGCCCTCACGGTAGATCTTCTCGTCACCGCCGGCTTCCTCGAAGAAGTCGACGTGCAGCGGATCCCAGTGGTCCGCCATGAAGGTGCCGTCGCCATTGGCGATCGCCACGTGTCCGGCGGCGTACTCGAGCTCCTTGATGTCTTCCACGTCGTAGCCGAGTTCTTCGAGCGCCTTCATGACGAGGAGGGTCTGGAAGGTCTCCTCGGCGATGGATGACTTGAGCGGCACGACGTTGGCGCCTTCGCCCGGCTGCGCGTCCTGGGCGGTGGCGGCACCGGCGGAAAGAAGCGCGGCGATGCCGGCCGACGCGGCCAGGCTCCTGAGGGTCGTCTTGCGGATCGGCTTGGTCATGTCGATCTCCTTTGCAGTGGTGAAAGAGAGGGCCGCGCCCGGAAGGCGCGCCCTGCGAGTTCGGCGGAAGGCGACCCGTATGGCACGAGCGCACCCGGTCCGCAGAAACGGTGTCAGGTCAGGCCTTTTCCGGCGCACCCGCGGCGTCGGTGTTCGCATCGCCCTTGCGCACCAGCCGCTTCACGAGCCCCGCCGGGCCGGTGTCGTGCCAGGCGAGATTGCCGCGGTCGCGCTTGGACACGCCGAGCGACTGGGTCATCCGGTCGATGATGATCGCCAGGATGACGATGCCGATGCCGCCGATCGTCGCCAGCCCCATGTCGAGCCGGCCGATGCCACGCAGCACCATCTGGCCGAGACCGCCGACGGCGATCATGGACGCGATGACCACCATCGAGAGCGCGAGCATGAGCGTCTGGTTCAGACCGGCCATGATGGTCGGCATGGCGATCGGAAGCTGCACCTTGTAGAGCAGCTGCCGGTCGGACGCGCCGAACGAGCGGGCCGCCTCCACCAGATCGACCGGAACCTGGCGGATGCCCAGGTTGGTCAGGCGCACGATCGGCGCCAGCGCGAAGATGATGGTCACCACCACGCCCGGCACGTTGCCGATGCCGAACAGCATGACGATGGGAACGAGATAGACGAAGGCCGGCGTGGTCTGCATGGCGTCGAGGATCGGTCGCACCGACCGGGCCGCCCGGTCGTTGCGGGCGAGCCATATGCCCGTCGGCAGGCCGATCAGGGTGCAGAAGAAGACCGCCGTGATCACCAGAGACAGGGTGATCATCGCCTCCTCCCAGGCGCCGATCAGCCCGACGAAGATCATCGACACGACGGCCCCGATGCCGAGGCGCGGCCCGGCCGCCTGCCAGGCCAGAAGGCCGATGATGATCAGCATCACCAGCGCGGGCGTGCCCAGAAGGGCCGCATCGACCCCGGAGAGGACCCCGTCGATCGGCCAGCGGATCGCCTGGAACACGGGCCGCAGGTTGGCGACGACCCAGTCGAGGACGTTTTCCACCCAAACGTCCAGCGGAATGACCGCGTGGTCGAACGGATGCAGGATATCGAAGCTCTGCTCTTCGGCCGGGGCGGCCTGGGTCAGCCAGTCCGGCGTCGCATCGCTGGCCGGAGCCCCGCCGCCGGTGTCGGATCCACCGCCGCCCCAGGGGTTCGAGCCGGCGTCCGCGCCCGCGTCGCCGCCACCGGCGCCGGCCGGTGCTTCGGAACCGGTCCCCTCGCCACCGGAAGCCCACGGATTGGAGCTGTCCTGGGCGAGAACGATCGGGCCGGCGGCGCCGTCGTTGGTCATGGCATGTTCAGGCATCTTCGGTGCCCTCCTGGTCCAGGGCCTCGAGAAGAAGCGCGCGGGACAGGACGCCGAGATAGCGCCCCTGGTCGTCCACGACCGGGAGGCCGCACGGCGCCTGGGCAACAGTGCCGATGATGGAGCCGATCTTGGTGTCGGCCTCGATCGGCGTCACCTCCGGCAGGAAGGCGTTCTGGATCCGCGGCTCGGATTTCTTGAGCTCGGCCTCCAGCGACGCCACGGATACCACGCCGTGGAAATGCTGTTTCTTGTCGACGACGTAGGCAAAGTCCCGGTCCGCGTCGGCGATCCGCTGCAGCACGCTGCGCAGGTTGCCTTCGCGCTCGACCACCGTCACCTGCCGCTTCCGCGCCACGTCGCGCGCGGTCAGGACGCTGGAGACGTTCACGCCGCGGAAGAACGACTTCACGTAGTCGTTGGCCGGGTTGTTGAGGATCTCGTCCGGCGTCCCGACCTGAACGACCTCGCCGCCCTCCATGATCGCGATCCGGTCGCCGATGCGCATCGCCTCGTCGAGATCGTGGGAAATGAAGACGACGGTGCGCTGGTGTTCGGCCTGCAGCGTCAGGAGTTCGTCCTGCATCTCGCTCCGGATCAGCGGATCGAGCGCGGAGAAGGCCTCGTCCATGAGCAGGATCGTCGGGTCGTTGGCGAGCGCACGGGCCAGACCCACGCGCTGCTGCATGCCGCCGGAGAGTTCGTTGGGATAGCTGTTCTCGTTGGCCGCGAGCCCGACCTGAGCGAGCGCGGCCCGGGCGCGCTCGTTGCGCTGGCCCATGGGGACGCCCGACAGCTCCAGACCGAAGGCGGCGTTCTGAAGCACCGTCAGGTGCGGCAGGAGCGCGAAGGACTGGAACACCATCGCGATGTGCTTGCGGCGGAACTCCTGCAGTTCGGTCTCCGACATCGCGGCGATGTCACTGCCGTTGGCGATGATCTGGCCGGCCGACGGGGTGATCAGGCGGTTCAGCATCCGCACCAGCGTCGACTTGCCGGAGCCGGACAGGCCCATGACGACAAAGATTTCGCCTTCGCGGACAGTGAAATTGGCGGCGCTGACGCCCAGCACCATACCCGTCTTCTCGAAGATTTCGTCTTTGCTGAGGCCCTGCTCGCGCAGTTTGATCGCTTCCTTCGGATCATCTCCGAAGACTTTATACAGATCTTTTACGACGAGCGCGTCGCTCTCACCCAAGTGGTTGATCCTCACGTATACGCGTTATGGCTGCTGCCGGATCGGCACCGGGAAAAAGCCGCAAAATAGGCCGATTTGTCAACCGCTCGATTATGAAATGTGAACCGAAAGGGAAACTCAGGGACAACGTAGACTTTCGGATTACATCGGCCAACGCCGGCAGATCCGAAAGGTTCCTGATCCGAAGCCAATTTCCGGCTTTTGCCGCGCGTCACGGGTGAGACACCGGCTCCACCCCTGCAGGTCCGGACACGAGCGACGAAGCGACGCAGCATGCGCTGCAAGCACGCAACCGGCCTCGAACCGGCCAATTGCGGCAGCCGGTCGGACGGGTCTCGGACATGTCAGGGTATGGCGCACCCGATAGGATTCGAACCTATGACCTCTGCCTTCGGAGGGCAGCGCTCTATCCAGCTGAGCTACGGGTGCCCGGCGCGGAAATAGATCCCGCGCTTCGCAAGTGCCACGCGGCAAATCACGCGCGAGCCCCTTCCATATAAGAAGCCGACGCAGGCATCAACGCCATGCTGGCCCGAACCGCCGATTTCTGTCGGAAGGTCGCCGGATGCCGTTTCCACCAGAACCCATCAGCGTGGGTGGAACGGCCCTAGCCGCCCTCGGGCCGGCCGGCGATCGCGGTGGCGAAATCGTCGGCGGAGAACGGCGCCAGGTCGTCGACCCCCTCGCCAACGCCGACGAAATGGACCGGCAGCTGGTGCCGCGCGGAGATCGCCACCAGGATGCCGCCGCGGGCCGTGCCGTCCAGCTTGGTCATGACGAGCCCGGTCACGCCCACCGCCTTGGAAAAGATCTCCACCTGGTTGAGCGCGTTCTGCCCGGTGGTGGCGTCAAGCACCAGAAGCACGGCGTGGGGCGCGTCCGGCACCTTCTTCTTGATGACGCGGACGACCTTCTCCAGCTCGGCCATCAGCTCGGTGCGGTTCTGCAGACGTCCGGCGGTGTCGATCAGGAGCGCGTCGGCACCCGCGGCGGCCGCGTCCTCGAGTGCGTCGTAGACGAGGCCGGCCGCATCGGATCCGGTCTCCCGGGCGACCACGTGGCTCTTCGTCCGCTCGCCCCAGATCTTGAGTTGCTCGACGGCGGCGGCGCGGAAGGTGTCGCCGGCGGCAAGCACCACCTTTCGCCCGTCGCGGACCAGCTTGGCTGCGATCTTGCCGATGGTGGTGGTCTTGCCGGTGCCGTTGACGCCCACCACCAGCACCACGAACGGCTTTTTGGTCCGATCGAGTTCGAACGGCTTCTCGACCGGCTCGAGCACCCGGGCGACTTCCTCGGCGAGGATCCTGCGCAGGGCGTCCGGCTCGATTCCCTTCTGGTAACGCGATTCCGACAGGCGGTCGGTCACGGCCATGGCCGTCTCGACGCCGAGGTCCGCCTGGATCAGGACGTCCTCCAGATCCTGCAGCGTCTCCGAATCCAGCTTGCGCTTGGTGAAGAGGCCGGTGACCCCTTCCGTCAGCGACGACGAGGTCCGGTCCAGCCCGCTCATCAGGCGACGGAAGAAGCCGGCCTTGGTTTCCGGTTCGGCGGGCGTCAGGACGTCTTCGGGCTCGGGGTCCGGATCCGCTTCCGTGCTCTCGCCGACGCGCGTCTCGATCGGGTCCGGGCCTTCGCTAGCCGTGGCGGGAGGGTCCGCCGGGGCTTCGCGCTCCGCGTCCACCGGCTCGGGCGCTGCCTCGGGCTCGAAGCCGGACGTGACCGGTTCGACGATCGCGTCGTCCGGGTCGGGGCCGCGCGGCTCTTCCCCGGAAGGCTCGCCCCCGGACGGATCCTCGGTTTCGATCGCGGCTGCCGCATCTTCCGGCGCTTCGGTTTCGGGCGCAGGCTCCTGGTCCTCGGCGCGCCGGCCGAACATGCGGCGCCAGAGGCCGCCCTTCTGGTCGCTGCTCATGCCGCCTCCGCCATCGGCTCGCCCACGAGCGCGCCATCCCGGGCCGCAACCATGCGCGCGGCAATGAGGTCGCCCGCCCGACCGGGCAGGCTGACCGGAGTGAAGCCTTCGGTCCGGCCGAGCCCGTCGCGTTCGACCAGCACCTGGCGCACGCGCCCGATCTCCGTCGCCAGGTGGGCGGCAAAAGCGCGCTCGCCCTCCGCGCGCAGTCGCGCCGCGCGATCCTTCACCAGCTGGCGGGACAGCTGGGGCATGCGGGCCGCCGGCGTTCCGGGCCGGGGCGAGAAGGGGAAGACGTGCAAATGGGTCAGCCCGCAATCGGCGACCAGCGCCAGGGTGTTGTCGAACATCGCGTCGGTTTCGGTCGGGAAGCCGGAGATCAGATCGGCGCCGAACACCACGTCGGGACGCAGCGCGCGGACATCGGCGCAGAACCGGATCGCATCGTCGCGCAGGTGCCGGCGCTTCATCCGCTTGAGGATCATGTCGTCGCCGGCCTGGAGCGACAGATGAAAGTGGCCGAGCAGGCGGGGCTCGCCCGCGATCGCCTCCATCAGTGCCGGATCGACCTCGATGGAATCGATCGACGACAGCCGCAGCCGTGGCAGATCCGGCACCAGCTTCAGGATGCGCTGGACCAGATCGCCGAGCTTCGGTGTGCCGGGCAGGTCCGGGCCGTAGCTGGTCAGGTCGACGCCGGTCAGCACGACCTCCCGATAGCCATTGTCGGTAAGGCGGCGGACCTGGTCGACGATCGCGCCCATCGGCACCGAGCGCGAATTGCCGCGTCCATAGGGAATGATGCAGAAGGTGCAGCGGTGGTCGCAGCCGTTCTGAACCTGGACGAAGGCCCGGGCCCGGCCCTCCAGGCCGTCGACCAGATGGCCGGCCGTCTCGCGCACGCTCATGATGTCGTTGACGCGCACCCGCTCGCCGGCATCGACCCCGAAGCGGGCGAGATCGCGCCAGGTCTCCGGTTCCGTCTTGGCGTCGTTGCCGAGCACCAGATCGACGGCATCGAGCCCCGCGAACGTCTCCGGCTCGGTCTGCGCCGCACACCCGGTCACCACGATCTTCGCGCCGGGGCGTTCCCGGCGGAGCCGGCGCACGGTCTGGCGCGCCTGACGCACGGCCTCGCTGGTGACGGCGCACGTGTTCACCACGACCAGATCGGAATGGCCGGCCGCCTCGGCCCCGCGGCGGATCATCTCCGATTCCAGAGTGTTCAGCCGGCAGCCGAGCGTCACCACGTCGACACCGGCGGTCGGCCGGGCCGGCGGGTCGCTCTCAGGCGCCTCGATGGCTGTGGTCGGAACGGTCAAACCCTGATCTCTCGTTTCGGCCGACTGCAATGGGCGAGCGGCTCGACTAGTGGTCTCGACGGCGGCTTGCGTCGTGTCAACCCGCGGCGGCCGGCTCGGGGGTCCCGTCGAAAACGAAGGTGCCGGCCACGGGATCGAGCGCGCCGGTGAAATCGGTGGCGACAGGGCCGGCCATCAGGATGGACCGGTCATCGCCGATCGCGATCTCCAGATCGCCGCCCGGCAGGCCGATCGTGACCTGGCGTCCGGTCCGTCCCGTGTGCGCAGCCAATGCCGCGGTGGCGCAGGCCGCGGTGCCGCAGGCGCGCGTCAGACCCGCGCCGCGCTCCCAGACGCGGACATCGATACGGGCGCGGTCGACGACGTGAGCGAGCGTCGCGTTGATACGGTTGGGAAAAAGCGCGTCGTGCTCGATCTCGGGTCCGAGCCGGGCAAGGTCGATCGCGTCCGGATCCTCGACCCAGTACACGATATGGGGATTGCCGACATTCGCCACCGATCCCGGACCGAGGCCTGCGGCCTCCGCCGCGGCGACCCCGCCGACCGCCATGGTGTCGTCCACCGGGCGGGCGAGCGGAATGTCCTGCCAGCCGAAGCGGGCGTGGCCCATGTCAACCGCCACGATGCCGTCGTCCCGCCTGCGGGCCGACAGGCGGCCGCCGAGCGTGTTGATCGACAGGGATGCCGCGCCGGTCTCGGCGAACAGCCGGTCGGCGATGCACCGGGCCGCATTTCCGCAGGCCTCGACCTCGCCGCCATCGGCGTTGGCGATCCGCATGAACACGTCCGCCCCGGCCGGATCCGGCTCCAGGGTGACCACCTGATCGAAGCCGATGCCGCCGGCCCGTGGAGAAAGCCGGCGGATCGCGTCGGCGGTCAGTCCCGTCGGCACGGTCCGTCCGTCGACCACGAGAATGTCGTTGCCGAGGCCGTTCATCTTCACGAAGGGGATCGAGGCGGTCATGGGTCGCGTCCTGTTTCCCGGCTATATGGCCGATCTCGTGCGCCGGAAAAAGGGGCGCGCGCGCCGGCGCCGCACGGGACGGGCCACGGCGTCGATGTCGATCGGCCGGTTGCGGACGAGATGTGCCCCCAGCCGCCGCCAGGTTTCGCGGGGCAGGGCGACGCAGCCGGCCGTCGGCGTCAGCCCTTCCCGGCTGCAATGCAGAAACACCGCGCTGCCGTGCCGGCGAACCCTGGGCGTCCGGTTGTGGTCGGTGATCACGACGACGTCATAGAGATGGTCGGTCCGCATCAAGCGTTCGTGCGACAGCGTCTGGGGCAGCCGGACGAACAGGTTGTAGAGGGCGGAGCCGGGATCGTCGGACCAGCCGTCGTCGGCACGGGTCGCGCGGATCGGTAGATCGCCCGCCGGCGGGGCCACCCGGTCGGCGCGGAAAAGCGCCGCCTTCAGCCAAAATCGACCGATCGGCGTGGCACCGTCTCCCTCGCGCTTCCGCACCGCAAGTCCGCCGCTGCCGAGGGCGCACGGAAGGGTCCTCCCGTCCACCGACAGGAGTCCCTGGGTGGTCGTTCCGGGACGCCGACGCACCAGGATCGGCTGCGCCGGCCGCTTCTTTCTGGCCCGCGACCGGAGCCCGGGTACGACGGGTGCCCCTACCGGGCCTTGACTTGTGCGACGCACGTTGTCCTTTCGCATATTAGGACTTGCATAGGCCTATGCCTCTCTTGATGATTCGTTGGGCATGCCGGCGCACCAGAGGACGTTCGATGACCGCCCGCAAGATACTGATCGTCGACGATGACGAGGACCTCCGGGAGGGCCTCGCCGAGCAACTCGCCCTTTACGACGAGTTCCAGATTTTCACGGCCGCCAACGCTACTGCGGGAATCGAAACCGCAAAAGAGGAGCGCGCCGACGTCGTCCTGATGGATGTCGGCCTGCCCGACATCGACGGGCGCGAAGCGGTGAAGCTGCTGCGCAAATCCGGCTTCAAGGCGCCGATCATCGTGCTGACCGCCCAAGAGGGGGATTCCGACACGATCCTCGGGCTCGAGGCGGGTGCCAACGACTATGTCACCAAGCCGTTCAAGTTCGCGGTGCTCCTGGCCCGGATCCGTGCCCATCTGCGCCAGTACGAGCAGAGCGAGGACGCGACTTTCGCGATCGGGCGCTACAGCTTCCGGCCCGCCGCCAAGCTGCTCGTCGACGAGCGCGGCTCGAAGGTGCGGCTGACCGAAAAGGAAACCGCGATCCTCAAATATCTCTACCGGGCCGGCCAGCGTTCGGTGACGCGGGACGTACTGCTGCACGAGGTCTGGGGCTACAACTCCGGCGTCACCACCCACACGCTGGAGACCCACATCTACCGGCTCCGCCAGAAGATCGAGCGCGATCCGTCAAACGCCGAGCTGCTGGTCACAGAGGGCGGGGGCTACAAGCTTGTCCCGCAACCGGGCGGCGAGGCAAGCGCCGTATGAGCCTGTCCCGCGACATCGCGGTGATGCGCAAGACACCCATGCTCGCGGGGCTTGAGGAAGAGCACCTGCGCCTGCTCGCCTTCTCCAGCGAAACCCGGCATCTCGGTCCGGGCGAGGTGCTGTTCGAGATGAATTCCGCTGCACCGGGGGCGGGCGTCGTGGCCAGCGGCGCCATTGCCGTGACGGATCCCGGCAGCACCCGCCCGCGCCGCGACGCGCTCGGTCCCGGCGGGATGATCAACGGTGTGTCGCTGCTTCTGGAGAACCGCCCCAGCGTGCGCGCGGTGGCAACGGCGCCCTCGGAAGTGATCCTCCTGGGCCGCGCCCAGTTCCGCCGCATCCTGATCGAGTACCCGGAGACAGCCCGCGACCTCCAGGAGCGCCTGTCGCGCAATCTCATGGCCATGACCCAGGATCTCGACGCCGTCAGCACCCGCCTCTCGGAGGTCGACCGGCTCTTGAACGGCGGTCGGGACGAGTAGAGGCACCGGATCGCCGGCTCCCGTTTTCCCGGGATCCGTCTTTTCCAGCGCAAATCCCGGACGGAAAACCGGTTCCCACTTTTCCTGGGATTTGTCTTTTCCTGCGCAACGCCCGGGCGGAAAACCACTACGCACTTTTCCTGGCGTTGCTGGTCAGCGCGCGACCGCGCGCCGGCCGATCAAGAGGCGCGGAGCGAAGCGACCGGGACACCAAAAACGGCCGCCCTCGCGGAGCCACGAGCGAAGCGAGTTGGCGTGAGCGCTACTCTTTCAACGCAAATCCCGGACGGAAAACCGGTTCCCACTTTTCCTGGGATTTGCGTCAGCAGCTCGGGTTGGCCGGCTTGCCCGTATGGGACAGCAGATGCGGGCTCACCTCGTAACCGCTGCGCAGGCCGGACCGGTTGAGATCGATGAAGTCCGAAAACGTCATCGGCCGAGCCAGAAAATTACCCTGGGCATGCCGGACGCCGAGCTGGCGAAGCGCGCGCACCTGATCCTCGCGTTCCACGCATTCGGCGACCACATCGATCCCGAGCGACGAACAGATCCGCAGAATCCCGTCCACAATCGCGAGCTTCTGGGAATCGATATTGATGTCGTCGACCAGCTTCCGGTCGATCTTCACCTGGCGCACCGAATAGGAGTTGATGTGGATCAGCGAGGAAAAGCTGTTGCCGAAATCGTCGAACGCGAAGCCGAGCCCCTTCTCGGCCAGATCGGCGAGACTGTCCGCGACCTGGAAGTGATCCCGTTCGACGACGGCGTCCTCGGAAATCTCGAGAATGAAATCGGAGAAGCCAATCTCGTCGTCGTTCAGGCTGGCCGCCACCAGCGCGACGAACTCCGGATTGCGCACCTGACTGCGTGAGACGTTCAGCGAAAACGGCACGGAGTCGGAGAACTCCGCCTTGTAGGCGGCCATGTCGGCGGCAGCCTGGCGAAGGATTCCGGCGCCCACCAGCGGCGCGGTCTCGTAGTCGTTGATGGCGGCGATGAACGACGCCGCCTCCAGGGTCCCCTCGGCCCGTCGCCAGCGCGCGAGAACTTCCGCACCGACGATCGCCCCGGTCTCCAGGTCGAACAGCGGCTGGTAGAACGGAACGATCAGATCGGCCTCGAGTGCCTGCCGGACGTCCCGTAGCAGCTCGTCCCGGGCCTGCAGCTCATAGCCGAAGCGGGACTCGTAAAGCGTCATCCGCCGGTCGTGATTGTTTTTGGTCCGGAACAAGGCAATGTCGGCGTTCCGGTAGAGATCCTCGCCGCTCTCGCCGTGGGTCGGGAACAACGCAACCCCCATGCTCATGCGCACCGGAATGACCGTGCCGCGATAGTCGAACTTGAAGTCCGTCGCCTGGCTGAGCCGTTCCAGTGGCGGATAGACATCGCCCTCGCCCCTGAGATCGCCGAGGATGACCGCGAACTCGTCACCTCCCAGGCGCGCGATGGAATCGGTGGCGCGAATGGTGTCGAGCAGCACGTCGGAGATGTGCTTGAGCAGCAGGTCGCCGGCCTCGTGGCCGTAGACGTCGTTGACCATCTTGAAGTTGTCGACGTCGAAGATGACGAGCCCGATTTCCTCGTCGAACCGTTTTGCGTGTTCGATTGCCCGGCTGAGGCGATCCTGGAACAGCATGCGGTTCGGCAATCCCGTCAGCGGATCGTGGTTGGCCGTCCACCACAGCCGGCGCTCGGCTTCCTTTTCTTCCGTCACGTCCTGGATGACACCGAACAGGGAGGCGGTTCCGCCGTCGACCTGCTCCGGCTCCGCCATCACGCGGACGAACTTGCGCGTCCCGGACGCGGTCTCGGCCGGCATCGCCAGCGTAAAGCCGGCGCCGGTTTGCATGGCTTCCTCGAACTTGCCGCGGAGGTTGGCCTGCGCCTCCTTGGGATAGAAGCTCAAGGCCCGTTCCAGCGAGATCGGGTCGCCGGGCTTCAGATCGAAGATGCGGTAGACCTCGTCGGACCAGGTGAGGGCCCGGGAGTCCAGGTCCAGTTGCCACCGCCCGGTCCGCGACATCGTTTCGAACCGGGTCATCACCGAAACGGTGCGCTGCAGGGCCCCGATTTCCTGAACTTTGCCAACCACCTGACGTACGAGGGCGCCGATGCTCGGCAACGCCCGCTCGAGGCTGTTCCCGGCATCCTCCGCATCGCCGTCGACGGCGATCCGGACCGAAGCGCCCTCATCGGTCAGCTGCATGTCGCTCACCAGAAGGGAGCCGTCCGCTGCCGCCTCTTCCGGGGCCTCGGGCTTCAGGACAAGCGCCGCTTCGATTTTGCCGGCGACTTGCGGATTGTCGGCATTCACACCGACCCAGACACGACCTTCCGCGGCAAGAGCAATTCCCGCGCCTGCTCCGCCCAGAACAGAACGGAGAACGGCAGCGACGGACTCCAGCTCGCCGAGTTCTTTCGGCGCGTCAGCTAGGTCACCCTTTGCATGTGTCATAAGCGGGTCGCTAATGGTCTGTCAGGTGGGCAATCGAAAGCAGCAGCACTTCCAAGCGAAGCCGGACCCCTATATGTGCCGATATCATATCCGCCGCAGAGTCCGGTCGCCTACGGTCAACCGCCTGTTCGCGGAGGCCGTGCGCTTCCATTCGAATGTACGAATATGGCGGCAATTTATGAAAAATGGAACAGGCCATCCGTGAAAAATCATGTCTAGAAGCGCTTTTTTTTGCCTCTCGCGCAAGCAGCATTACGTATTTGTAAGCTTCGATCCTGTCCTCGAAAGTCGAAACATTGATCAGTGAACCGGATACCCAGGTCTGTCCCATCTGCCAGGGAACCCGATTTGTATTGGGCCCCAAGGAAAGGCTGTCACCCGACGGGTCGCCGCCGCGCTGCGCCGACTGCGGGTCGCTGGAGCGGCACCGCGCCTATCGTACGGCTTTCCAGGCGCTCGATCCGGCTCGGTTTTCGGCGCTGTCCGCCCTCCAGTTCAGCCCGGACAAGGTCGTGGAGCCCGACTGGTTTGTCGCCCATGAAATTTCGGAGTTCGGAACGGAAACCGAGCTGGATCTCCAGGCGATCGAACGGCCCGACGACTGCTACGACGTGATCGTGGTGAACCACGTTCTGGAACACGTGGAAGACGACATCGCCGCCGTTGCCGAGCTGCACCGGGTCGTCCGGGAAGAGGGCTTCGTCTTTCTCTCCGTGCCCGATCCCGCCCGCGTCGAGGCGACCCGCGAATATGGCCGCGCCCGGGAGGACAAGCACGGCCACTGGCGCATCTACGGTCCCGACGTCGTCGACCGGTTCGCCCGGGCGGCCCCCGAAGGCCTGGTCGTCGAACTGCATCCGGTGGACCCTGTCACCCTGGCCCCCGACACCGCTTTTGTCCTCACGCAATCGCCCGCGGTGGCGAACGACACGGTCGACCGTCTGGCCGCAGCCGGCATCCCGAGCCGCCTGATCCGGTCTCAGGCGGCCTGAGCGGAAACCAGGCGTATCGGCGCTCCGGCGCGTCCTGCGGCGCCGTCGCCGCACGCACCCTCTGGACGAAGGCCCGCCCGATCTCCTAACTGACCCCTTAAGTGACGGCAGCATCCGGCCGGCCATTTTTGGGAAGGTGAGCCCGTGGCAGACAATCCCTACGAGGTTCTCGGCGTCGCTCCGGACGCGAGCCAGGACGAGATCCGCAAGGCCTATCGAAAGCTCGCGAAGCAGTTTCACCCGGATCTCAACCCGGGCAACGCCGCCGCGGCCGACCGCTTCAAGGCGGTGGCGAGCGCCTATGACATAGTCGGCGACCCGGACAAGCGCGGCCGCTTCGATCGCGGCGAGATCGACGCCAGCGGCGACGAGCGGCCCCAGCACCAGTATTACCGCGACTTCGCCGATCAGGGTGCAGGGCATCACTACGCCTCGTCGGCCGGCTACGACGATCTCGGCGACATGTCGGACTTCTTTTCCGACATCTTCGGCCGCCGCGCCCAGGCGGGAGGAGGAGCCGGCGGGGGCCGCGTGCGCATGCCCGGGCCGGACGTGCGCTATCATCTGGAGATCGATTTCCTGGAGGCCGTGTCCGGCGCGACCAAGCGGGTCACCATGCCGGACGGCAAGACCCTCGATATCGCAGTTCCGGAGGGCCTGCGCGACGGACAGACGATCCGCCTGAAAGGCCAGGGCGGACCCGGCTTTGGCGGCGGCCCTGCCGGCGACGCCTATGTCGAGATCAGCGTCCGGCCGCATCCGCAGTTCGAGCGCCAGGGGGACGACATCGTCCTGACCCTGCCGATCTCCCTCGACGAGGCCGTGCTCGGCGCCAGGGTCGAGGTGCCGACGACGACTGGCCGGGTGACGATGACGGTCCCGAAGGGGGCGAGCGGCGGACAGACGCTCCGGCTGCGCGGCAAGGGGATCAAGCGGCGCCAGGGCGGCGGCCACGGCGATCAGCTCGTCCGCCTCCAGGTGCGCCTGCCGGAGACGATCGACGACGAGCTCGCCGCCTTCATGGAACGCTGGCGCGAGGGCCACGGCTACAATCCCCGCAAGTCGATGGAGGCGGGCCGATGAGCTATACCGAGGATCAGGTCGTCGCCACGGTGGAGACCCTGTCCGTCGAGCGGCTGCGCCGCTGGGTGGCGGAAGGATGGATCATCCCGGCCACCGGCGAGGCGGTGCTCACCTTCACCGAGATCGACGTCGCCCGGGTGCGGCTGGTGTGTCACCTGACCGACGAGCTGGACGTGGGCGAAGAGGCGGTCCCCGTCATCCTGTCGCTTCTGGACCAGGTCCACGGCCTGAGGGGCGAACTCAAGCGGCTGGCCGGCGCGATTGAACGGCAGCCGGAGACGGTCCGGGACGCCATTCGGCGTGAGCTTGAGCCGGACCGGACCGGCTGAACGGCGTTCCGTCTCCGCCCGTCCGCCTGCGGCATTTGCCACCTATCCGATCTGAGCGCTTTTCATCCCGTCTTCGCAGATGCAGCATACGCATCGACGGTCCCTCGAAAGCAGATCCATGACGTCGCACACACCTCACGAGCAAGGCCGTACACACGGCGCGCGCGCCGCGCCGGATGCCGCCAACTGGCACGCGCTGGCCGTCGAAGAGACGCTGACCCGTCTGTCGTCCTCCCGCGCCGGTCTCGATGCGGACGAAGCCGCGCGCCGCCTGGCGGAGGTCGGTCCGAACCGTCTCCCCGAAGCACGCCAGCGCAGCACACTGGTCCGCTTCCTGCTCCAGTTCCACAATCTCCTGATCTACGTGCTTCTGGCCGCCGGGGTCGTCTCCGCCTTGATCGGCCACGGCACCGACGCCGGCGTGATCTTCGCGGTGGTGGTCATCAACGCCGTCATCGGCTTCGTCCAGGAAGGCCGGGCCGAACGGGCGCTGGACGCGATCCGGAGCATGATCGACCCGCACGCCTCCGTCCTGCGCGGCGGGCAGCGGCTCAGTATCGCCGCCGACGAGATCGTGCCGGGTGACATCGTCCTTCTGGAGGCCGGCGACCGGGTCCCGGCCGACCTCAGGCTGATCCGGGCCCGCAACCTGAGGATCGACGAGGCCGCGCTGACGGGCGAGTCGGTGCCCGTCGACAAGACCACCGAAGCCGTCGACGCCTCCGCCGCTCTCGGCGACCGGCTGGACCTTGCCTTTTCCGGAACCTTCGTCACCGCCGGCTCCGGCATCGGCGTGACGGTGGCAACGGGTGCGACGACGGAGCTCGGGCGCATCAGTGCGATGATCGGCGCCGTGGAACAGCTCGCCACGCCGCTGATCCGGCAGATGGACCAGTTCGCCCGCCAGATCACGCTCGCCGTTCTGGGGGTCTCGGCGCTGGTGTTCGCCTACGCCGTCTATGTCATCACCTACGGCCTCGACGACGCCTTCATGGCCGTCGTCGGCCTGGCCGTCGCGGCGATCCCGGAAGGCCTGCCGGCCGTCATGACGATCACGCTTGCCGTCGGCGTGCAGCGGATGGCCCGGCGCAACGCCATCATCCGGCGGCTGCCGGCCGTCGAAACGCTGGGCTCGGTCTCCGTCATCTGTTCCGACAAGACCGGCACCCTCACCCGCAACGAGATGACCGTCCGCGACGTGGTCACCGCCGAAGAGCGCTTCACGGTCGAGGGCACCGGCTATGCCCCGCACGGCGGCATTGTGGTCGGCGGTATCTCCATCGACCCGCCCACCTTCCGGGTGCTGGAGGAACTCGCACTCGCCGGCCTCCTGTGCAACGACGCGCATCTGCGGGAAGGCGAGGCCGGCTGGCAGGTCGTCGGCGATCCGATGGAAGGCGCGCTCGTGGCGCTCGCCGCCAAGGCCGGGCACCAGCCCGACGCCGCCCGGGCCGAGATTGCCCGCCTCGACGAGATCCCCTTCGATTCCCGTCACCGCTACATGGCGACCCTGAACCGGCGGGAGGGATACGAGCCGACCATCTACGTGAAGGGGGCGCCGGAGCGGCTTCTGGAGATGTGCGACAGCGCCGCCAGCCCGGAAGGCCCGCGTCCGATCGACCGGGAGTACTGGGAGGCGCGGCTCGCGGACCTCGCCGCCGACGGCGAGCGGGTCCTGGCGCTCGCCCGAACCGTCGCACCGGCCGGCACCAGCGACATCGCACCGGAGAGCGTCGAACGGGACCTCTGCCTGCTGGGCTTCGTCGGCCTGATCGATCCGCCCCGGGAGGAGGCTGTCGCGGCGATCGAGGAGTGCCGGCGCGCCGGCATTTCGGTCAAGATGATCACCGGCGACCATGCCGCCACAGCGCGCGCGATCGCGACCCAGCTCGGCCTTGCCGAGGATCCGCGCACCGTCACCGGCCGCGACCTGGACGGGCTCGACGACGGCGCCTTCGCCGCGGAGGCGCGTCAGGCGTCAGTCTTCGCCCGCACCAGTCCGGAGCACAAGCTGCGCCTCGTGCAGGCCCTGCAGGCGGACGGCTCCACCATCGCCATGACCGGCGACGGCGTGAACGACGCTCCGGCCCTGAAGCGCGCCGATGTCGGCGTGGCCATGGGCAACAAGGGGACGGAGGCGGCGAAGGAGGCGAGCGAAATGGTGCTCGCCGACGACAACTTCGCCTCGATCGTGGCCGCCGTACGCGAAGGCCGGACCGTCTACGACAATCTCACCAAGGTGATCGCCTGGACGCTGCCGACCAACGGCGGCGAGGCGATGACCATCATTCTCGCCATCCTGTTCGGGCTGACCCTGCCGGTGACCCCGGTCCAGATCCTCTGGATCAACATGATCACGGCCGTCGCCCTCGGTCTGACGCTCGCCTTCGAACCGACGGAGGCCGGCGCCATGTCGCGCCCCGCGCGCGCCGCGGGCCAGCGGCTGATCTCCGGACGGCTCCTGTGGCGGATCCTGTTCGTCTCCGGGCTGATGGTCGCCGGCGGTTTCGGCATCTACACCTGGGCGACCCTCAACGGCCACGACGTGGAAACCGCCCGCACCATGGTCGTCAACACCATGGTGGTGATGGAGATCTTCTATCTGTTCTCGGTGCGCTACGTCCACGGCGCCTCGATCACGCTGGAAGGCGTGCTCGGTACCCGCGCGGTGCTGATCGGGGTCGCGATCGTGGTGGTCGGCCAGTTCGCATTCACCTATCTGCCGCCGCTGCAGGCCGTGTTCGACAGCCGGCCTATCGGCCTCGCCGACGGCGCGCTCATCATCGCCATCGGGATCGCGCTGCTGGCGATCGTGGAGCTGGAAAAGCGGATCGCGGCCCGGATCTCCCGACCCTGACGCGGACAGTCACCGGCCGGGAACCCGACCCGGCCGGCACCAGATCTACTGCACCCTGTACTGGGGTGCCGACGCCAGGAAGTCGCCGTAGGCGGACGCGTTCGGATAGGAGAACTGCTCGGCGATCGGATTGGACCGCTTGCGCTTGCTGGCTCCGATATCGGCCAGAACCTCGTCGAAATGGCGGAAGTGGAACGGCGCCGAGCACAGGCCGCCATAGACCTGAGCCGCCGGCCGTTCGGCACGGCGCCAGGCGAGGTTGGCCTCGATGTCCGCCTCCATTTCCGCCCGGGTCGGCTGATGGGCCAGCTGGCCATCGGCGTAGCGCACCAGCCAGTTGGCGATCATCTCCGCCGACAGCACGCTGCAGAAGGACGAATTGAAGCCGACGAAGCCCATCTCCGGCAGGTCCGGGTTCACCGACAGCCGGTAGACCCGGTACTGGCCGTCCGCCTCGATCAGCTTCTCCCGATAGGCGGGATCGAGATAGGGCACGCCCAGCTTCCAGCCGACCGCCAGTACCACGATGTCCGCCTTCACCCGGTCGCCCGTGGTCAGCACCGCCGTGTCGACCTCGTAGCGATCGATCGTCCCGCGCACCGGCACCACCGACCCGTCCTTGAACGCTTCGAACAGGCCGGGCGTCACGATCGGCAGCGAACAGGACACCGCCTTCTCGATCGGGGTGTCGGGCACCATGTCCCACTTCTTCAGCCCGAGCTGCAGCTTGAGCAGCGTTTCCAGGCCCCGGAAGTTGGCCCAGACCAGCGGCTTGGTGGCGGCGGCGAGCGCCCGGGCCAGTGGCCCCCGGCCCCAGCCGTTGAACTGGCTCTCCTGCGCCCGCATGTAGAGCAGCCGCTTGAAGTTGATGCCGCCCACGAAATAGGGCACCCGCCAGACATTCTCGCGATAGACGAGCGTGACGGCTTCCGCGCCGTTCTGCGCCGCGTTCACGGCGATGTCGGTGCCCGACTTGGACGCGCCGAGCACGATCACCCGCTTGCCGCGCACGATCTCCGGATCGGTGTATTCCGAGGAGTGCATCACCTTGCCGCCGGCCGCCACGAAGTCGTCCTGGCCGGGATGGGAGATGATGTTCTTGTCGGAAAACTGTCCGGTCCCGATCGCGACGAAATCGAAGTCTTCCGAGCGCTCCCCGTCGGGACCCTGAAGCGTCAGCGTCCAGCCCGGCTTGCCGTCCGCCCGGCGGGTCATCGACGCCACGTTGGTGTTGAGATGAAAGAGCGGCTTCAGATCGTGCTTGTCGGCATAGGAATGCAGATAGGCATGCACCTGCGGCCCTTTCGGCCACTCCGGATAGTCATCCGGCATCGGATGGTCGGTAAAACGGTACAGATCCTTGGGCGATTGGGTCTGCACGCCCGGATAGGAGCGCGACGGCTCCCAGACCCCGCCGATGTCGTGGCTGCGCTCGAAGGCGTGGACCTCGTGGCCCCGCTCCTTGAACGCCTTGGCGGACGCAAGTCCGCTCACGCCGCCGCCGATCACGGCGACCTTCTTTTTCGTCACCATGTCCTGTCCTCCGTCTGCGCTGCGCTGGGCCGGGTGCTCAGGCGGCGTCGGGCGGCGGAAGGAAGTCGACGTCGTGCTCGGCGGAAATGCGCACGAGCTCGGCCGGGTCGGTCACGTTATCGAGCTTGGTGAACAGCTCGTAGAGCCGGCCGGCGGGGGCGACCCCGAAGATGCAGGTCGCGGTGGCGCCGGAGCGGTTGAAGATCCCGTGCGCCTCGTTCTGCGGCATGCGCACCGTGTCGCCGGCCTTGGCGACGTGCTTGTCCGGGCCGAACTCGAGCTCGAGCTCTCCGTCCAGAACCACAATCCATTCGTCCTGGGTCGTGTGAATGTGCGGCGGCACGAAGGTTCCGTCCGGGATGACCGCGTGCCACACGAACGCGTTGTCCGACAGAAGCTTCGGCGTGTAGGTGTGACCGACCACGTTCCACGCGGTGTCGTTCAGCCCGTCGGGGGCTTTGGTAACGCCTGCTTGCAGTTTCATGGATGAAGGCTCCCCTTTTTGGTTGTGGGTCGAACCTAACGGCGCAATGCGCGCGCCCGGTATCCGGAAAACGAATCAATCCGCACGTGCAGCTGCGGCCGCTTGACACGCCGCTGGCCAGCTCCGCATGATTTTTGCATGGCAACGACCGAGATCAGGCCCGGACCTGTCCCGCTTGGTGCGTTTCCGCACTTTGCGAGCAGCGATCTCGACGAGGCGCGCAGCTTCGTCGCCCGGACCTTCTGCGATCACAGCCTCGGCCAGACCCGCGCTGACGAGCGCCTGGACGCCTGCCACAATCACGTACGCGGCCAGACCCTGTCCCTGAACTACATCCGCTACGGCGCCGACGTTTCGATCGAGCCGGGCGAGCTGGGATCGTTCTACCTGATCCAGATTCCGATCCGCGGCGAGGCAACCATCCGGCACGGAGGGCAGAACCTCGAGGCCACGCCGCGGCGGGCCAGCCTGCTCAACGCCGACCGTCACACCGCCATGCGCTGGCATTCCGGCTGCGAGAAGATCCTGATCCAGATCGACAAGGCGGCCCTGACCGGCCTGGTCGAGACGCTGTCCGGTCACGCCCTGGCAGGTTCCGTCCTGTTCGATCCCGAGCTGGATTTCACGCGGCCCGGCATGGGCCTCTGGGGACGCCGGGTGCGCGCCCTGTTCCAGGCCGCCGACCGGGGCGAAGCGTTCACCGGTCCGGGCGATCCCTGGCAGCGGATGCGCGAGGAAGAGCTGATGGGCGCGCTGCTCGCTCTCCAGCCCAGCAACGTGCGCCACCTGATCGACACGCCCGGCGACCGGCTGCATCCGCGCCACGTCAAGCGCGCCCTCGCCTATATGCGGGCCAACCTGGACCAGCCGCTGTCCCTCGGCGATATCGCTGCGTCAGCCGGCGTGACGGGACGCACCCTGCAGCTCGCCTTTCGCGACGCCTTCGCCATGACGCCGCTCCAGGTGCTCAGGCGCGAGCGGCTGAAGCAGGTCAGGTCCGCGCTCCTGACGCGACCCCCGGAGACCCCGATCGCCGACATCGCCACCCGGTGGGGATTTTCGCACATGGGCCGGTTCTCCGACCTCTATCGCCGGGAATATGGCTGTCTGCCGAGCGAGACCCGGCCGCTGGACCGGGCCTAGGGCGCGTCGACGTTGGCGCAGACGACAAGAATGCGGGCCGGCTCGGATCCGGCGGATGCGTACAGGTGGCCGCGATTGCTGTCGAAATAGACGCTGTCGCCGGCCTCGAGCACCAGCGGCGGCCGGTCTTCGAAGGTGACGGTCAGCCGGCCCTCCAGCACCATCACGAATTCCTCGCCGCTGTGGCTGACGAACCGATCGAAGTTCATGCGTTCCGACGGCTGCAGGGTGCCCAGCATGGGCACCATCGCCTTGTTCCACACGTCGGCGAACAGCATTTCGTAGACGTAGTTTTCGGTCACATGTTCGGCGAACTCGCCGCTGCGGGCGACGGCGACCTGGCCCGGCTGGAACCGGCTGCCTTCTTCTGAGAAAAGCTCGGCGACGTCGACGCCGAGACCATCGGCAAGCTGAGCAAACCGGTCGTAGGTCAGCGCCATCAGACCGCGCTCGACTTTGGAAACCGTGGACACGGCGAGGCCGGAGCGGGCGGCCACCTCGACAAGAGTGAGCCCCTGGGCATGACGAAGCGCCCGCAGCCGCTCTCCCATGCGGACACGGCGGGCGTCCGCTACCGATTTCACGCTTGCCGTCTCAACCATCCTTCGGTTCTAGCGGGTGCGGGACCGGCCCGTCCATCACGATTTTCCGATTGGAAAAATTCCTTTTCCGATCGGAAAAAGCTTTGTTAGGCTGATCGGATGATTGAGCCGTCCAAGTCCGCCGATATCGCCGTGATCGGTGCCGGGATCGCCGGCGCTTCTGTTGCCGCCGAGCTGTCCGCGACGCAGCGCGTGGTGCTGATCGAGCGCGAGGGACAGCCCGGCTACCATACCACCGGCCGGTCCGCGGCGCTGTTCACGGAAACCTATGGTCCGCCGGCGATCCGGGCTTTGAGCCGGGCCTCGGCTCCGTTCTTCGATGCCCCGCCCGGGGGCTTTTCCGACCATCCCCTGCTCACGCCTCGCGGCGTCCTGATGATCGCCCGCAAGGACCAGCTCGCGAGCCTCGACCGTCTCATCGCGGAGGTGGCGCCGCTGGGCGACGTGCGCCGGCTGAGCGCCGAGGAGACCCGCGCCATGGCCCCGCTTCTGCGCGCCGACTATGTCGCGGCCGCGATGCACGAGCCGGGCGCCCGCGACATCGACGTCCATGCGCTTCATCACGGCTACCTGCGCTGGTTCCGCGCCCATGGCGGCGATCTCCTGACCGATGCGGACGTGCGGGCGCTGACACGGGACGGTGCCGGCTGGCGGATCGAGACCAGCCGCGGCGAGGTCCGGGCGGACGTGGTCGTCAATGCGTCCGGCGCCTGGGCCGATCAGATCGCCGGGCTCGCCGGGGCCGCGCCGGTCGGCCTCGTCCCGAAGCGGCGCACCGCCCTGACCGTCGCCGCACCGGAGGGCTCCGACCCCAATCCCTGGCCGATGGTGGTGGACGTCGACGAGGACTTCTACCTTAAGCCCGACGCCGGCCGCCTCCTGATTTCGCCGGCCGACGAGACACCGTCGCCGCCCTGCGACGCCCAGCCCGACGAATACGATGTCGCCCTGTGCGTCGACCGCGTCGAGACCGCGTTCGATCTGTCTGTCCGGCGCATCGAGAGCCGATGGGCGGGGCTCAGGAGCTTCGTCGCCGACAAGACGCCGGTGGTGGGCTTCGATCCGCACGTACCGGGCTTTTTCTGGCTCGCCGGTCAGGGCGGATACGGCATCCAGTCGGCCCCTGCCCTGGCCCGGCTTGCCGCTTCGGTGCTGCAGGGGCGGCCCATCCCCGCCGACATCGCCGATCAGGGCGTCACCGAGGCCGACCTGCGGCCCGAACGGCTGGACCTGGCGGCATGATCGCGCTGGTCCCGGTCGCGGCGGTCGTCTTTCTCGCCTCGGGACTGGCGATCGCCTACGTGATCGGCGGCTCTGCCGTGCTTGCCTTCCTGGCGGTGGAGAAGGGGCGCTATCTCGCGATCCTGCCGCAGCAGATCTTCTCCAAGATCGACGTCTTCGCGCTGATGGCGATGCCGCTGTTCATCCTGGCCGGCGAGATCATGAACCGGGGCGGCGTGACCCGCGCCCTGATCGACCTGTCGATGGCGCTGGTCGGCCGGCTGCGGGGCGGTCTCGGCCACGTCAACATCATGACCAGCGTCTTCTTCGCCGGCATTTCCGGGTCGGCCGTCGCCGATGCCGCAGCCCTCTCCAACACGCTGGTGCCGGCCATGCGCGAGCGCGGCTATTCCGACACCTATGCCAGCGCCATCACCGCGGCCTCCTCGATCATCGGACCCATCGTGCCGCCGTCGATCATCCTGATCTTCTACGGCGCGCTGATGCAGACCTCGGTGACCGCGCTCTTTCTCGCCGGCATCCTGCCCGGGCTGCTGCTGGCGTGCGCCCTGTTCGCCGTGAACGCGTTCTTTGCCTGGAAGGACAACCACCCGCGCATGGAGGCCCACGAGGCGCCGCCGCTCGGCCGCACGGTCCTGCGGTCCGCGCCGGCGCTGCTCCTGCCGCTGATCATCGTCGGCGGCATCGTGCTGGGCTGGATGACGCCGACGGAGGCCGCCGCCGTCGCCGTGTTCGTCGCCCTCGCCGCGACACGGGCCTATGACGGGCTGTCGTTTCCGGAACTCGCCGCGGGACTGCGGCGCACGGTGACCCTGTCCGGTTCGATCTTCATGATCATCACCGCGGTCGCCGCCCTCGGCTATCTCGGCGCGCTGGAACGTCTGCCCCAGGCGATCTCGTCCGGCGTGACCGAGCTTGGGCTCGGGCCGGTCGAGTACATGCTCCTGATCAATGTGCTCTTCATCCTGGCCGGAATGGTGCTCGACGTGCCGGTGGCGCTGGCGCTTCTGGTCCCGCTGCTTGCGCCGGTCGCGCTCGAACAGGGGGCCGATCCGGTCCATCTCGGCATCGTGCTCTGCTTCAATCTGTGCATCGGGCTGGTCTCGCCGCCGCTCGGCGGTTGTCTGCTCGTGGTCGCAGCGGTGACGAAGACCAGCTACTGGCGCCTGGCCCGCGCCGTGCTGCCCTTCGTCCTGGTGGAGATCGTGGTGCTCGGTGTGTTGATCGCGGTGCCGGAGATCAGTCTCGCGATACCGCGGGCGTTCGGAGTTATCGGCGGCGGATGAGGAGCCGCCGCCGGACCGATCATAAAAACCAAGGGGAACAGGAGAACCAACATGCAGATGACCCGTCTTGCCGCCGCGGCGGCCCTTGCCGCCGCCCTCTCGGCGTCCGGCCCGGCCTTCGCCCAGATCAAGGTCGCCCTGGACAGTCCGCCCAGCGTGGAGGAGTCCGGCAGCTACGCCTGGGCGAACGCCTTCACGACATATCTGAACGCCAACGGCCTGGAGGCCGAGGAATACGAGCGCGGTGCGCTCGGTGGCGACGACGAACTGTTTGACCAGGTCTCCCAGGGGCTCCTGGAGGTGTCGATGTCGCCGCTCGGCATCACGACCTCCGTCGACGATCTCATCTACGGCCTGCGCCTTCCCTACTTCTTCGAAAGCATGGAGGAGGTCGACCGCGCGCTCTACGAGGGCGGCATGCTGGAGAAGATCAACGAGAAGCTGACGCCCAGCGGCGTGCGCGTGCTGGCCGTCGATACGGTCGGTCAGCCGGTCGGCATCTTCAACACCAAGCATCCCGTCAATCAGATGTCGGACATGTCGGACCTGCGCATGCGCGCGCTCGATGAGAGCCAGATCGAGCTCTACAAGGCCTGGGGCACGACCGGCACGATCGTCAGCTGGGCGGAGGTGCCGAACGCGCTTCAGACGGGTGTCGCCGACGGCTATCTGAACCCGCCGATCGTGCCGCTGCTGTTCGGCCACACCGACTTCATCAAGTACTTCACCGACGCGAAGATCTCGCCCTCGCTGCGCGTCGCGATCGCCTCTGAGGACTGGTACCAGGGGCTGTCCGACGCCGACCGCAAGACCGTCGATGCCGCCGTCGAGGCGGCCAACAAGGCCAACCGGGACTGGCTGAAGCAGCAGGGCGGCACCTTCGACCGGCTGAAGGAGGCCGGCGTTGAGATCACCGAGCTGTCGCCGGAGGCCCGGGAAGCGTTCGAAAAGGCGTCCGCCACGACCTATGACAGCGGGCTGTTGACCGCCGAACAGGTCGAAATGTGGAAAGCCGCGAAGGGCGAGTGAGGCGCGTGCGGGCGGTCGCCACTCTCACCCGTCTCTCCGACGGTCTCAATCGGCTGGCGCTGATCGGGGCCGTGCTCGCACTCGTCGTGATGGCGGGGTCGGCGGGCTATCAGGTGATCGCCCGTTACATCTTTGATTCGCCGCCGATCTGGACCGAGGAGCTGGCGCGAAGGGCCATGGTGTGGGCCGGCATGCTGGGGGCCTCGGTCGCCTTCCACGAGCGGTCGGATCCGACGCTGTTTCCAGGGCTGGCCCGAACCGTCGGCAATCTCGGCCGGCTTCTGGCGGTGATCCGGGGTGTCGGCGTCACCGTCTTCGCGCTGCCGGTGCTCTACTATTCGCTGTTCGGACCGAACTGGACCCTTGCCCGCGGCTTTCTCGGGCGCAGCCTCGGCCGCGAGGCGGAAATGCTCGCCGTGCCGATGATCTGGTTCACCGCGGCGGTGCCCGCGGCTTTCCTGATCATCCTGGTCCACCTCGCCGCCTCCCTCACTCAGTATCTTGTAACCGGTGCCCCGCCCGACGAGCGGCACCATGCCGAAGACGAGCCCGCATGAAGATTTTTCTCGCCAGCGTCTCCACCGAGACGAATTCGTTCTCGCCGTTGCCGACCGGTCACCTGAGCTTCGAGGAGGGAGCGATCGCCCATGGGGATGCCTCCCGGCACCCGGTCCAGTACTGGTCGGCCCAGATGAAGATCTGGCGGGATGCGGCCGAGGCCAAGGGATGGGAGGTCGTCGAAAGCCTGACCGCCCACGCCCAGCCGGCCGGGCCGACGGTGCAATCCGTCTACGAGGCCTTCCGCGAGGAGATCCTGACCGACCTGAAGGCCGCGCTGCCGGTGGACGTGATCCTGCTGTCGCTGCACGGGGCGATGATCGCGACCCGCACCGACGACTGCGAGGGCGACCTGATCGCCCACTGCCGTGAGGTGGCCGGACCGGACACGGTGATCGGCGGTCTGCTCGATCCCCACAGCCACCTGACCGAGGCCATGGTCGAGAAGGCCACGCTTCTGGTGGCCTACAAGGAATATCCGCACGTCGACATTCCCGATCGGGCCGACGACCTGTTCCGACTTGCCGCCGACGCCGCCGAAGGCCGGACGCACCCGGTCATGCGCGATTTCGACTGCCGCATGATCCACGCGCTGCACACGCCCTTCGAACCCATGCGGGGGTTCGTCGACACCCTGCTCGATCGCGAGACGGAAGACGGCATCCTGTCGCTCTCGCTGATCCACGGCTTTCCGTGGGGCGACCACCCGCGCGGCGGGGCGCGGATGCTGGCCACCACCGACGGCGATCCGGAGAAGGCGGCCACTCTTGCCGAGGAACTCGGCCGCCACCTCTTCTCGCTGCGGACCGAGATCGCGCGGCCGTACCCGGACATCGCGGGGGCGCTCGACCGGGTGGAGGCGGCGACCGCGGGACCGGTGGTGCTGGCCGATACCGCCGACAACGCCGGCGGCGGCGCGCCGAGCGACGCGACCTTCCTGCTGCGCGCCATTCTGGAGCGCGGGATGACCGGCATCGCGACCGGCGTCTACTGGGACCCGGTGGCGGTGCGCATCTGCCGGGAAGCGGGCGAGGGGGCGACGCTGATGCTGCGCCTCGGCGGCAAGTGCGGTCCCATGTCGGGCGACCCGCTCGACCTGGAGGTGACGGTGAAGAAGCTCGCCAGCGGGCTGACCCAGCGCTTCGGCAAGCTGGAGTCCGCGCTCGGCGAAACGGTCTGGCTCGAATGCCGGGGCGTCGACATCGTGATCAACGACAACCGCACCCAGACCTTCCATCCTCAGGCCTTCGAAGGTCTCGGCATCGATCTATCGACGCGCAAGGCGGTCTGCGTGAAGTCGTCCCAGCACTTCTATGCGGGCTTCGAGCCGATCGCCTCGGAGGTGATCCACGTGGCGACGCCGGGCGCGATCACCCCGGACTATGCCAACATCCCCTACACACGGCGCGCGCCGACCTACTGGCCCAAAGTGGAGAACCCGTTCGCATGACCAATTCGCTGATCGCCGATCGCGACGCGTTTTCCCGCGAGCATCCCGAAGCCCGCGACGATCTCAACGGACGCGACTGGGGTGTTCTGGAGGTTGGAGACAGGGGTCCGGCGCTCCTGCTCGTGCCCGGCACCCTTGGCCGGGGCGACATCTTCTGGCAGCAGATGCGCGCGCTGATGGACCGGGTCCGGATCGTTGCCGTGAGCTATCCGGCAACCGGCGGTGTCGACGAGTGGGCCGACGATCTGGCCACGCTCCTGGACCGGCGCGGGATCGACCGCGCCACCGTGCTCGGCTCGTCGCTCGGCGGTCTGCTCGTCCAGTTTCTCGCGGCACGCCATCCCGACAAGGTCGAGCGGCTGTTGCCGGCGAACACGCTGGTGTCCACCGATGCCGCCCGCTCTCGGCCGCCCTACACGTCGGATCTCGACACCGCGCCCATCGAGGAACTGCGCGCCGGGTTCGCGATCGGCCTCGGCCAGTGGGGCGCCACTCATCCCGAGCAGGCGGACCTGGTGGAGCTGCTCCTCGGCGAGGTGTCGGGCCGCATCTCGGAGCCGGAACTCAGATCCCGGCTGAAGGGCATCAAGACCGCGCCGCCGCGGCCTGATCTCCCGTTTCCAAAGGACCGGATCGCGACGATCGAGGGCGACGACGATCCGCTGATCACCGCCGAGATACGGGAAGAGGCGCGCGCGCTGCTGCAGCCGGGGACTGCCTACCACTTCAGCTGGGGCGGTCATTTCCCCTATGTCGTGCGGCCTGACCTCTACGTGTCGCTTCTGGAAACCGAACTCGGCCTGCCGCTGACCGGCGAGGCCTGGGGCGAGGGAGCGGTGCGGGTCAAATGATCGTTCTTTCCGAAACCGATATCGCCGGCCTGCTGCCCATGACCGCGGCGATCGACATCGTCGCGGACGCGATGATCACGGTCTCCAACGGCGGCGCGACCTTGCCGCTGCGCACGATCATGCCCGTCGGCGGGGCGAACAAGCTCGGCATGATGCCCGGCGCGATGACCGATCCCGCCACCTACGGCATCAAGCTCGTCTGCCTGTTTCCCGACAATCCCGCCTCGGGCTACTCCTCGCATCAAGGCGCCATGGTCCTGTTCGAGCCGGAGCACGGGGCGGCCGTCGCGATGATGAACGCGGGGCATCTGACCGCCGTGCGCACCGCCGCCGCAAGCGGCGTGGCCACGCGGGCGCTCGCCCGCGCCGACGCCTCGGTGCTGGCAATCGTCGGAACCGGCGAGCAGGCGGTCCATCATCTCGATGCCATGGCCGCCGTCCGGCCGATCCGCGAGGTCCGCGTCGTGGGCCGCCGGGCGGAGCGTGCCGAGGCGTTCGTGGCCGAGGCCCGCGCCCGCCATCCGGCACTGGCGTTTTCCGCCGGGACCGACGTCCGGGCCGCGGTCGACGGCGCCCACATCGTCTGCACGGTGACCTCCTCGGAGACGCCGGTCCTGTTCGGCGACTGGATCGGGCCCGGCACCCACGTCAACGCGGTCGGCGCCTCGGTACCGGTGAAGACGGAAATCGACACGGCGCTCGCCGCCAAGTCCGCGCTCTTTGCCGACTATCGCCCCTCGCTGTTCGCCCAGGCGGGCGAGGTGATCGAGGCCATCAAGACCGGTCTGTTCGGCGAGGACCATGTGCGGGCCGAGATCGGGGAAGTTCTGGCCGGCACGGCGCCCGGCCGCACGGGCGACGACGAGATCACCCTCTACCGCTCGCTCGGGATCGCGGCCCAGGATCTCGCCTGTGCCGACTTCTGCTACCGCCAGGCGCAGGCGCGGGGCATCGGCGTCGAGGCCCCTCTGGACTGAGGGACCGCTCGTCGGGCCGATCCGCGCGGACCGTTGCCGGCCCGACGGATCCGGTTCCGGTGAACGGGAAAGGCTCTAGAACCCGAACAGGCGCGGCAGGTACAGAACCACCGCCGGGAACGCCACGAGGATTCCCACCCGAACGATGTCGGCCGTGATGAAGGGCAGGATCCCCTTGATCACGGTGCCGATGCTCAGGTTCGGCGTCACCGCCTGGATGACAAACAGGTTCATGCCGATCGGCGGGGTGATCAGGCCGATTTCGGCGACGGTCACCACCAGCACGCCGAACCAGACCCCGTCGAAGCCGATGCCGGTGGCAAGCTGGTAGAGCGGCACCACCGTCAAAAGCACCATGGACAGCGCGTCCATGAAGCAGCCGAGAATGACGTAGAACACGATCACCAGCAGCACGATGCCAAGCGGCGGCAGGCCGGACGCTTGGATCGCGTCGGTCAGCACGCCGGTCAGGTTGGAGAGTTCGATAAAGTAGTTGAACAGCGACGCCCCGATCAGGATCAGGAAGATCATGCCGGTCATGCTGGCGGTTTCGGCGAGGCCCTTGACCAGGATCGCGCCCGTCAGCTTGCCACGCAGCGCCGTGATCAGGAGCGCGCCGCCGGCACCGACGGCCGCCGCCTCGGTCGGCGAGAAGATGCGGCCGTAGATGCCGCCGATGACGAGCCCGATCAGGAGCAGCGCGTCCCACACCCGCGACAGGGCGACGAGCTTCTCCCTGAACGTGAAGCGCGTGCCGGCCGGGCCCAGCTCCGGCTTGCGCATGACCTGGACCTTGACCGCCGCCATGTAGAGCACGGTGCCGATCAGCCCCGGGATCAGGGCGGCCGCGAACAGGGCGCCGATCGATTCCCCGGTCATGATCGCATAGAGGATCAGGATGATGGACGGCGGGATCAGCACGCCGAGGGTTCCGCCAGCCGCGACGGAGGCGGCGGCCAGGCTGTCGGCGTAGTTGCGCGACCGCATCTCCGGCATCGCCACCCGGCCGATCGTCGCTGCCGTGGCGAGGGAGGAACCGCAGATCGCGCCGAAACCGGCCGAGGCGCCCACGGTCGCCATGGCGATGCCGCCGCGCCAGTGGCCGATCAGAGCCTGGACGCCGGCATAGAGGTTCTTCGAGAGGCCCGAATAGGTGGCGAACACGCCCATGAAGATGAAGAGCGGCACCACCTCCATGCCGTCGTTGGCGATCGCCTCGTAGGGGAGGTTGGACAGGACATAGGTCGCGCTCGACCATCCGCCGAGCAGGATCGATCCGACCACGCCGACCAGCGCCATGGCCAGCGCGATCGGAACGCGGACCGCGATCAGGAGGATGACGGCGACAAAGCCGATCGGACCGGCAAGTTCGGGACTCAAGACGACTGCTCCGGTTGCCCGCACAGGGCGGCATCGATGGCGCGGGCCAGCGCGGCGAGCACCGCAAGACCCAGCCCCGTCATGAAGATCGCCCAGTACCAGATGATGGGCAGCTGCAGGTTCAGGGTCGTGTCGCCATAGGCGTAGTAGAGCATCGCCGCCTGCCAGGAGAGCCACAGCAGGAAGGCCATCAGCGCGGCGGAGATGACGGAAATGACGATGTCGATGACGTGGCGCAGACGCTTCGGGAACTTGTCGGCGACGATGTCCACGGTGATGTGGGCGCCCTGGGTGAAGCCGTAGGGGATCGACAGGGAGGCCGCGGCAACAAGGCACAGCTTGGTGATGTCGAAGGTGTCGACGAAGGCGCCCCCGACCAGACGGCGCCAGAGAATGTCGGCGCAGGTCAGCACGATCGCGACGATCAGCGTGGCGACCCCCGCCAGGCCCAGCCAGAACGTCACGCGCGCGAGCGCGCGGGTCGCCGTCAGGTGCATACCGCCGGTCGAACGGATGTCACCGTCCAGTTGATCGAGTTCACTCATCGCGGACGAAGGCCTCTTAAGACGCACGATGACCCTGGACCGGGTCCAGGGCCATCCGGTTGGCCGGCTCCGACAAGCGGAGCCGGGCTTTCAGTCCCGCGCGATCAGGACTGGTACTTCTGCACCAGCTCGCGGGTCTTTTCGTAGAGCTCCTGCGGGTTCTCGACGCCCTCGGACTTGAGGCTCTCCAGATAGGAGTCGATCATCGGCTCGAGCTGCTGGCGCCATTCGTCGCGCTTGGCGTCGGAGATCTCGATGACCTCCTGCCCGCGATCGATGGCGTCCTGCTTGCCGGCGGCATCCCACTTGTCCCACCAGGGGCCGATCTTGGACTGCCAGGCTTCGCCGGTGGTCTCGTCGATCAGGGTGCGGAGGTTCTCCGGCATGTTCTGATAGGTGCGCGGGTTCATCACCACGTAGAACGCGGCCGCATAGACGCGGGCGTCGGTGTGGTACTTGAGCACCTCGTTCAGCTTGATCGCGCCGACCAGGTCCCAGGTGGTGGCCACGCCGTCGATCGCGCCCTTCTGCAGCGCCTCGTAGATCTGGGAGGGCGGCATGCCGATGGCGCTCGCGCCTTCGAACTCGAGCATGGCGTTGACCGCCGGGCCGGGCGAGCGGATGCGCAGGCCCTTGAGGTCGGACAGCTCGCGGATCGGCCGGTCCACCGTGTGGAACAGCGCGCCGTGGTGGGTCATCAGACCGAGCACCTTGAAGTCGTCGTACTCACCGCCGAGCTGGTTGGTCTGGTAGAGTTCCCACAGCGCGCGGCTGCCGGCTTCGGCCCGCTCCACAACGAACGGCAGCTCGATGATGGAAGTGTGCGGGAACCGGCCGCGCGGAATGCCGGCGAGACCCAGCGCCACGTCGGTAACGCCGGCGCGGACCTGGTCGGCCTGGCGCGGCAGCTTGCCGAGCGCGCTGTTGGCGGCATGGATCTCGAAGTCGATCTGGCCGTCGGATTTCTCGCGCAGCTCCTCGGCCCAGGGGCGGAGCATGTCCACCTCGAACCCGTGCGTCGGCGGCAGGTAGTGGCTGATGTCCAGCTTGATCGTCTCGGCACGCAGAACGGCCGGCATGGCAAGCACGCCGGCGGCAGCGGCCGTTCCGGCCAGGAACGTTCTGCGGTTGGTCTTGAAGGCCATGTTCGGATCCTCCCGAGTTGGTCGCGCTCTCCGATGGTCGTCATCGGCGCACACGACTGTGGCACTCACTGGTCTGCGGGCCGGTGCGTCCTCGACGGCGGCGCGGCGGGAGCCGACTTGTCCCGGCGCGCGCCCGCGAACCTTGACCACGACCTGTTGCCCACCGGCGCGGATATTGCAACACTTGAGTCGTGCCGGATTGTCGCGTGTGCGGCGCGATTCGATCATTCCGCGCTGCAAAATGCTTTCCGCATCCCGGAATCTGGCAGATCCCGGTTGGCTGCACGCGGGACGCGCCAGCGAACATCCTCGGTGCGCGGCGCGGTCGGCGCGTTCGACCGGCCCCGATGTCCGCGGCAGGGCGGGGATCCCATGCTTCAGGTACTCGGCAACAGGACCTACCGCCACCTCTTCGCCGCGCAGGCGCTCTCCCTCGTTGGCACGGGGCTGACCACGGTCGCCCTCGCGCTGCTCGCCTACGATATCGCCGGACCGGACGCCGGGGCCGTGCTCGGCACGGCGCTCGCCCTCAAGATGATCGCTTATGTCGGCATCGCGCCGATCGCCGGTGCCTTCGCAGACCGGCTGCCACGCAGGACGTTCCTTGTCACGCTGGACCTCTGCCGGGCCGTGCTGGTGCTCCTGCTCCCTTTCGTGACCGAGGTCTGGCAGATCTACGCCCTGGTGTTCGCCTTCCAGTCCTTCTCCGCCGCCTTCACGCCGACCTTCCAGGCCACCATTCCGGACATCCTTCCCGACGAGCGGGACTATACCAACGCGCTCTCCCTCTCCCGGCTCGCCTACGATCTGGAATCCCTGATCAGCCCGATGCTGGCCGGCCTGCTCCTGAGCCTCATCAGCTTCCACTGGCTGTTCGCGGGAACGGCCATCGGCTTTCTGGCCTCCGCCGCGCTCGTGGTGTCCGTGGCATTGCCCGCCGCGCAGAGGCTGGCCCATGAAGGCGGGGTCCATGCCCGCATAACCCGCGGCATGCGGATCTATCTGAAGACCCCCCGCCTGCGCGGCCTTTTGGCGCTGAGCTTCGCCGTCTCCGCAGCCGGCGCCATGGTGATCGTCAACACCGTCGTCTATGTCCGCGATGTCCTCGGCGGCACCGATCAGGACGTGGCGGTTTATTTTGCCGCCTATGGCCTCGGCTCTATGGCTGTGGCCCTCGCCCTGCCACGCCTGTTGGACCGGCTGGTGCCGCGGACGGTGATGCTGGCGGGGGGAGCGGTGCTTGGCACCACACTGCTGGCAGCGACCGCCAACCCCTACCCGGCCGTGGCCTTCGGGCTCTGGTCGGTGCTCGGGGCCGGCGCAGCTCTGGTGCTCACCCCGTCCGGCCTCTTGTTGCGCCGCTCCGCCCACGCGGAAGACCGGCCGGCGATCTTCTCCGCTCAGTTTGCGCTGTCTCACGCGGGCTGGCTGGTCACCTATCCGGCGGCCGGCTGGATCGGTGCCCGGCTCGGGCTCGACACCGCCTTCGTGGTCATGGCGGCCGGGGCGCTTGCGGGAACGCTCGTCGCCGCCGTGCTGTGGCCCCGTCACGACCCGGAGGTGATCGAGCACGAACACGCCGAGATGCGGCACACTCATGCGCACGTTCACGACGATCATCACCAGCATGCCCACGACGGGTCGGAGAACGGAGAGCCGCATCGCCACGCGCACCGCCACGAGCCGCTGCGCCACGCCCATCCGTTCGTGATCGACGACCATCATCCGCACTGGCCGACGGGCTGACATCCGGCCAGATCAATCTCCGGATGCATTTTCCGGCGGCAGCCATTCAGGCTTTCAGACCGTCAAATGCTGCTACACTGTCAGGGCTTCGCTTTCCGGGAGGGCTGACATGTCGCGCATTCCGAGGCTGCGTTCCGTGGTGACCAGCCGACTGATCGCCTGGGCGGTGGCAGCCGTGGCGGTGGGGTCGGGGCTCGGTCCCGCACCGCTGTCGGCCCAGGACCTCTACCAGGGCCGAGTCGCCACCCGTTTGAGCCCGGAATTCTACGACTGGCACCGCTATCAGGCCACGCCCTTCTTCACCCGCTACATGAAACCGGACGGGCGCATCTTCGACCCCGAGAACGGCGGGATCAGTCACTCGGAAAGCCAGGCCTACGGCATGGCGATCGCGTTTGCCGCCGACGCACCGGAGACCTTCGATCTGGTGTGGGAGTGGACCCGCAAGACGCTGCGAAATCCCGACGGCCTGCACGCCTGGAAATACGATCCCTATCAGGGCGTCGTCGACCGCAACAACGCCACCGACGCCGACCTGATCATCGCGGCGATGCTGAGTCTCGCCGCGAAGCGCTGGAACCGGGGCGACTATCTCGCTTTTGCCGCCGAGACCGCCCAGGCGCTCGGCAACGCCGTGCTGGTCGACCATCAGGGCTACGTGGTCATGCTGCCGGGCAGGCAGGGTTTCATGCCGCCCTCACAGCCCGACGGACCCGTGATCAACCTCTCCTATTATCACTTCGACATGATGCAGATCGTGGCCGACCTCGCGCCCAACCAGCCGTGGCGTCAGGCGATCGAGGCGGGATGGGTCTTCTATGAACGGGTGCTTGCGGAGTGGAACCCGAGCGACTGGACGTCGGTCCGAGATCCGAACCATCCAGTGCCGGCGCAGAATTTCGCCAAGCGGTCCTCCTATGATGCGATCCGGGCTCCCATCAACATCCTCTCGGTGGAATGGGCGGCGCACCCGCAGATCCTCGACATCATCGACAACCGCTTTGAGCAGAACGGCGGCCTGCCCGGCATCTACGATCCCGTCAGCCGCCAGCGGACCGGAAACCTCACCAACAGCGGCTACCGGATCATCGCCGCCGCGATCGACTGCGTCGCGGACGGCAATCCGGTCCCGCTCGAGCTGCTCAACTTCCGGCCGGAGACCTATTTCGGCTCGGCGCTGCATCTGATGGTGATCCACCAGCTCTACACCAAGCACCCGAACTGCATCCGGCTGTGAGATCCGGCGCCCTTGCCGCTCAGGTGGTCGCGGAAGTGCTCTCGCTCCGGACCCAGGTTTCCACTGCTTCGCGCCAGGGAGTGGGCGACCAGCCGAGAAGCTGTCGCGCCTTGTGCGTCGACCCGACGATGATGTCGGGTTCGCCCGGCCGCATCGGCCGCGCCCCGAACCGGCAGAGCGTGGGATCGGCCCCGAGCGTGTCGGCGATCGCCAGCACCACGTCCCTGAGGGCCGGCGCCTCTCCGGAACAGACATTGAAGAGATCGAACGTCGTCCGCGGCAGGTCATCGGCCAGCGCGAGATAGAGCGCGACCACGTCCTCGACCGGCAGGACGTCGCGGCGCTGCAGACAGGGCGACAGCGCGACCTCCCGCCCGTCCCGAAGGGCGGCCGCCACCGAGGGCAGCAGCTTTTCCGGCGCCTCCAGCGGGCCGAACGGCAGAAACAGCCGGGCCACCCGGGTGGGTACTCCGGTGCGCAGCGCAAGCTGCCGCGCGAACAGGGTTTCGGTCAGTTTCGACAGGCCGTAGGGCGTCGAGGGAAGACAGGCCTCGTCCTCCGTATGCGGTGCGTCGCCGTCGGCATATTCGGACACCGTCCCGGTCACGATCACCGCACCGCCGAGCTCCACCATCGCCGCGAAGATCGGGCCGAGGGGGGCGACGTTGAGCGCATGTCCCGCCGTCAGGTCGTAATCGGCGCCGGCGTAGTTCTTCGTGTATCCGGCATGCTGAATCCAGAGATCCGGCTGCACGGTCCGCGCCCGGTCCGCGATCTCCTCCGGCCGCGTCAGGTCGAGCGGCTCAAGCGGCACGCCGGCCGCCGCAAGGCGCCGGGTCCGCTCGCCCCGGATCCCCTCCAGCATTCCCGGACGGCTGACCGCCCCGATCACCTCGTGGCCTTCTGCGCGGAAGCCGGCCGCCAGATGGTAGCCGACGAAGCTCGTGACGCCGGTGATCAGAACCTTCACGCGGCCTCCCAGCGATAGGGAATCCGGTCGGTATCCGGCGGCAGGTCGTCGCCTTCCGCCGGATCGAACGGTTCCGTGGCGCAGTTGGCGATCAGGGACTCGCCCGCCCCGATCCCCCTGAAGCCGTACCAGACGCCCGGCCGGATGGTCAGCAGACCGTAGGTCTCCCGGCCGAGCCGGAGCTCCTGCGGATCTGCGTCCGGATGCCAGAGCACGACGGCGACTTCGCCGATCGGAACCGCCAGGTTCACCGTCTTGGAGCGGTGCATGTGCCAGGCCTTCACCACCCCCTGGCGGATCGTCGAGAAGTAGATTTCGCCGAACGCCTCGAAATGGGGGTCGGTCGCGCGCAGCATGTGCAGCACGGCGCCGCGATCGTCGGGAAACTGGCGGAGCGGCCGCAACGACCACCCCGCCCCCTCTCTCGGCTCCGCGCTCATGGGCGGCCGAGCTCCTTCCATGCCCACTCGTAGGCGGCGATCTGACCGCCGGTGAACTCCGGAACATCTGCCCCGTCGTTCCACGCCCGGTACCAGCCGACGGTCTCCGCCACCGATTCCTCGTAGCCCCATACCGGCTCCCACTTCAGATAATGGCTCGCCCGGTCGGTGTTGAGCTGCAGCCAGTGGTCCTCGTGGGGCGCGTTGGGGTCGCGCTGGACCGACAGCTCGCCCGATCCCCAGATGTCGATGACCTTGCGGACCACCTCTTCGACCATCCGGTTCGCGCCATGTCCCGGCCCGAGGTTCCAGCTCTTGCAGAAGGCGTCGCCATCGTCCCCCTCCAGCTTGCGGCCGAGCAGCAGATAGCCGCCCAGGGGCTCCAGAACGTGCTGCCAGGGACGGGTCGCATCGGGGCTGCGGATGACGATGGTCTCTCCGGCCCTGAGGAAGCGGATGCAGTCGGGGATCAGTCGGTCCTTGGCCCAGTCGCCGCCGCCGATGACATTGCCCGCCCGGGTGGTCGCCGCCCGCAGCTGCCCCTTCAGGAAGGAGTTCCAGTAGGCGTCGAAGACGATCTCCGCACAGCCCTTCGAGGCACTGTAGGGATCGCGTCCGCCGAGCGTATCGGTCTCCCGGTAGCCCCACTCCCAGTCGACGTTGCGGTAGCACTTGTCGGAGGTGATGAAGACGAGCGTGCGCACGCTGTCGCTCTTCCGGATCGCCTCCAGCAGGTTCACCGCGCCGCCGACATTGGTGTCGAACGTGCCCTTGGGATCGGCATAGGCCGGACGCACCAGGGCCTGGGCGGCCAGGTGGAACACGATCTCCGGACGGACCTCGTCGATCGCCCGGCTGATGGCGTCGGCGTCGCGCAGATCGCCCTCGATGTGGCGCATCCGGTCTTTCAGCCTGAGCAGCTCGAAATGGCTGTTCTCGTAGGCCGGGGGCAGCGCGAAGCCGGAGACGTCGGCACCCAGCTCCAGCAACCAGGCGCAGAGCCAGGACCCCTTGAAGCCGGTGTGCCCGGTGACGAGAACCCGCTTGCCGCGATAGATGTCGTCAAACATCGAAGTGCCCCCGCGATTTGCGGGCGCTGCTGCTTTCCAGCGACCAGCGCTTCCAGGGCGCCTCGTCGGTGTCCCACATCTTGTTGAGATCATCGACGTCGCGCTTGGTGTCCATCGGCCGCCAGAAGCCGTTGTGCACGTAGGCCATGACCTCGCCCTCGGCGACCGCCCGCTCCAGCGGGTCGCGCTCCAGGATGGCGTCGTCGCCGTCGATGAATTCCAGGAAGCCCGGCTCCATGACGAAGAAACCGGCATTGACGTAGCCGGCGCTGTCCAGCGGCTTCTCCTGGAACGAGCGCACCAGACCGCCCTCCTCGAACTCCACGATGCCGAAGCGCGCGGCGGGCCGCGCCAGCGTCATGGTCACCAGCTTGCCGTGGCTGCGATGGAACTCGAGAAGCGCGTTGATGTCGACGTCGGACACGCCGTCGCCGTAGGTGGCCATGAAGGTCTCGTCCGCCAGCCAGCTCGACAGGCGCTTGATGCGACCGCCGGTCATGGTGTTGAGACCGGTGTCGATCAGGCCGAGCTTCCAGTTCACGCCCGGACGCTCAACGGCTCGAGACTTGCCCGTCGCCATGTCCAGGATGAAGTCGGAGTGCAGCGTCTCGTAGTTGACGAAGAAGGATTTGACGTAGTCGGCCTTGTAGCCGAGCGCCAGAAGGAACTCGTTGTGCCCGAAGTGGGAGTAGATGCTCATGATGTGCCAGAGCATCGGCAGCCCGCCGACGGGCACCATCGGCTTCGGAATATCTTCGGTGTATTCGGACAGCCGCGTTCCGAAACCTCCGGCGAGAAGTACTGTTTTCATGGTCAGCCCCTGTTTTTGCGCAGTCCAGTGAGAAGAAGGGTCGACGCGGCCATGAGAATTGCCGCGAAGACGATCGGCCCGACCGCCGCGCCGCCGGCGATGACACCGCCGGCGAGTGAGGTGAGCCCGAAGGCGAGCGCGTTGATCGACGCGGTCACGCCGAGAATGCCGCCCTCGTTGCCGTCCGCCTGGTCGGTGAAGAGCGAGATGACGGCACCGTAGGCAACGGCGACGCCGGTCGAAATCGGGATGGCGAGCAGCCACTCCCAGTGAGCACTCTGGCCGGCGGCCGCGACGGCGATGCAGACAGTGGTGACGATCATCGCGCCGAGCGCGACGGGATAGGCCGCAAACGCCTTGCGCAGCAGCGGCGTCACCACGGCGAAGCTCAGGCAGAATCCGACGCCGAGCACGCCCATGAAATAGCTGACCTCGTAGTTGCTCATCGCGAAGCGGCTGATCAGGAAGGTCGCCATGAAGAAGAAGAAGCCGCCCCAGGCCAGCTGCTGCAGCAGGAAGATCGCCGACAGCCGGCGGAGCACCGGAGAGGCCACGGCGAGCCGGAGCTCACGCACGCTGCCCAGAAAATCCAGCGGATTGTCTTCCACACGCTCCGGCGCCCCCTTGTCGGGATAGCTGGTCGCGAGCCATCCCAGCGTGACCGCCGCCAGCGCCATGACCGCCACCAGCGGCGCAATCCGGTCGAACTGGGCCGACCCGCCGAGCTGGGCCAGGACACCGGACAGAAGCGGGCCGAGCACGAAGCCAAGCGAGGAGGCCAGCAGCCCGAGATTGATGCGCGCGTCCTTGCTCTCGCGATCGCCGAGATCGGACAGGGCGGCCAGCGCAAGCGCCTGGGTCGCCGCCGTCAGGCCGCCGACGAGACGCCCGACGATCACCAGCGTCGGCGAGCCGACCTCGAATCCGATGGCGATCCCCGCGTAGCTGGCGATCAGCCCCGCGCCGCAAAGAAGCATGATCGGCAGACGCCCCTTCCGGTCGGACAGGACACCGAGGAGCGGCGCGGCGAAGAAGGTGGCGAGCGGATAGATACCAACCGCGATGCCGTAGAGGATCGACTGCAGCAGCGGGTTGTCCGACAGCGGATTGGAAGCGAGGATCGGAACGATCATCGCAAAGCCCATGGCATCGACGAACACAAGCAGGCACAGGGGCAGAAGCTGGCCGATCGGAAAAGCGCGCGTGGTCGTCTGGGTCATCAACATGCCTTTCGGGAGCCGGGCCGAGCGGCCCGCGGCCCCTTCCGACCGGCCGACGGCACACGGTCGAAGGGAAGTCTCCCGCCTCTACGGGTCATGGGGTCGTTCGATCGGTGTGCCGGCCTCCGCAATCTGTTGAGGCTAGGTGGGCTTTTCGGTCCACTCGAAGCCTGCGTCCTGCCACCGCTGAAGATGCTCCGGCTCGTCGGACGACCCGAGGCCGTAGCGCCCTTCGCGATATTTCAGGTTCATCTCGCGCGTCCCGCCCGAAGTCAGCGCGATCTGCCCGGTCTTCTTCTGCTTGAAGTCGTCGCTGGCCCGGTGGACGACGCCGAGCGGCGTGTGCGGCAGGAACGGCTCGACCAGACGATCGCGCTCGGCATCGAACTTGGGCAGCGCCTGGTGACAGACCCAGTTGCAGCGGGCGGGAAGAAGCTCCAGCCCCGCGGCCAGATCGTCATCGAGATGCTCGAAAACCTCGTAGTTCAGCGAGGCCTGCTCGATGTGGAAATTGCGGCCGTTGTGGAGGTTCTCCTCGATCCGCGTGGCCCAGCGGTCCCAAATCGGAGAGCCGGCCGGCACCGCGAAGACACCGGTGTTGAGGATCGGATAATTCCGGAATTTCTGGGCGGCCTCGGCTCCGCACAGGTCCGTGTAGACCTTCACGATGAAGGCCCGGTAGGAGTCCGCCGTGCCGTAGTTGGAGATGAAGGACCGGTCGATTTCCGGCGTGATCGCGAGCAGCCCGCGCGCCGCGCCCGCCCTGTAGAGCTCGATCGCCTCCCAGTCCTGGACCCAGGCGTCGGCGTCCATGTGCATGTAGATGTCGTGTCCCGGGAAGTAGCGGGGCAGGAGCGGGCGGGAGAGGATCGCCTTGAACGGCAGCGGCACCCCGGCTGACTCACTCAGTCCGTAGGGCCAGTCCGGAACGACGGTCTCGACGCGTTGCTCTGCGAGCCAGACCTTCTGAGGTTCGGACAGGCCCAGATCGAAGCACCCGAGCGCAATCGCCGACCCTTCGGGCTTTTCGCGAATGGAGAGCACCATTCCCTGCAGGAAATGGAAGAACTCTGCAGAAGACGCACTGACGATAATCATTTTCGCTGCCACCCCGGCGCCGGTCAGATCTTGATCTCAACGGGTGGCACCCGGCATCGTCATCGAACGATGCTGCCGTACGGCAAGCCGCAAACGCGGCCAGCTTCCCCCCATAAAGCCGTCTCTTCTTATCACCTCTCCACGACAAACAAAACAAGCCGAATGATTACGTATTCTTAATTCCGGCTGGACTGGGAATGCTTGAACAGCTCAAGACTATCGCAATCCAAAGGCGCCGACAGCCGCCCACTTGTTCCGGGGCGCGCGAAGGGCCATCGTCTGACCGTGACCGATGCGGCGAACCGCTCGGCGCGAAAGGCGGACGGCGCAGCTTCGGAAAACGGATATGAACCAGAGGCAGGTCAACGCCTTTCGCATGGTGATGCGGCACGGCTCGATCACCGCTGCGGCCCAGGCGCTGAACCTGTCGCAGCCCGCCGTCAGCCGCCTGATCGCCGATCTCGAAGCGGATCTCGGCTTTCCGCTGCTTCTGCGGCTCGGTGGCAAGGCACAGCCGACCCCGGAAGCCCACGAGTTCTTTCAGGAAGTCGAGCGCATGTTCTACGGGCTCGACCGACTGGCCCTGGTCGCCCAGGAGATCCGGGATCTCCGCCGCGCCGCCTTTCGTGTGGCCACCATGCCGATGGCCTCCTTCGACATCGTGCCGCGCGCGATGAAGCGGTTCATCGACCGCTATCAGGGCGTCAGCGTCACCCACGACGTGCACACCTCGCCGCGGATCCTTGATCTCCTCGCCTCCCATCAGATCGATCTCGGGATCGGGCAGACCCACCCGGACCGCAAGGATCTCTCGGTTCTCGCCGCCTTCCGGACCGATTGCGTCTGCGTCATGCGACCCGACAATCCGTTGGCTCAGCGCGCCGTCCTCACGCCGCAGGACCTCAAGGACGCGCCCTTGGTCGCCCTGACCCACCGCACCATCACGTCCGGCCACATGTCTCAGCGGTTCGCGGAGGCGGAAATCGTGCCCAACGTCGTGGCCGAAACCCAGCCCTCCTATTCGGCCTGCGGACTGGCCGCGCTGGGCATCGGGATCGCGATCGTCGACCCGATCACGCCTGAGATCTTCGGCCCCGCGCTGATCTCGATCCCGTTCGAACCGCGCGTCCCGTTCGACTTCCAGATCCTGAAGCCGAACGAGATGCCTCTGTCCCGTCCCGCCGACCGATTCCTCCAGGAACTCCTGGCCACGATCGCCGACCGGCCGGACTATGGGCGGCTGGTCCATAAGATTTCCACATGACCCCACCCGCGATTTGTATTTGATTTTATCTCGCAGGCACGAGTTGATACGTGCCAAACAACAAAATCTTCAACAGAGGTAGATTCAGATGACGCTTGGCAGACGCACCCTTCTCGCCCTGACGGCGGGCGTGTTCACTCTGGCCGCCGCTGGCCCGACCTTCGCGGCGGACTACACGCTGCGCATCCACACCCTGGTGAAATCGCCGCATCCCTACAACGACATGGCCGCCGCCATGAAGGAGGAGATCGAGGCGAAGAGCGATGGGCAGATCGCCGTCGAGATCTTCGATTCCGGTCAGCTCGGCCAGGACCCGGCGGTGATCGGCGAGATGGGCTTCGGCACCATCGACCTGATGATCTCCACCACGTCCAACGCCGTCCAGCAGATCCCGGAATACGCCATCTTCACGATGCCGTACCTGTTCACCAGCATGGACGAGGCGCTTGAAAAGGTGGGTCCCGGCAGCCCGGTGCAGGCCCATTTCGAGAAGGTCTACGAGGAGCGCGGCGTCGGCATGAAGCTGCTGGCGCTCGGCTTGTCCGGCACCCGCAACATGTCGACGGCCGATACCGTCGTGAACGGTCCCGACGATCTGAAGGGCCTGAAGATGCGGACCCCGCCGTCGCCGATGGACGCCAAGACCTGGTCGGCGTTCGGCATGCTGCCGGTGACGGTCGCCTGGGGCGAGCTCTATGCCGCGATGCAGACCGGCGTCGCCGACGCCATGGAAAGCTCGCTGCCGGGCTACACCGGCTCCAAGCTCTACGAGGTGGCGCCGAACCTGGCCCTGACCGAGCACACCATCCAGGTCAACCACACTTCGATTTCCGAGCCGACCTGGAACAAGCTGCCGGAAGACCTTCAGAAGGTGGTTCAGGAAGCGGCCGTCTCCGCCAACGCCTACGGGGTGGAGAAGGCCAAGGAATATGACGGCGCGCTGGTCGACCGCCTGGTCTCCGACCACGGCGTCGAGCTGACCCGCCCTGAGAAGGAGCCGTTCATCGAGATCCTCGCCCCGCTCCAGGTGGAACTGGCGAAGGAACTCGACCTCTCCGAGGAATACGAGCTCCTCAAGAACTGATCCCTCGAGACAGGGCCGCTCCGGGCGTCCGGAGCGGCCAATGGGACAAGCAACGTGCTCACCCGCCTCTGCAACGGTGTCGTGATCCTCGCCCGCGGGCTCATGTGGCTCGGCTTCGCCGCCATGATCGCCACGGTCGCGCTGCAGGTGCTCGCCCGCAACGTGCTCGGCGTCCCCATGATCTGGACCGGCGACGTGGCCCAGCTGCTCTTCACCTGGCTGATCTTCGTGGGCGCCGCCGTCGGCCTCAGGAGCGGGGTCCATTACGTGGTCGATCTTCTGCCCGACAACCGCCCCTGGATGAAGGCAGCCGCCGACTGGCTCAGCCTTCTGGCCGGGGTGGCCGTGGCCTACATGCTGCTGCGCTACGGCTGGATGCTGGCCGAGGTCCGCTCGACCGGCACGGTCCAGTCGCTCGGCATCTCCCGCTTCTGGATGTTCCTGCCCCTGCCGGCCTCGGGCGCGCTGATGCTGGTGTTCCTTGCAGAGATGCTGCAGTCGCTGGTGACGGGACGGCGCGCATGAACCCGCTGGTCCTGCTCCTCCTCTCCTTCTTCGTGCTGATCGCGCTCAGGGTGAACATCGGCTTCTCGCTGATCCTGTCCTCGGCGATCGTCATCCTCACCGAAGGGCTGCCGCTCGTCTCGGCCGTGAACCAGATGTACGCCGGCATCGATTCCTTCACGCTGATGGCGGTGCCGTTCTTCATGCTGCTCGGCCGGATCCTCAATGCCGGCTCTATCACCAACCGGCTTCTGGAAGTGGCGGACGCGACCGTCGGCCACGTGCGCGGCGGCCTCGGCCACGTGAACGTGTTCGTCTCGATGGTGTTCGCGAGCCTGTCCGGATCGGCCGCTGCCGACACCGCAAGCGTCGGCTCGATCCTCATTCCGGCGATGAAGAAGGCCGGCTACCCGCCCGCCTTCGCCGCGGCCCTCACGGCCGCCTCGTCCACGCTCGGCGTCATCATCCCGCCCTCGATCATCCTGATCGTCTACGGCGCGTTCGGAAACGTCTCGATCGGGGCGCTGTTCATCGGCGGCGTCGTGCCGGGCGTGCTGATCGCGCTGTTCATGATGATTTACACCTACGTGCTCGCCGTGAAGTTCGGCTATCCGGCGAACCCGTTCCCCGGCGTGCGCAAGATGGGCCGCGTGCTCGTGCGCGGCTCCGCACCGCTGATGATCCCGGTGCTGGTCCTGGGCGGCATCGTCGGCGGCTTCTTCACCCCGACCGAAGGCGCCATCATCGCGGTCATCTGGGCGCTCTTCCTGACCCTCGTCGCCTACCGGGACGTGCCGCTGCGCGACGTGCCGAAGCTGCTCGCCGACGCCGTCGTCGACTTCTCGATCCCGATGTTCACGGTTGCCGGCGCCGGGATCTTCGGCTGGCTGATCGCCTATCTCGGCGCATCCAAGATCGTGGTCGCCTTCATTCTCGGGCTGACCTCCAGCCCGTTCCTGATCATGCTGCTCCTGATCGCATTCCTGCTGCTCGTCGGCATGGTCTTGAATCCGATCTCCGCGACCCTGATCTTTCTTCCCATCATTCAGGCGCTCGGCGACACGGCCGGAATGAACCCCGTGCACATGGGCGTCCTGTCGACCATCGTGCTCTCGGTCGGGCTGGTCACGCCGCCGTACGGCATCTGCCTCCTGATCGCCTCACAGATCGCCGAGGCGCCGCTCGGACGCGCGATGCTTGCCGCCGCGCCCATCTGCGGCCTCACGATCCTGGTCGCGGTCCTGTCGCTCTGGTTCCCCGACATCGTGCTCGGGTTGCCGAAACTCCTAGTCCCAGACCTCTTCGCATCCGGAGGATAATGCCATGGCCCACGTCAAGCCGAAGGGTTCGTTCGTCGCCCTGATCACCCCGATGAACGCCGATGGAAGCATCGATTTCGAGGGCTTCCGCACGCTCCTGAACTGGCATGCCGAGAACGGCACCGAGGCGGTGCTGATCATGGGCTCGACCGGCGAGGTCTCCATGCTCTCGCCGGAGGAGCGCAAGCAGATCATCACCGAGACGGTGAAGATGAAGCCGGGCACCATGCAGATGTATTACGGCATCACCGGCAACAACACGGCCACCACCATCGACTACGCCCGGTTCGCCAAGGACGCGGGTGCCGACGGCGCGATCTTCGCGGCCCCGGCCTATATCTGCGCCGACAACGACGCCATCACCGACTACGCGTTCGAAGTGCTCGACAGCACCGACCTGGCGATGGGCTTCTACAACAACCCGCCCCGGGTGAAGACCGACCTGCACTGGACCAACCTGATCCGGCTCGCCGAGCATCCGAACATGGTCGTACTGAAGGAATCGACCACCCGCGTCGGCCAGGTCGCCCAGATGTGCGCGGCCAAGCCGGACATGGCGATCATGTGCTGCTGCTCGCCGAACCTGGGTCTCGTCATCCCGACCATGGCGCTCGGCGGCGACGGCACGGCCAACATGACCGGCAACATCATCCCGCAGGAAATGGCGGTGATCTCCAAGCCTTGGGAGACCGGCGAGGACGCGTTCGCCTGCCGCGAGGCGTGGCTCACCAACCTGCCGATGCTCCACTTCGCCTACTCGACCATCAACCCGGTCTCCATCAAGACGCTGATGCGCGCCATCGGCCTGCCGGCCGGGCCGCTGCGCAAGCCGCTGCAGCCGGCGCCCGCCGACGTGCTCAAGCAGGGCCTGGACGCATTCGAGAAGCTGGGGCTCGGCGAGAAGTACGGCCTTCAGGTGCCCTCGGCGATCGCCGCCGAGTAGTCGCTTGAGCGAAGTCCGCAAGATCGGCCTCGCCCACTGGGGCGCGTTCGAGGCGACCGTCGTCGACGGCCGCCTCGTTGCCGCTGAGCCGCTTGCCGGCAGCGGCGCCGATCCGGACATGATCGGCGCATGGCCCGCGCTGGTCTATTCCAAGGATCGGATCGACCGGCCCCATGTGCGCGAAAGCTACCTGAAGCACGGTCCTCGGGCCGGCGGAGCTGGCCGCGGACGCGAGCCGATGGTCCCGGTCGACTGGGAAACCGCCCTCGATCTCGTCGCCGGCGAGCTGCGCCGCGTGCATGGCGAGTTTGGCCCGACCTCGGTCTTCGGCGGCTCCTACGGCTGGTCCAGCGCCGGCCGGTTTCATCATGCCCGCACCCAGGTGCGCCGATTTCTGGCGGCAGCCGGCGGCTTCACCGATCAGGTCGGCAACTACAGCTGGGGTGCGGCCCACGCCATCCTGCCGCACGTACTGGGCTCCGCCGACGCCGTCTCCGGCGCCGCCACCGCCTGGGACACCATCGCCGAAGCCGGAGACGCGGTGGTCGCCTTCGGGGGCCTCAACCCGAAAAACTGGCACATAACGTCCGGCGGCGCGGTGGACCATCATCTGCCCGAGGCGGTGGCCAGGGCGGCGACGCGGGGCGTCCGCTTCACCGTCGTCTCGCCGTTCGCCGACGACGTGCCGCCGGGACTGGACGCGACCCTAATCCGCCCGCGCCCGAACTCCGACACGGCCATCATCCTGGCTCTCGCCCACGAGGCGGTTGCGACGGGACGCGCGGACCGGGAATTCCTGGACCGCTACACCAGTGGCGCGGAGACCTTCATTGCCTACCTGAATGGCGACCGTGACGGTCAGCCGAAGACCCTGGACTGGGCGGCGGAGATCGCCGACCTCGACGTCGCCGAGCTCCGCCGGCTCTGGGACACGGTACGCACGGGCCGGGTGATGCTGACCGCCTCCTGGTCGCTGCAGCGGGCCGAGCACGGAGAGCAGCCCTTCTGGGCGCTGATCGCGCTGGCCGCCCTTCTCGGCCAGATCGGCCAGCCCGGCGGCGGCTTCACCTTCGGCTACGGCTCGATGAACGGGGTCGGCGAGATCGCCCGCAAGGGCTACGTGCCCGCGATGCCCGGACTGCCCAATCCGAACGGCATGGGGATCCCGGTCGCCGCCTTCGCCGACGCCTTCCTTCATCCAGGCGACGCCATCCCGTTCAACGGGCGCAGCGTGACCTATCCGGACGTCCGGCTGGTCTACTGGGCGGGCGGCAACCCGTTCCATCACGCCCAGGACCTCGGCCGCCTGGAAGAGGCCTGGCAGCGACCGGAAACGATCATCGTGCATGAGCCGTGGTGGACCCCGACCGCGCAGCGCGCCGACATCGTCCTGCCGGCCACGACGTCGGTCGAGCGCAACGACATCGGCGGCAGTTCGCGCGATCCCTACGTGGTCGCGATGCCCCGCATGATCGATCCGGTGGGCGAGGCACGGGACGATTTCGCCATCTTCCGCGACCTGGCGGACCGGCTCGGCTGCCGCGCGGCTTTCGACGAAGGCCTCGACGAGGAAGGGTGGCTGCGGCGCCTCTGGTCCCAGACTGAGGCGCGCGGCGCGGCCGAAGGCATCAACGTCCCCGACTTCGAGACCTTCCGCTCCGACGGGCTCTGGCGCGTGCCGGCGCCCGCCACGCCGGAAGTCCTGCTCGCCGATTTCCGCGCCGATCCGGACCGGGCCCCGCTCGCCACGCCGTCCGGACGCATCGAACTCGCCTCCCCCGCGATCGCCGGGTTCGGCTACGAAACGGTGCCGCCCCATCCCGCCTGGCTTGCGCCCGCCGAGTGGCTAGGAGCGGCCGGTCCCGACGAACTGCACCTCGTTACCAACCAGCCCGCTAAGCAGCTTCACGGACAGCTCTACCAGGCGCTCCCCCACGACGGCCCGACGCCGGTTGCGATCAACCCGGAGGATGCGGACAGCCGTGGCATCGCCGACGGGGACATCGTGCGCCTGTGGAACGGGCGCGGCGCCTGTCTCGCCACCGCCCGGCTCGACGACAGCCTTCGACCCGGTGTGCTGATCATGGCGACCGGGGCATGGTACGCCCCGGGCGACGATGGCGTGGAGCGGAACGGCAACCCCAACGTTCTGACCGCCAGCCGCCGGACCTCGCCGCTCGGCCAGGCCTGCGCGGCGCTCAGCGCCCTGGTCCGGATCGCGCCGGAGACCGACACCTTGAAAAGGACCGCCTGATGGATCTCGGCATTCGCGGCCGCTCCGCGCTCCTGACCGGCGCGAGCAAGGGCATGGGCTATGCCTGTGCGCAGGCGCTGGCGCGCGAGGGCGTCGACCTGACCATCGTGGCGCGCGGCGCAGAAGCGCTCGAGGCGGCGGCGGCCACCATCCGGGACGAAACCGGCGTGACCGTCACGCCCATTGCGGCCGACATCACGACCGAGGCCGGCCGGGCGCGGGTGATCGAGGCCTGCCCGAACCCCGACATCCTGCTCAACAACGCCGGCGGCATGCTTCCCGGCGATTTTCGCGATTGGGACCGCGGCCGCTGGATCGAGGCCGTCGACCTGATGATGCTGCCGCCGATCCTGATGACCCGCGCGGTGGTCGACGGCATGATGGACCGTGGTTTCGGCCGGATCGTCAACATCGCCTCGCGCAGCGTGAAAATCCCCCAGTTGGAACTCGGTCTGTCCAATGGCGCCCGCTCCGGCATGGTCGGCTTCATGGCCGGCCTTGCCCGCCAGACCGTCAGCCGCAACGTGACCGTCAACACCATCCTGCCCGGCATCGTCGACAGCGATGCCCAGCGCGAACACATCGCCGGAATGCTGGACGACATGGGCAAGTCGTTCGAGGAGGTTTGGGCCGAGCGCGCCGCCGGCAACCCCGCCGGCCGCTACGGCCGGCCGGAGGAGATCGGCGCCTATTTCGCCTTTCTCTGCAGCGCCCACGCCGGATTCGTGACGGGACAGAACCTCCTGATCGACGGCGGCAGCTACCCCGGCACCTACTGAGGCCAGCGATGCGGATTGTGGTCATCGGCGCCGGCGTCGTCGGCGTCACCTCGGCCTGGTACCTGACCAGGGACGGCCACGAAGTGACCGTTCTGGAAGCCCGCGACGGCGTCGCACGGGAAACCAGCTTCGGCAACGCCGGCGGCGTGTGCCCCGGCTTCGCGGGTCCCTGGGCCGCGCCCGGCATGCCGCTGAAGGCGCTCAAGTGGATGGCCAAGGAGAGCGCGCCCCTGAAGCTGAGGCCCCGGCTCGACCCGGCCCAATGGCGCTGGCTCGCCCACTTCGTCGCCAATTGCACGTCCGACCGGTTCGCCCGCAACAAGGCGCGGATGCAGGCCGTCGCCCACTTCAGCAAGGCCTGTCTTGTCGAGCTGCGCGAAGAAACCGGGATCGCCTACGACCACGGGACCGGCGGGGTGCTGCAGATCTTCGCAACGCAGGAGGAGGCGGAGGGCGGCGCCCGCTCGGCGAAGGTGCTGGCCGATCTCGGCATCGAGCACCGGCTCCTGTCGCCGGACGAGGCGATCGCGGTGGAGCCGGCGTTGGCGCGGTCGCGCGAGACCCTCACCGGCGCCCTGCAGCTTCCCACCGACGAGGTCGGCGACTGCCATCTGTTCTGCCGCGAACTGGCGCGCCTGGCAGAAGCCAGGGGCTGCCGTTTCCGGTTCGGCACGAAGGTCCGCCGGATCCGCGCCGATGCCGGCCGGGTGACGGGTGTGGAGACGCCGCTCGGCCCGGTGGATGCCGATGCCGTGGTGGTCGCGACCGGGCCGTGGGCGCCGAAGCTGCTCGACCCGCTCGGGATCCGCGTTCCGATCTATCCGGTAAAGGGCTATTCGCTGACCGCGGCGATCACCGACCCGGACGGCGCGCCGCGGTCCTCGGTGATGGACGAGCATTCCAAGGTCATGATCACCCGGCTCGGCAACCGCCTTCGCGCGGCCGGCGTCGCCGAACTCGCGGGTTTCGACCCGGCGATGCCGAAGCCGGCCCTCGACGGCCTCCGCGACCGGGTGGCAGCCCTGTTTCCCGATGCGGCTGATTTCGGCACCGCCGAGTACTGGCATGGCTTCCGGCCGATGACGCCGGATGGTCCCTCCCGGGTGGAGGTGACCCGGTACCCCAATCTCTTCCTCAATGTCGGCCACGGCTCCAACGGCTGGACCCAGGCCTGCGGAACCGGCCGGATCCTGACCGAGCTGGTCGCCGAACGGCCCAACCCGGTTCTCTGACCACCGCCCCGGTCCGGCCGGCACCGCCTCAGCGCAACGGCAGCGGCCGATTGTCGAAGATCGCCTCCATCGCGAAATAGGAGGTGACGTTGTCCAGCTCGACCTTCTCGATCAGCCGCTGATAGACCCGGTCGTAGCTCGCCATGTCGCGGGCCGCGATCTTCAGCATGTAGTCGTAGTCGCCGCTGATCCGGTAGAAATCGATCACCTCCGGGATGGTGGCGACGTGGCGCCGGAACTTCTCCAGCCAGTCCGCCGAATGGCTCCGGGTGCGCAGCATCGCGAAGACGATCAGATCCAGGCCGAGCGCGCTGCGGTCGAGCCTGAGGCTCCGACCGACGATCACCCCGCTTTCCTCCAGCTTTCGCAGCCGCCGCCAGCAGGCGTTCTGGGACAGGCTGACCCGCTCGGCAAGCTCGCGCTGGGACAGGTCCGGCGCCTGCTGGAGCGCGGCCAGAATTTTCAGATCAATCTCATCCATATTCGGCCTTTCTTCGATCATTTCATCGAAGGTAGATCAAATCTGTGGGTCATTTCGACCAAAATTCCGAATCGCTTGGGGCACCCTCGTCGGATCGCATCAGCCTGAGGGCGGATGCGCCGGTTTCACCGCCATTCGAAGGAACGCCCCCATGACCCCGCTTGCGCGCTTTCGCCGGTCGCTTCAGATCCCGAACCTCGTGGACGCGCTCCGGGCCGGCCTGATCGGCGAAGGCGTGGAGATCGAGACGCCCTTCGGGCGCAAGCCGCTGCTCTACGCCGACTACGTGGCGTCTGGGCGCGCGCTCGCGCAGATCGAGGATTTCGTCCGCGACGAAGTCCTGCCCTTCTACGCCAACAGCCACACCGAAGCCTCGTTCTGCGGGGAGACGATGACCCGGATGCGGGCCGAGGCACGGGCGGCCATCGCCGCCTCGCTGAACGTCGAGGCCGACGGCCACGTGATCTTCACGGGTAGCGGCGCGACGTCGGGCATCAACCGGATCGTCGGCCTGCTCGACATCGCCCGCCGCTGCGCGAGCGGCGAGCGGGTCATGGTTCTGACCGGCCCCTACGAGCACCACTCCAACATCCTGCCCTGGCGCGAATGCGGAGCGGAAGTCCAGGAGATCCCGGAAGCGGCCGACGGCGGCGTCGACATGGCGGCCCTGACCGCCGCGCTCAAGGCGGCTGCGGGAGCCGACCTGATCGTCGGCAGTTTCTCCGCCGCCTCCAACGTGACCGGCATCCTGACCGATACGGTCACTGTCACCCGCTGCCTGAAGGCACACGGGGCGATCGCCATCTGGGACTATGCCGGCGGCGGTCCCTACCTGCCCATGGACATGGCGCCGGCGCCGGACGCGCTGAAGGACGCCATTGTCTTCTCGCCGCACAAGTTCGTCGGCGGCCCCGGTGCCTCCGGCGTGCTCGCCGTGCGCGACAGCATCGTGCGTCGGACGACCCCCACCGCGCCGGGCGGCGGCTCGGTCTCCTTCGTCTCCCCCTGGGGCCACGCCTACAGCCGCGCCGTCGAGGCGCGCGAGGAAGCAGGCACGCCCAACGTGATCGGCGACATCCGCGCCGCACTCGCGGTCATGGTCAAGGACGCCATCGGAGCGGAGTGGATCGCCGCCCGCAACACCGAGCTGGTCGCGCGGGCGCTCGGAGCCTGGCGCGACGTGAGCGAGATCCGTCTTCTCGGCTCCCCGACGGCCGGACCGCGGCTGCCCATCTTCTCGTTCCAGGTGACGACGGCAGCCGGAACCCCGGTCCACCAGCAGCTTTTCACCCGCATGCTGAGCGACGTTCTCGGCATCCAGGCGCGCGGCGGATGCGCCTGCGCGGGACCCTACGGTCACCGTCTGCTCGGGATCGATCGCGCCACCTCCGAGCGCCTGTTCGATCAGCTTCAGGCCGGCCACGAACTGGAGAAGCCCGGCTGGGTTCGGCTCAACCTTTCGTATCTGATGAGCGACGCGAAGGCCGACGGCCTCATCGAGGACGTTGCCTGGCTGGCGCGAAACGCGAAGCGCTATACGCGATTTTACGACGCCGATCCCGCCACGGCCCGCTTTCGGGTAGCCGCAGAGGCCGTCGCAGCCGAGTGAGCGCTCCGCGGAGGCGCGGCCCAAAACCCCGCGGCGCCCAAGCTTCTAAGCCGGCGAAGGATCAGTCGGGGATCAGAACGATGGAGCCCGTGGTCCGGCCGCTCTCCAGATCGCGATGGGCGCCCGCCGCGTCGTCGAGAAAATAGCGGGTGGGCGGCGCCACGCGGAGGATCCCGGCCTCCAGCGCCGCGAAGAACCGGCTGGCGTGCCGGCTCATCTTCTCCGCTGTGTCGGTATAGTGGCCGTAGTTGGGTCGCGAGATGCGGGCCGACTTGGAGGCGAAGCTGCCGATGTCCCAGTCGCCGATCGGCCCAGACGCCTGGCCGAAGCTGACCAGATGGCCGGTGACCGCAAGCGCGTCCACCGACGCCTGAAAGCTGTCCCGCCCGATCGCGTCGAACACCACATCCGCGCCGCGCCCGCCGGATACCTCGCGCACCGCCGTCACGAAATCCTCCCGCTCCCGCACGACGACGCGTTCCGCGCCGGCGGCCCTCGGAATTCCCGCCTTGGCCTCGGTCGAGACCGTCGCCACCACCCGCGCGCCCAGTGCCACGGCCCATTGGGTCAGAAGCGTTCCGACGCCGCCCGAGGCCGCATGCACGACGACGACCTCGCCGCGCCGCACCGGATGCACCTCGTGGAGCAGGAAGCTCGCCGTCACCCCCTTCAGAAGACCGGCTGCGGCGGTCTCGTCGTCGAGCGCATCGGGCAGCCGCACCATCAGATCCGGCGCCATGGTCCGAAGCGCGCAATAGGCCCCGACCGGCGGACAGGCATAGCCGACCCGGTCGCCCGGCCGCACGGAGTGGACCCCGTCCCCCACCGCGACGATCCGGCCGACAGCCTCCATGCCCGGGACGCCCGGCGGCTGCAGCAGGTCGAAGAAGCCGGTGCGGCAGTAGATGTCGATGAAGTTCACCCCGACGACCGCATGACGGATCTGGACCTCGCCCGGCCCCGGCGGCGCGACGGGAACCAGGCGGGGAACCAGTTCCTCCGGTCCGCCATAGCGATCGACCACGATCGCTTGTGTTTCGTTGTCCGGGCCGGACTGGACTGAAGGAGCCGGAGCGGGGCGTTCCACCGGACGGGACGGCTGCGGTTCGGAGGCCGGAGCTGCAGGCCGGGGCGCGACCGGGTGAGACGGCCGCGCCCCGGCCCCCAGATACGGTCCGAGCGCCCGGAAACCTGCCCGGTAGATCTGGTCGCGCACCAGCGCGGTCAGCGCGTCGCGCTCGCCCGGCGGTGGACGGAAGGTCGAGCGCCACTCCCAGAAGGTCGACCCGGTATCAGTCACCGGCCGCAGCCGGATCGAGGCGACATAGTCGAACAGCGGCAGCGGCCCCTCGATGAGGCAGTAGGTGAGTTCGCGGGCGCGGTCGTCGAGATCGATCAGCTGTTCGCGCAGCATCGCGCCATCGGCCAGGTGAAACCGCCTGACCGCACCGACCGCATCCGGGGCCAGGCCGCCCTCGATTTCGCTCGCAGCGATCGCCGGATGCCAGTGGACGTGGCTGTTGAAGTCGCGCAGCACCCGCCAGACCGCCTCGATCGGCGCCTCGATCACCGTGCTTTCGACGATGCTCACCATTACGGCTCGGCCCCCGGCCGTGCGGCATGTCTCCGCCCGGATCTCACCGCCGGAAGCGCTCCTTCAGGGCGGTGAGGCCGGCCTGGAACACGCCTGTCCCGATCTGCCGGACCAGCTCGCGTTCCCGGTCGGGCGGGGCGTCGAAATCCGCCTCCCATTCGGCAAAGGTCTGGTTGCCGTCGGTGATGGGCGTGACCGACAGGGTCGAGACGTAGTTTTCCACCCCCATCGGGCTTTCCAGGATCGAATAGGTGCAGGACATGTCAAAGTCCGACAGCGCCAGCAGCCGCTCCCGGATCAGACCGCCGTCCTTGAGACGGAAGTTCCGCACGCAGCCGACCCGGTCCGACGGATCGTTCTGCTCGATGCGGCTTTCCGCCACGAACGGCGTCCAGCTCGGCAGGCCGTTGAAGTCCCGGATCACCTGCCAGACGTCGGCGGCCGGCGCGGGGATGACCGAGGAAATGTAGACCTTGGTCATGGGCGATGGCCTCCAGTACCGGCAACCGCTTTTGCCGGAATTGCGGAGCCAGCGCGCGACCGCGCGCCGGCCGAGAGGCCGCCCTCGCGGAGCCGCGAGCCGAGCGAGCCGGCGTGAGCGAGAAAAGCCCTCGCGGCAAAACCGGTCCCCACTTTTCCTGGATTTGCTCTACCGATCCCGGTCCGAGTCATCGTCCTTCTCCGAGCCCTGTCCCTTTGCATCGCCGCCCTTGCCTTTGCCCTTGCTGAGCTGGGCGATGTCCTTGGCGTCGCGGAGCACGTCGGTCATCCGGCCGAGGCTGCCGCCCTCGATGCCGATCTCCTTCATCAAATTGTCGATCATCGGCGCCTGGACCCGGTAGCGCAGCGCGGAATCGATCACCTCGTCGGTGACGTTCTTGCCGCCGCCACCGTCGCCGCCGCCGGTGACCCCGTCCACATGGAGGATCTTGATGCCCTCGATCTTCTCCATCGGCCGCACGCTCTCGCGCACGATCCCCTCCAGCCGTTCCAGGAGCTTCTCCCGGAGACGTCCGGCGCGGGCATCCTCGCTGAGGACGTTCTCCGCCTCGTTGATCTGCTTGGCGCCCTTGGCATCGACCTGATACCGCTCGGCGGCGGCCAGCACGCGGATCTTCTCCGCTTCCGCCGACGCTTCCGCGGTGATCTTCTCCGCCTCGGCGCGGCTTCGGGCCGCCTTCATCTCCGCATCCGCCCGCGCGGTAAGTCGCAGTCCCTCCCGCTCGGCTTCCTTGGCCGCGGAAATCAGGTCGGTGAGCTTGCGACGCTCGGCGATCTCCCGTTCGCGGGTGGTGATCGCCTGCTCTTCCGCCTGAATGACCTTGGCCCGCACGGCTTCGGCGGCGGCGAGCGCCGACGAGCGCTCCTGGGACTTCTTCGCCACTTCGATCGCCTTGAGGATCTCGGCCAGTTCGATCGCCTTGTCCCGCTCGGTCTCGAGCTGGCGCAGGTCGCGCTGCTTGGCGATCCGGGCTTCCTCGAGCCCGCGCTCGGTGGCGATGCGGGCCCGCTCGACCTCCTCCGCAGAGGCGATCTCCGCCTCCTCGAAGGCCTGCCGCTTGGCGATCTGCAGACCCTCCAGATGACGTTCCCGGGCGATCCGCACCTCGTCGACCGCCCGCTCCTGGGCGATGCGCTCGGCTTCGGTCTGCTGGTTTTCCACGATCTCGATGCGGCGCTTCTCCGCTTCGGCCCGGGTGACCGAGGTCGCCTTTTCGGCCAGCGCGATCTGCCGGTCGTATTCCAGGATCTCCAGGGCCTTCTGCCGCGCGATCTCCATCTCGCGCTGTTCCCGCTCGCGATCGATCCGGGCCTTCTCCAGCGCGAGTTCGAGACCGATCTGCTCGCGCTCGGTAAGTTCGCGGGTCTTCAGTTCCGCCTCGTCGAGCGCCCTGCGCCGCGCGATCTCCCGGCGCTGGGTCTCCTCCTCGTTGCGGATGCGCTCTTCGGTGATTGCCGTTTCCTGGGCAAGCCTGGCTTTCTCGATCGCTTCGCGGGAGGACAGCTGGGCCTGTTCGGCCTCCTGCTCGCGCAGCGCCCGCTCCTTGGCCAGTTCGGCGCGCTGGACCGCCCGGCGGGATTCCACCTCCCGCTCCTGCTCGAGCCGGGCATACTCGGTCTCCCGCTCGATCTCGAAGACCTTCCGCTGGGACTCCAGGTTCTGGTTGCGGATATCGACCAGCGACCGCTGCTCGATCTCGTTGCGCATCCTCCGGCGGTTCTCGATCGCTTCGGTGAGTTGGGTCAGGCCTTCCGCGTCGAAGGCGTTGGCCGGATCGAAATGGTCCAGGCTGGTCTGGTCCAGATCGACGATCGCGACGCTTTCCAGCTCCAGGCCGTTGGCGGCGAGCGCCTCGCCGGCAAGCTCGCGGACCTGGTCGGCGTAGCCGCGGCGCTGTTCGTGCAGCTCCTCCAGCGACATCTGGGCCGCGATGGTCCGCATCGCGGAGGCGAACTTGCCCTCCAGAAGATCGCGGATGCCGTCTTCCTGCAGCGTGCGCCGACCCAGCGTCTGGGCGGCGGCCCCCACCGCCTCGCGGGTCGCCTGCACGCGGACGAAGAACTCCGCCGAGATGTCGACGCGCATCCGGTTCTTGGTGATCAGGGCCCGGTCGTGCTCGCGGGCGAGCGCGATCCTGAGCACGTTCATGTTCACCGGGGTGATCTCGTGCAGCACCGGGATCACGAAGGCACCGCCGTTGACCACCACCTTCTCACCGAGGAAGCCGGTGCGGACGAACGCGGTCTCCTTGGTCGATCGCCGGTAGAGCCAGCGCAGCAGATAGACCAGCACGATGACGACGATGGCTGCCGCAATCAGCCAGAGCAGCAGGGTTCCAAACGTGTTTGCGTCCATCTCTTTCTCCTCCCCGAGCCGCGTCCGTTCCGCCCGTCCGGGCGCCGGACACTTTTGCTCTAACTTGTCTGTTTGCCGGCCGTTTCGGCGATCGCCTTGAACCTGCGCGTTTGCTTGGTCAGGGCCGTCTCGGTCGGAAGCCGCTCCATCGACGAAGCGCCGTAGAAGCCGTGGCAGTACTCCGTGTTGGCGAGCACGTAGGCCGCGTCCTCCGGCGACGAGACCGGCCCGCCGTGAACCAGCACGATCGCATCGCGGTTGACGGCGAGTGCGGCCTCCGCCCATTCGTCCACCAGCGCCGGGCAGTCCTCCAGCTTCAGGGCCGTGTGGGCGCCGATCGATCCGCCGGTGGTCAGGCCGAGATGGCAGACGATGATGTCCGCGCCCGCCTTCGCCATCTCCGTGGCCTCGTCGGCGGAGAACACGTAAGGCGTCGTCAGCATGTCCTTCTCATGGGCGAGCCGGACCAGATCGATCTCCAGCGAATAGGACATGCCCGTCTCTTCCAGATTGGCCCGGAAGGTGCCGTCGATCAGTCCGACGGTCGGGAAGTTCTGGATGCCGGCGAACCCCATCGCCTTGAGCTGATCGAGGAAGCTGTCGAACAGGCAGAACGGATCGGTACCGTTGACCCCGGCCAGAACCGGCGTCCGGCTGACCACCGGCAGGATCTCCCGGCCCATTTCCACGACGATCTCGTTGGCGTTTCCGTAGGCGAGGAGGCCCGACAGCGAGCCGCGGCCGGCCATGCGGTAGCGGCCGGAATTGTAGATCACGATGAGGTCGATCCCGCCGGCTTCCTCGCACTTGGCCGACAACCCGGTTCCGGCGCCGCCGCCGACGATCGGCTGGCCGGCCCGCTTCATCTCCTGAAATCTCGCTACGAGATCGCTTCGCTCAAACCGCATCTAGGCCCTCATGCTCACCGGCGATGCGATCGCGCGGTAGGCAGCCGCGAGCGCATCGATGAAAGTGTCGTCGTTGATGTTGGCGGAGACCCGCTCGATCCGCCGCCGCCCGGTCTGTCGGACGGTCCGCTCCAGCGCCTCGAACAGGGCCGCGTCGGCCTCGGGGTCGTGGAAGGGCTGGCCCGGACGGTCGAGGGCCGAGACGCCGCCTTCCGGCAACAGGAACCGGACCGGCCCCTCCATCCGGTTCAGCCGCTCGCCGATCCATTCACCGATCTGCCGGTTCTCGTCCCGGGTGGTCCGCATCAGGGTCACGTTCGGATTGTGGATCACGAACTTCCGGCTCTGGAACCGCTCCGGGACGGTGTCCCGGGGACCGAAATTGACCATGTCCAGTGCCCCGACCGAGCCGACATAGGGCAGGCCCGTCCGGATCGCGGCGCCGAAGCGCTCTTCGTCGGCCGCGAAGACCCCACCGACCAGCATGTCGGCCACCTCGGTGGTGGTGACGTCCAGGAACCCGGCCAGCAGGCCCGAATGGCCGAGCGCTTCCATCGCGCGGCCGCCGGTTCCCGTGGCGTGGAAGACGAGGCAGTCGAACTCGCCCTCCATGCGCTTCACCAGCCCCTGCACGCAGGTCGTGGTGACGCCGAACATGGTGATGCCGAGGGCCGGGCGGGCGAGCTTGCGCTTGGCCTCGTACGCCTCCCGCGTCGGCATCTGCGCGATCATTCCGGCCAGCGCATGGGCCGCGTTCGACAGCACCTGCTCGGTGATGGAGTTGAGCCCCTGCACGTCGGCGACCGAGTGCATCATCAGGATGTCGCTCGCGCCGACATACTGGCTGACCTCGCCGGCCGCCACGGTGGACACCATGACCTTGGGAATGCCGACCGGCAGCGCCCGCATTCCGGCCGTGGCCAGCGACGTCCCGCCGGACCCGCCGGCCGAGATGATGCCGCCGATGTGCCGCTCCCGGTCGACCCAGCGCGCGAACGCTTCCGCCATCGCCGTGACGGCGCCGCCGCGATCGCCGGAGAACACCGCCGACGAGCCGAGCGGGTGCTGGCTCGCAACCTGGAGCGGCGTGACGTCCGCCCGGGACGGCTTGCCGGACGTGGACAGGTCGACGGTCCTGACCGCGATGCCGAGCGCCTTGAGCCGGTCGCGGACGAACATGAGCTCGGGCCCCTTGGTATCGAAGGTTCCCGCCACGATGGCCGTCTTGCCGATCCGTTCGGAGAAGGGCACCGCGAAGATGTCCGCCGGCTTCTTCGCCTCCTCCCGAGCCGACGCGGCTGGCCGGCGCAGGCTTTCCGCCGGCATCGCCCAGCGGTTCGGCAGCGACGAGGCGAGCGCCATGTTGCCGTCGCCCTGGACCAGACCGCTGGTGCCGCCGCGCTCGACCCGGTAGACCTCCGCAAGCGTGTCCTGGACGCTTTCGCCGGACGGGTGCGGCTCGGGCTCGGGAGCGGCTTCCTCGGCATGCCGTCCAACCCCCAGCAGCCGCTGCTGGAGATCGCGGTCCGCCGCCAGCGCGGACGCCTCAAGGATCCGGTTGATCTGCCCGTTGACCATGATCGCCACATGGTCGGAGACACCGGTGGCCACGCCGATGTTCTGCTCGATCACGAGGACGGCCATCTCGCCCTCCTCGCCCAGCTCCACCAGCATCCTCTCGACCTGCTCGACGATGACCGGCGCGAGGCCTTCGGTCGGCTCGTCCATGATCAGGAGCTTCGGATTGCCGAGCAGGGCGCGGGAGATGGCGAGCATCTGCTGTTCGCCGCCGGAGAGCTGCGAGCCGCCGCTGGTCCGCCGTTCGGCGAGCCGGGGGAAGGTCTGGTAGACCCGGTCCACGGTCCAGCTCGCGTCCGGATTGCGCGGCGCGACCAGGCGCAGATGCTCGTCGACCGAGAGGCTCGGCCAGACCCGCCGGCCCTGGGGCACGTAGCCGACGCCGAGCCGCTGGATCATGTGCGGCTCGAGACGGGAAATCTCGCGGCCGGACATGCGGATCGATCCGCCCTGGGCGGCCTTGAGCCCGACGATGGTGTTGCACAGCGTGGTCTTGCCCATGCCGTTTCGGCCAACCACCGCCAGAACGCCCGCCTCGAGCGTCAGCGTGACCCCCTGCAGCGCATGGGATTCGCCGTAATAGACCTGCAGATCGTCGATCTTGAGAGCCGGGGTGCGAGCGGCACGATCAGCCATGGCCGCCTCCCAGATAGATTTCCTGGACCTGGGGATCCTGCTCGATCTCGTCCGGCGTGCCTTCCTTGAAGAGTTCGCCGCCGTGCATCATCGACACGTAGTCGGAGACCCGCAGGGCGACGTCCAGATCGTGCTCGATGATGATGTAGCCGATATGCGACGGCAGCGCGTTGAGGATCTCGACCAGATCCCGGCGCTCGGTCGGCGAGAGGCCGGCCGCAGGCTCGTCGAAGAGAATGAACCGGGGCGCGCCGGCCAGCGCCAGCGCGATTTCCAGCTGGCGCTGCTGACCGTGGCTCAGCGTCGCCACCTGCCGCTCCCGGTCGTCGTCCAGATGGGTGGCGTGCACGATGAGTTCGGCCTGGGCCATGTTCACGTCGTCACGCCGCGGCCTGAGGAGAGAGAACCGCCGCCGGGACACGCCGCGGCAGGCCAGATAGACGGAGTCCAGGACGCTCAGGCTGCCGAACAGTTGGGAGATCTGGTAGGTCCGCCGGAGGCCCCGGCGGATCCGTTCGTGGGTCGGAAGATCGGTGATGTCCTCGCCGAAGAAACGGATGCGCCCCTCGCTCGGCAGGAAATCGCCGGTGATGGTGTTGAACAGGGTCGTCTTGCCGGCCCCGTTCGAGCCGAGCACGGCCCGGCGCTCCCCGGCACCGATCCGCATGGTGATGCCGGAAAGCGCGACGAGGGCGCCGAAGTGACGGCCGACGCCGTCGAGGTCGAGCGCATGCGCGCCCGTGCTCTGGAGGCGGGTCGCGAGACCAGGTTCCGCCACGGTCATTGCCCTCGTCGCTTCCGTTCGCTCAGCCTATTCGCAGCTGGGATTGTCCCGGCTGACCTGGCCGAGGGCCATGAACTCGTCCTGCGGGATCCCGAGCGTCTGGTTCACCTGCTCTACCGTTTCGACGAGCTTGTTGTAGAGGGTTCCGTCTTCCCGCTCGGCCACTTCGGTGATGTAGATGTTGGCGATGGCGTTGCGGTTGTCGTCGACGGACACTTCGCCGGTCGGCGTGTCGACGGTCAGGTCGGAAAGCGCGGCCCGCAGCTTCTCGCCGCCGTCGGACACGTCCCCGTTGACCTCTTCAAGGGCCGCCAGCAACGCCTTCATGTTGACGTAGTAGCCGTGGGCGAAGAGCGACGGAGACGGGAACGCGCCGTCCTGCTTCTTGTAGTCCTCGACGAAGGCGTTCCATGCCGGCGTATCCAGGCTGTCGGCGATCGGACCGGCGGAGGGCGTGCCGATCAGGATGTCGTGGATCCGGCCCTTGCTGGTCAGCACCGTCTGGTCGACCGTGATCGAACCGCCGATGAGCGGCGCGGTGCCGCCGGCCTGCTGGTACTGGCTGAGGAAGTTGACCGCGTCGGCTCCGCCCAGCGCGACGTAGATCGCGTCGACATCGGCCGGGATCGTGGCGATCACCGAGGAGTAGTCCTTGTTGCCGATCGGAACCCAGGACTTGGACGGCACCTTGCCGCCTTCCTTGCAGAACTCGGCCATGAAGCCGAACACCTGGGTGTAGGGGAAGGAATAGTCTTCCGCCACGGTGGCGACGTTGCGATAGCCCTTCTCATTGAAGGCATACTCGCCGAGACCGGCCATCCACTGGGCGCCGTCGGTGGAGAAGCGGAAGAAGTTCTCCGCCGGCTCGCGCAGCGTCGTGTCCTGGGCGGCCGACGTGCCGTTCAGGAACGTCACGTCCGGCTGGGTCTTGGCGTACTCCTTGATGGCGATGCCTTCGTCACCAGAAAGCGGTCCGACAAGGACCTTCACGCCCTCCTGCTCGACCAGCTTGCGGGCCGCCTGGACGGCGCTGTCGGGGGACGCGTCGGACGAGCCGCGGACGATTTCGATCTTCTTGCCGGCGACTTCGCCGTTGTTTTCGTCCACCGCCGTCATGGCGCCGCGCAGTCCGTCCTCGCCGAGGACCGTGAAGGCCCCTTCCAGCGTGGCGAGAACGCCGATCTTGATGGTGTCGCTGTCCTGGGCGATGGCGACCGACGGAGCGGCGAGCCCCGTGGCCAGCGCCAGCGCGAGAACCGTCCTTCTGTGTAGCTGCATGGTATCCTCCCTTGCGTTTTCTTTATGGTTCCGGTCTCCGCCCTCTAGTCGTCGGGGCGGAGCGGCTTGTCCGCCAGTCCGGGACCGATCTGGCGCAATAGGCCGAGGATCCCGTCGGGCGATACGAAGACGATGAGCAGGAAAACGAGCCCGATCAGCGTGTTGAAGCGTTCCGCGCCGACCAGATCGATGGCGAACACCTCGAGCATCACGTAGATCAGGGCCCCGAGGAACGGGCCGATCGGATGGCGGAGCCCACCGACCACGGCGATCACCAGCACGCTGATGGCGGCCTGGACGCTGACGGTTCCCGGCGACACGCGGCCGTTGAACCAGACCAGGAGCACACCCGCGAGCCCGGCGATGATACCGGCCAGGAACCATGCGAACACCTTGTGGGCGGTCACGTCGTAGCCGATCGCCCGCATCCGGCGCTGGTTGTCGCGCACGGCCTGCAGCGTCAGTCCGAAGGTGGAGCGCGCGCCGTAGAGGACGGCGGCGTAGCAGACCACGGCGACGGCGAGGCACAGATAGTAGAACGGCAGCGGATCGCGCCAGTTGATGCCCCAGAAGACCGGGGCCTTGATGCCCGCGAACCCGGAATGGCCGTTGAAAATCGCGTAGTTCTGATTGGTGAAGTAGTAGAACCCGGTCGCGATCGCGAGGGTGATCATGATCGTGTAGATGCCCTCGGTGCGCACCGAAATCGCGCCGATCAGGGCGGAGACGATGCCGGCGAGACCGACCGCCAGCGGCACCGTGAGCCACCACGGCCAGCCCAGTCCGAGCACGCCGGTGTTGTTTTCGCCGAAGATCGCGACGGAATAGGCGGCGACGCCGGCAATCGTGATCTGGGCGAGGCTGACCATGCCGCCGTAGCCCGCCAGAAGCATCAGCGAGAGGCCGAGCAGGCCCATGAGCAGCGAGAAGCCGCCGATCTGGGTGAGGAAGAAGTCGGAGGCGATCGCGGGATAGAGCAGGAGCAGCGCGCCCAGCGCCAGATGCGGCGCGCCGATGCGCTCCAGAAGGCCGGGCGTGCGGGTCCGGTCGGTGGCCACCAGCGTCATCGCGCTTTCCCCATGATGCCCTGGGGCCGGATCGCCAGCGTCACCACCATGATGACGAAGGTCAGCACGACGCCGTAGGTGGGAAAGTAGATCAGCCCGATCTGCTCGGCGAGGCCGATCAGGAGCGCCCCGATCGCCGCACCCATGATGGAGCCCATGCCGCCGACGATGACCACGACGAGGGATGCAAGCAGATAGCGCACGTCCTCTCCGGGCGCGACCGACAGGGCGGATCCGCCAATGACGCCGGCGAGACCCGCCAGCCCGGCGCCGACCGCGAAGACGATGGCGAAGACCGCGTGGACGTTCACGCCCGAGGCCGACAGCATCGCCCGGTCGTCAACGCCAGCGCGGATCATCATGCCGACCCGCGTCTTGTTCAGCATCAGCCACAGTCCGACGCCGATCGCGATGGCGAGGAACAGCACGACCAGGCGGAAGAACGGATAGGGCAGATAGACCGGGCTGCCGTTGGAGCGGACGGCCAGCAGGATCGGCGTCTGCACCGCGCCCTCCAGCCAGAGCGGCGGCGTGATCTGGTAGGTGGTGCCGCCCCAGACCGCGAGCATCAGGTCGGCGGCGACGATCGAGATGCCGATGGTCACCAGCGTCTGGCGCAGGTCATCGCCCTCCAGCCGGCGGAACACGATCACCTGCATCAGGATGCCGACCACGGCGAGCACCAGAAAGCCGGCCGCGACCCCGATCAGCCAGTAGCCGGTCCGGGTGGCGACCTCGTAGCCGATATAGGCGCCGAGCAGATAGAGCGAGCCGTGGGCCAGGTTGACGTTGCGCATCAGCCCGAACACCAGCGTGAAGCCGCTGGCGACCAGGAAATAGAGCCCGGCGAGCGTCAGCCCGTTGAGGATGGCGCTCACGAACGCCTTCTTCGACAGGAGGATGGCGTTCAGCCAGTCCGGCCACAGCCCGACCACCAGCCAGACCAGGATGGCGGCGCCGACGAGCGCCAGGCCCACCCAGAGCGGCCTGCGGCCGAGGCTTGCCGCTGCGATCGCCGTGGAGGCGGAGTCGCGCATGCTCATGCGCTCAGCCGCCGCCGCTGCTCGTTCATCTTCGGCGCCTTGTGGAACTTGCCGTCCTTCATGATTGCCAGCAGACGGCTCTTGTCCTGCAGAATGCGCACGTCGGCGACCGGGTCGCCGTCGACCAGCAGCAGGTCGGCGAGGTAGCCCTCCTTCACCATGCCGAGCTCATCGCCCATGTTCATGATCTCGCCGCCGTACTTGGTGCCGGCCAGGATCGCCTCCATCGGCGAGAAGCCGAGCAGGTTGACGAAATATTCCAGGTCCTTGGCGTTGGTGCCCTGGGGCGTCCAGGCGAAGCCGTAGTCGCCGCCGATGCAGACCCGGATGCCGCGCCGGTGCATCTTCTTCATGGTCTCCACGCACATCTCCAGCTCGCGCTCGTAGAGCTGGGTCACCGGCGAGCCGGGCTTGATCCCGTAGTCGCCGGCGTGGCGGGCCGTGTGAATCAGCCAGGCGATGCCGGGGGCCACGAAGTGCTTGTCCTTGGCGGCCTCGAGCATGTCGAGCGCCTCCTCGTCGGCGAACGAGGCGTGGTAGATGTTCTGGATCCCGTGGCGGATGCACTGCTTGACCGAGCCGGACGAGCGGGCGTGGGCCGACAGCACGCGGTTGCGGCAGCGCGCCTCGGAGGCGGCCATCGCCACCTCCTCTTCCGACATCGGCGTCTCTTCCGCGCCCATGCCCGTGATCTCCTCGCCGGACAGGTTGAGCTTGATGGAATCCACGCCGTACTTGATCAGGAGCCGCACGGTGCGGCGCACCTCCTCCGGCCCCGACACCACCATGCCGAGATTGAGGCCCTCGTGGGGAATGTGGGACGGCGCGGCGTCGCCGAGCCCGCCCACGGTGGTGATTTCCGGCCCGGCGGCCAGATAGCGCGGGCCGGGGAAGCGGCCCTCGTTGATGAAGCGCTTGGCGACCACGTCGAGGCGCGGCTTGGCCGCCGCCGCCCCCCGCCCGGCCGTGAAGCCCGCGTCCAGCACCAGCTTCGCCATCTCCATGGTGACGAGCATGTGCTCTTCCAGCTCCATCATCTGGATGGGATCGATGCCCGGCGCGTTGTTCCAGGACAGATGCAGATGGGCGTCGATGAGGCCGGGCATCAGCGTCGCGCCCATGCCGTCGATCTGGGTCACGCCGCCGCTCACCGAGGGCGAGCCGAAGCGGGACGAGCCGCGGGTGATTTGCTTGATCCGGTTGCCCTGGACCAGGACTTCGCCGGTGTAGGGATACTCCCCCGTACCGTCGAGCACCCGCACATTGGTGAACAGGACGGCACCGCTGCCATTGCCGTTCCAGCCGAACGCATCGTCCGCCATAGACGGTCTCCTCCCATAGAGGCAGCAGCCGCATTCTTCGGCGGCACACTGCAAGCGTTTCCTCGTTTCGACCGACGGGCGCTCGGCTTTTTGCGCCGATGTCGCACCGTGGCCGCCGGTCTTCTTGCCGGCGTTAGATCGGCAGTCCCCTCACGAACTCCGACAGGAGCCTACCGCATTCTCGCGGTCTTTCGAGGGGGGTCCAGTGTCCGCAGCGGTCGAGCACCACCACTTTGGCCTGTGCCAGGCAGTCTCCCAGCTCGCGCGCCACGGAGGGCGGGCCCACCCCGTCCTCGTCGCCGGTGACGATCAGCGCCGGGCAGGAAATCTGCCGATGATCGGCCTTTTCGGCGCCCGCCAGCGCCTCGCAGGAGCGGGCGAAGCCTTCCGCGTCCTGGCGCATATGGGTCTCGCGCAGATAGGCGGCGGCGAGCGGGTTGTCGGCCCGGGTCGCACCCGACAGCGAGCCTTCGATCAGCTGGTCGGCGACGACGTCCATGCCGTCGCGCCGGGCCAGATCCGCCCGGGCCCGAAGCCGGTCGCGCGCCGCATCGAGCGGCTCCAGGATCGGGCCGAACAGGGTCAGGCTCGCCGCCAGCTCCGGGGTCCGGGCCGCGAGATGCTGGACCACCAGCGTGCCGAACGAATGCCCCACGAAGTGGGCGCGGGATATCCCGAGATGCCCCATCGCCGCGGTGAGCGCGTCCACGATCGCCTCCACGGACGGCTTTCCGGCCTGAAGGGCCGAGCGGCCCGCGCCCGGCAGGTCCGGCCGGACCAGGCGAAAGCCCGACATCGCACCGAGAAGGGGCTGGAAGCTGTTGGATGTCCCCCCGAGGCCGTGCACCAGAACGACCGGCGGGCCATCCCCCTCCGTTTCGATCGCGAGCCCCGAGACGCGGACCGTGGTCATGGCCGGCGGTCCACGATCGTGTTCTCCAGGACGCCGATGCCGGCGATCTCCACGCGCACCACGTCGCCGGACTTGAGATATTTGGGCGGATCGAAGCCGATCCCGACGCCGGCCGGCGTACCGGTCGCGATGACGTCGCCCGGCTCCAGGGTCACGCCGGCGGAAATCGTCTCGATGATGGTCGGGATGTCGAAGATCAGAAGCCGGGTGTTCGACTGCTGGCGCAGCTCGCCGTTGACGGTGCAGGAGATCTCCGTGTCGGCGATGTCGATCTCGTCGCGGGTGACCGCGAACGGCCCCATCGGACAGAACGTGTCCTGGGACTTGCCGATCAGCCACTGGCTGTAGCGGCCCTGGAGATCGCGGGCGGTCACGTCGTTGACGATGGTGTAGCCCCAGACGTGGTCGAACGCGTCCTCGGCACGAATACCGCGGCCGCCCTTGCCGATGATGACCGCGAGCTCCGCCTCGTAGTCGACGGCCTGGGTCACCGACGGATCGACGATTACGTCCGCGCCGTTGGCGACCACCGACTGCGGTACCTTGGAGAAGATGATCGGATGCGCGGGGACCGCGCCGGAGGCGGCGGAGGAGTCGAACCCGGAGCGCGCGAACTCGTGGGCATGATCGTGATAATTCTTGCCGACGCAGAAGACATTCCGCTTCGGCAGCGGGATCGGCGCCTCCAGTTGCACCTCAGACAACGATATCGGAGAGTGGGTTGGAACGGTTTCGCCGGCCCGCCGGATCAAGGCCAGAACGCCGTCGTCGGCTTCGGCCACGGGGAGATCGAACGGGGCGATCGACTGGCCGTCCGCACTCACCTCGCCGACCCGCCGCTCACCGGCGATGGACACCGTTGCGACCTTCATCGCCCCTCCCCCTATTTGAACCAATCTCGTTTTTGTTGAGCCAATATCCGCACACTTCCCGCGTATCCGCAACCGGATTCTGGCAAATAGACGGTGTCGTTCTTGCGGACGGGGCTGTTTCCCGCTAATTGGCTCATGATTGGATCAGATTGGACCAAGCCGTGCCGAAGCTGATTTCCTCCGATGTCGAGACGTCCCTGCGCGCACGCATCGCCGCGGGTGAATGGGCAAGCGATAGCCGGCTTCCGCCCGAACGCGACCTGGCCGCGGAGTACGGCGTGGCGCGCAACACGGTGCGGCGGGCCGTCGAGGCCATCGTCGCCGACGGCACCATCCGCCGTCACGTCGGCCGCGGCAGCTTCATCGCCCGGGATCACGAGGACATCGCCCGGATCGTCCAGCGGACCACCGGGGTTTCCCCGGCGGACCTTATGGCGGTCCGCTTCATCGTGGAGCCCTCGACGGCGGCCGTCGCCGCGACCATGGCGAGCCGGGCGGATCTGGACGCCATCGCCGAGGCGCACGAGGAGGCTTCGCGCGCCCGGGAGACCGAGCGCTTCGAGCACTGGGACGCGGAGTTCCACCAGCGCATCTTCGCCGCCGCCCGCAACGAACTTCTGATGAGCCTGCACGACATCCTGCGCACGATCCGCAATCGCAACACCTGGATCGAGCTGAAGAAAAAGACCTTCTCGGAGAACCGCCGGCTCGACTATTGCGACCACCACGCGGAGATCCTCGCCGCGCTGACCCGACGCGACGCTGACGGCGCGGCCGCCGCCATGCGCGTCCATCTGGAGGCGATCCAGATCACCCTGTTCGGACGCCCCTGACAGGCCCTGGATCGCACCTTTGTCCGACCTGCCGTCGGCGCGGGATCTGTTGATTGGCCCCCGTGCCGGCGTAGCGCGCGGTGGTCGTCCAGAGACAGCACACCCGGCCGGAACTGGCATCTAGACCGGCCCGAATTTTTCCAGCATCGCCGCCGGCAGGACAAGGCCTTCCTGCCTCGCTTTTTCCCGGTTCGCGATGCGCCGGCGGCCCGGAAGCCGCGTTCCGTCCTGAGCCTCGATCAACTCCGCCAGCGCGGCCATGCGGGCCGCGAACCCGTCGCCGCCGAAGGCCCTCGGATCGAAGGCGAGGATGAGCTGGCCGGTTCCGGGCGGCGCCCCTTCCGCATCGAAGAAGCTGGTCGCCTCGGTGGCGAAATTGGCGCCGGTCAGTCCGGCCGACAGGATCTCCACGACCAGTGCCAGCGCCGCGCCCTTGGCATCGCCCATGGCGACCATGGTGCCCTTCAGGGCGGTCTCCGCGTCCGTGGTCGGCGCGCCGTCGGGACCGAGCGCCCACCCTTCCGGGATCGGCTGGCCCTCCTGCTTCGCCTTCATGATGTTGCCGCGCGCCACCTTCGACAGCGACAGGTCGACAACCATCGGCAGTTCGCCGGCCACCGGCGTGGCGAAGGCGATCGGATTGGTCCCGAAGACGGCCTTCGAACCGCCCCAGGGCGCGATCGCCTCGGGCGTGTTGGCGAACAGGAGCGCGACCAGCCCCTTTTGGGCCAGGCGTTCCACATGGTGGCCGGCCGCGCCGCAATGGTGCGACCGCCGTATACCCGCAGCCGCGACCCCCGTCACCGGAGCCAGACCCGCCAGCCCGTCGATGGCGAGATCGATCGCCGGATAGGCGAAGCCGTTGGCTCCGTCGACGGCAAGCGCCGCGCTGGCGCGCCGGTCCACCGACGGCACGGCGAACCCGTCGACCTTCCCGGACGCCGCCTGCGCCGCGTAGGAGTCCAGCCGCGACAGCCCGTGACCCTTCAGCCCGTCGGCCTCCGCCAGCACCAGCGCCTCGGCAACGCGGCGGGCGTTCGGTCCGCTGGTGCGGTTGGCCTCGAGCACGCGGGCGACATAGGCGATCGCGTCGTCGAGGGAGACGGTCTTGCCGCTCATCGGCCCGCCTCCAGGGCTTTCAGGACGTTTTCGGCCGTGAGGTGGCTGACGCGCTCGTTGGCCTCGTCGGTCAGGCCGCCGATGTGCGGGGTAAGGATCAGGTTCGGACAGTCGGCGAAGGTCGCGCCCGTCTCCGCGTTCAGCGGTTCCGACGCGAACACGTCGATCGCAGCGCCGCCCAGCGTGCCTGCCTTGAGGGCGGCAACCAGCGCCGGCTCATCGATGATGCCGCCGCGGGCCGTGTTGATGAGGATGGCGCGGTCCTTCATGGCCGCGATCGTCTTCGCTCCGAACAGGTTGCGGGTCGCGTCGGTCAGCGGAACGTGCAGGGAAATGACATCGGAGTCCGCCGCCAGCCGGTCGATGTCGTCGACCCGCTCGACGCCCTCCCAGACGGGATCGTCGGCCGCCACGAACGGATCATAGGCGGAGATCGTCATGCCAAGGGCCCGGGCGCGGAACGCCACCTCGCGCGCGATGCCGCCGAAGCCCACGAGGCCGAGACGGCGGCCGTAGAGCTCCCCGCCCGTGAACTCCGCCCGGGGAAACTCCCCGCCGACCAGCCGCTCGGATGAGCGATAGGCGCCGCGCACCAGCACAAGCGCCGTGGCGATCACATATTCGGCCACCGCGATCGCGTTGGCGCCCGTTGCCGGAAACACCGTCACGTTCCGCGCCTTGCAGGCCGCCATGTCGATGTTGTCGAGGCCGACGCCGAGCCGGCCGACCGCCTCCAGTTTCGGCCCGGCGGCGAGCAGCGCGTCGGTCACCTGGGTCCGGTTGCGCACGATGAGCGCGCGCGCATCCGCGATCAGGCCCGGAATATCGTCCTGTCGGTCAGCGAGCGCCGGATCGTGGTGGACCGAGTGGCGGGCCCGGATCAGGTCCACCGCGGCTTCATCCATGAATTCGGTGATGACGACGTCGGCCATGGATCAGTCGAGCTCCAGAATGCTGCGGAGGTGGGCGTGCAGGACCTGTTTGAGCTCGACGCCCAGGCCGGGCGTGTCGTGCAGGGTGGCGCGCCCGTCGCGGATGACGCAGTCGTCGGCGAAGCCGCCGAATGGATGGAAGACGCCGGGATAGGACTCCGATCCGCCGAGGCCGAGCCCCGCCGCCATGTTGAGCGCGAGCTGATGGCCGCCGTGGGGAATGAAGCGGCGCCGGGACCAGCCCATCTGGTCGACCACCTGCAGCACGGTCAGATATTCCGTCAGGCCGTAGGAGAGCGCCGGATCGAGCTGGATCCAGTCGCGGTCGGGCCGCATCCCGCCATAGCGCAGCAGATTGCGCAGGTCCTGGTGGGAGAACAGGTTCTCGCCGGTGGCGATGGGCCCGGGATAGAGTTCGGAAACGGTCGCGTTGAGGGCGTAGTCCAGCGGGTCGCCGATCTCCTCGTACCAGAACAGATCGAAGGGCGTGATCGCCCTGGAATAGGCCAGCGCCGTCTCCAGATCGAAGCGGCCGTTGGCGTCGACCGCCAGGTTGTGGCCGCCGCCCACCACTTTCAGCACCGCCTCGATGCGCTCCACGTCGTCCTTCAGGGGCGCGCCACCGATCTTCATCTTGACGACCGAATAGCCGTCATCCTGATAGCCGCGCATTTCGTCCTGCAGCGCGTCGAGGCCCTTGCCGGGGTAGTAGTAGCCGCCGCCGGGATAGACCATCACGGTCTCGTCGGCGCGGCCGCCGGAATAGCGCTCGGCGAGCAGATTCCACAGCGGCAGGCCGGCGGCCTTCGCCGTGGCGTCCCAGACCGCCATGTCGAGCGCGCCCATGGCGACTGCCCGGTCGCCGTGGCCGCCGGGCTTTTCGTTGGAGAGCGCCGCCTTCGACACGGCGATCGGATCGAGGAGACCGTCGGCATCCAGCAGGCTGTCGGGATCGGCCTCCATGATCCGCGGGATCAGCCGTTCGCGCAGGATGCCGCCCTGGGCGTAGCGGCCGTTTGAGGAAAAGCCGAAGCCGACGACCGGTTTTCCGTCGACGATCCGGTCGGTCACGACCGCGACCACGCTGACGGTCATCTTCGAGAAGCTGATGTAGGCGTTGGCGATGTCGGACTCGATGGAGGCCGATCGCTCGCGGATGTCCACAATGCGCATGAGAAAGTCCCGTGCCGGGTTGGACCATGGTGGAGCGGCGGCGAAGGCCGGCATCCCCGCCGTGGTCGGAGCCAAGGGCGAAACGGGCGGGCGGCAACCGGAAGGCCGGCCCGTCCCGCTTCGGATGTCAGAACAGGCGGCCTTTGGGCAGGGGCACCAGAAGACCGTAGCGGAACAGTGCGAAGAACCCGACGACGATGGCGATGCCGACGAGCGGGTAGACGATCGCCTTCTGCCAGGTCCACGGGTCGTGCATGGCAACGAGGATCAGGCAGAGGAAGGCGACGATGCCGGACGCCACGAAACCGATCCACGGCATCGCGGCGACAGAGACGAGCATGACGGCGACCAGGGAGACGCGCCGCAACGTCGAACCCGTGTTGTGCGCCTCGGCCGGCGGCCGGCGGAGGATCGCGTAGACGATGTAGCCGAGCGAGGACAGGATCAGCGCGATCGCGACGGTTCTCGGGAACACGACGGAGTCCATGTCGGCATAGCCGGTCGTGTCGTAGAGCGCGATGGCGCCGATCAGGACGAGGACGATCGCGGCAACGAGCCCGCCGACGTCGCGGCCTTCGGTGGTTGGGGCATCACTCTGCATTGGGCATCCTCCGCGCACGGATACGGGCCTGCAACAGCGGCAGGAAGAGCGTGAACAGCGTGAACAGGATGATGGCGAGCGAGATCGGCCGTCCGAAGAACATGCCGGCGAGGTCGCCGGTGGCGGACCCGATCGTCCACGCCTGGACGAAGCCCTGCTCGGCGATCGGCCCGAGAATGATCCCGAGCACGATCGGCGAGGCGGCAATGCCGAACCGGGCCAGCACCCACCCGACCGCACCGAGCGAGATCATGATGATCACGTCGGAGACGGAGTTGCGGATGGCGTAGGAGCCGATGATCGTCATGAACGCCACCGACGGCACCAGCAGCGCCTTCGGGAGGGTCACGACCGTCTTGTAGGCATAGCGGCCGACCAGAAGGCCGACCGGCAGCATCAGAAGCGTCGCCAGGAACAGGCCGTAGATGAAGGTGTAGACGATCGACCCCTGGGACTCGAACAGCTGCGGTCCTGTCCGCACCCCCTGCACCAGCAGCGCGCCGAGGATGATGGCGTCCGGCGGCGTACCGGGGATGCCCAGCACCAGCGTCGGGATCAGGCCGCCGCCGACGGTGGCGTTGTTGGCGGATTCCGTGGCGATCACGCCGCCGGGTTCGCCGGTGCCGTATTTCTGACCCTGGCGGGCGGCGCGGCGCGCCTCGGCATAGGCGACGAGACCGGCCACGGAGCCGCCGGCACCCGGCAGGATCCCCACCACTGTGCCGATCACCGAGGAACGCACCACGTTGATCTTCTCGCGCCACATGATCGGGATCGCCTCCGACAGGCGGAAACCGCGCTGCTCCGATTCCACCTTGAGATGGCGGTCGGGGGTGGCGACCAGATCGATCAGGACGGGAATGCAGTAGAGGCCGATCAGGGCGGAGACGACCTCGATGCCGCCGATCATGGTCTGGCTGCCGAAGGTCAGCCGGACGTCGGCGCTGATCTCGGCGACGCCGACGCAGGACAGGAGCAGGCCGAGCGAGGCCCCCATCAGCCCCTTGGCCAACGCGCCCTCCGAGAGGGCCGCGATCAGCGAAAGGCCGAAGATAGCGAGCCAGAAATATTCCACCGGCCCGAAGGCCAGCGCCACTTCGGAGAGCGGCGGCGACAGGGTCAGCAGGAAGAACGCCCCCACCAGACCGCCGACGACGCTGCCGAGGCAGGCGACCGTCACGGCGAGGTTGCCGTCGCCGCACTTGGCCATCGGATAGCCGTCGAACGTCGTGCCGATCGCCGACGGCGTGCCGGGCGTGTTGAGCAGGATCGCCGAATAGGCCCCGCCATAGATCGCGCCGGTATAGATCGCCCCGAGCAGGATGAGCGCGGATGCGGGATCCATCGTGAAGGTCAGCGGTACGAGGACCGCCACGGCCATGGTGGCCGTCAGTCCGGGGATCGACCCGATGATCGTTCCCGCAGCGACGCCGCCCAGTGCCAACAGCACGTTCAGGGGCGTCAATGCCTGCGCCAGGTGCTCTCCGAGCATCAGGGCCTCATCCCTCTGCCAGCCGGACGGAACGGGGCGAGCCCGTGCAGTCCCGACGGAAACTGTCGATCAAGGGTGATTGGGATTGCCGCGACCGGCCTTGGCCGCGGGATCCGGCGGGTTGGGGTCCGATCTCCCGACGGCTGACTGCCGCCGCCGGGAGACCGGATCACGCATCCGGCAAAGCGCCGATCAGTCGACGATACCGGCCGACTTCGCGGCCTTCAGATACTCCGCCTTGCGCTTCTCCATGAAGGCGGGGACCTCGTCGTAGGGCACGTCGATCAGCGCAAAGCCGCCGTCGAGCATCTGCTGCTTGAACTTCTCGTCGGAATTGATCGAACCGATGATGTCCGACCACTTCTGGCGCAGCTCCTCCGGGGTATCCTTCGGAACCGCGACGCCGCGATAGGCCCCGCCGACCAGATCGAAGCCGAGCTCCTTGAAGGTCGGCACGTCCGGGAACGACGGATGACGCTCCTCCATCGCGACGGCGAGCATGCGGACCTTGTCGCCCTGCTGGGCACCGACGGTCGTGTAACCCCACTCGGCCATGACCTGATTGCCGAGCAGCGCGGTCACCGCAGCCCCCGTGCCCTTGAACGGCACGTAGGTGGTGTTGATGTCGGCCATCTCGTCGAAGCGGATCGAGGCGAGGTGGTTGGCCGTCCCCTTGCCCGAGCCGGACATGGTGACCTTGCCCGGGTTCTCCTTGGCGTAGTCGATCAGGTCCTGCAGGGACTGGAAGTCGCTGTCGGCCGGCACGACGATCGCGTCGGGCGTGTAGTGGAACCAGTAGATCCCGGTCACGTCGTCGGTGGTGTAGCCGACGTCCTTGGTGGCCGGCTGAATCACGATGTGCGGCAGGTTGATGCCCATGATCGTGTAGCCGTCGCCGTCGGACGAATTGAGCTGCGACCAGCCAACGGCGCCGCCGCCGCCCGGCTTGTAGGAAATGACCAGGTCCTCCCCGTACATTTCCTTGAAGTGAGGCTGCTGCAGGCGGGCCGAGATGTCGGATTCGCCGCCGGGTCCGAACGGAATCACGTAGTCCACGGACTTGTTCGGAAAGTCCTGTGCCTGCACCGAGCCTGCGGCGCCGGCGGTAAAGGCCAGCGCGATGCCGGCCGCGATCAGACGATGACGTGTCTTCATCGTGTCTCCTCCCAAAGACTATCGAATGGTTTTTCTCGCGCGCCCGGCGGGGTTGCCGCCGGGCATGCCCTTGTTGCCCCGTTCGGGGAAAATCCGGTTGCCGCTCTCTCTGACGGAACGCTGGCAAGAAATCTGGCGTCAGACGACAAAGCGCCCGGACCGCGGCCGGCCCGGGCGTCGGTTTCTGGTCAGGCGCTCCTGTACAGCTTGGTCATCACGAACTCGCGGTGGCCGAGCGCCTCCGCCGCCGTGGCGCGTCCGTTGGCCGTGCGAACCACCGTATCGATCAGGGCGTCCCCCGCATCCGAAATCGTCATGTCGCGGCGCAGGATGCCGGAGACGTCGACATCGACGTGCTCGGACATGGTTCGGATCGTGCGCGGATTGGCGGTGATCTTGACCACCGGCACGATCGGGTTGCCGATGACGTTGCCCTGGCCTGTCGGGAAGGTGTGCACCACGTAGCCGGCCGCCGCCATCAGCGTCACGCACTCGGCCGCCGCCGACGACGTGTCCATGAAGTAGAGGCCCGGCCCCTTGGCTGGCGCCTCGGCCGGCTCGAGCACGTCGATATAGGAGCACTCCCGGCCGATCTTCTCCAGATTGCCGAGGGCCTTCTCCTCGATGGTGGTGAGGCCGCCCTCGATGTTGCCCTTGGTCGGCTGGGACTCGGAGAGATCGCTCGTCTTGAAGGGCTCGATCACCTCGTCCATGTAGGCCTGCCAAGTGGCCTTGAACTTCTTCGCCGCTTCCGGATTGGCCGCCCGCGCCTCGCACAGATGCTCCGCGCCGGTGAGCTCCGAGGTCTCCCCGAAACAGCCATAGATGCCGTTCGGGATGAGCTTGTCGTACATGTTGCCGACGGTCGGGCAGGAGCCCAGACCGGTCGTCGTGTCGGACTCGCCGCACTTGGTGGAGACCCAGAGGTCGGAGATCGGGCACTCCTCGCGCTGGCGCTCCGTGGCCCAGTGCACGAAGTCCTTGGCGGCGCGCGAAGCGTCCATGATCGTCTTCAGGTCGCCGTTCTGCTCGATCGAGAACGCGGCCACCGGCTTGCCGGTCTTGGCAATGCCGTCGGCGATGACCTGGGTCCAGCCGGGCTCGATGCCGATGACCACGCAGGCTGCCACGTTGGGGTTGGCGCCGGTGCCGATCATGGTGCGGAAATGCAGGTCGAGGTCCTCGCCGAACTGCAGCCGTCCGTAGGCGTGGGGAAGCGCGAGCGTGCCCTTGATGTTGTTCGCCACCGCCTCGCAGGCGGCGTTCGAAATGTCGTCGACCGGCAGGATCACGACGTGGTTGCGGACGCCGACGCGCCCGTTCTCGCGCCGGTAGCCGAGGAAAGTCTGATCGCCGTATGCGTTTGCCATCTGCCTCGCCCCCTACCAGCGCTTGGTCTTGAGGTTGTGAACGTGGACGTGCCCGCCCTCGTCCACATCCTGAACGAACTTGCCGATATCCTGACCGTACTTGGTCGCCGTGTCGCCCGCCTTGATCGCCCTGAGCGCAATCTTATGCCCGATCGGCACGTCGTGCTTCGACGTGAGGTGGAAGTCCGAATTGTCCTCGGTGACGACGCACAGCATGTCCGTGCCGGCCTTGAGGTTCTCCACGACGACGACCCCAACGTTGTCGGCCTTGTCGTGCACCAGAAGGTGCGGAGCGCTCATCTCGTTTCAACTCCCGCTAATATTGTGTAGGGTTCTGGGCAGGTCTTATATAAGACATAAGATAGGAAAGCAGTTGTCAATGCCGGTGAGTTGCGAGCGATGAATGCGGTCAAGGCAGGCGGGAAAACGGCGCAGCTGGTTGCCGATCCGGAGGGCTCTCCGGGCTTCCGGCCGCTCTACAAGCAGGTGCGCGATCTCCTGACGCGCCGGCTGGCCGAAGGCTTCTGGGCCCCAGGAGCGATGCTGCCAAGCGAGCAGGAGCTCGCCGCCTCGCTCTCCGTCAGCCAGGGAACGGTGCGCAAGGCGCTCGATGCCATGGCGGCCGAGAACCTGATCGTCCGGCGCCAGGGCCGCGGCACCTTCGTGGCCCGTCAGGACGACGAGCGCGTGCTGTTTCATTTCTTCCGCATCACCGGCGACGACGGCAGCCATGTCTTTCCCGAGAGCGAGGTGGAGGACACCGGGATCGGCGAGGCGCGGCCGGAAGAGGCCGCAGCCCTTGGCCTGCCACCCGGGGCCACCGTGGTCCGGATCCGGCGCACCCGCAGCCTCGGTGGCCGGCCGGTGATCGCCGAGCACATCAGCCTGCCGGCCGAGACATTCGCCGGCATGGAGAACCGCCTCGATCTGCCGAACAATCTCTACGGGATCTTCGCCGAGAAGTTCGGCGTCAGCATTGCGCGAACGTCGGAACGGCTGAAGGCCGTGGCCGCCGACGGGGAAACCGCGCGGCAGCTCGGCATCGAAACCGGAACGCCGCTGCTGGCGATCGAGCGGACGGCCTATTCGGTCATGGGCGCGGCGGTGGAGTGGCGGCGCAGCCTCTGTCTGACGGACGACCTCCACTACGCCTCCGACATGCGCTGACCCACCGCTTGCCGCGCCCCGACCGGTCGCGGCCTTGTCCGGCCGGCACGCGGTTCCGGATCCCGCCGGTACCTCCATCGCCGCCGCTATGATCTGGCCCGGCGATCAATGTGACAAAATTAATGCGTTGGAAGTCACTGGACCGAAACGGAATAGTCCCCGGATCGCAAATTGATCCGAGATCTTTGGTGTCATCCGCCTCGACCCATCATGACCAGCGTCGCCTGAGGGGCCTTCCCTGGTCCGGACCGGGTCTGCGCGCGATTTTCCCGGGTCTCTTCATCGCCGGCCTGGTGGCCTGCTGCGCGTTCTATCTGCACCGTCTTCCGGCGCTCGGCCTGATCAGCCCGATGATCATCGCCGTCGGGCTCGGCGCGCTCTACACCAACATCGTCGGCCTCGATGTCCACGCCCGCCCCGGCGTCGCCTTCGCCCAGAGGCCGGTTCTGCGCCTTGCGATCGTCCTGCTCGGATTTCAGCTCACGCTGGGCGACATCCTTGCGATCGGCTTCGACGGCGTCGGGATCGTGGCGCTCACCCTCGCTGCGACGTTCGTCTTTACCGTCCTTGCCGCGCGTGTCCTCCGGGTCGATCACCATCTGGGCCTCCTGATCGCCGCCGGCACCTCGATCTGCGGGGCGTCCGCCATCGTTGCGGCGAACACCGTGGTGCGCGCGAAGGAGGGCGACGTGGCCTACGCGGTCGCCGCAATCACCCTGTTCGGGACGCTTGCGATGATCGGGCTGCCGCTGCTTGCGCCGCTCCTGAACCTCGATCCCGCCACCTTCGGCCTGTGGGCCGGCGCCTCCATCCATGAAGTGGCCCAGGTGGTCGGGGCGAGTTTCCAGCTCGGCGACCAGGCGGGCGAGATCGGCACCACGGCCAAGCTGGTCCGGGTGGCGCTTCTGGCACCGGTGGTCCTGTCCCTCGGCTTCTTTCTCCACGCCGATCATCCAGGCCTGGGGCGCCAGCCCGCGGTCCCCGGCTTCATCGTCGGATTCGTCGCGGCCGTGGCGATCAACAGCCTGTTCGAACTTCCCGTTGAGTTCCGCCTGGCGATGGCGACCGCGACGACGGCCCTTCTGACTGTCGGTCTTGCCGCCCTCGGCCTCACCGCCGACGTTTCGGCGATCCGCTGCAAGGGCTTCCGACCGCTCGGACTTGCACTGCTGTCGACTTTGTTTATCGCTGCCTTCAGTCTGGGGCTCCTCGAACTGAAGATGCAATTCGGCTGATGACGCTCGAACAACTGCGGATCTTCGTTGCGGTCGCCGAACGGGAGCACGTGACCCAGGCAGCCCGGGATCTCAACCTGACCCAATCCGCCACCAGCGCGGCCATCGCCGCGCTGGAATCGCGCTATGCGATCCAGCTGTTCGACCGGATCGGCCGGCGCATCGTCCTGTCGTCGGCCGGACGTCTCTTCCTTGCCGAGGCGCGCGCCGTCCTGGCGCGGGCGGAAGCGGCGGAACTTGTGCTGTCCGATCTCGCCGGCCTCAAGATCGGCTCGCTGTCGCTGGCCGCGAGCCAGACCGTCGGAAACTACTGGCTGCCGCCCCTCGTGACGCGCTTCCGTACGGCCTTCCCCGGCCTTTCCGTCACCCTCTCCCTGGGCAACACGGAGACCGTCGCCGGATGGGTGAAGGCCGGCGAGGCGAACATCGGTCTGGTGGAAGGCGAGGTGGACGACCCCGCGCTCGTCACCAGCGTGATCGCGGAAGACGAGATGAGCCTGATCGTCTCTCCCGGCCATCGCTGGGCGGGAGCGGACGCGACAACCCTCGACTTCCGCACGGACGACTGGGTGATGCGCGAGCGCGGCTCCGGCACCCGCGCCATTCTCGAAACGGTGCTCCGCGAGCACGGGGTCGACAAAGCGACTGCGGCCCTGGTCCTTCCCTCCAACGAGGCGGTGCTCAATGCCGTCGCCGCCGGACACGGGGCCGCCGTTCTCTCCAAGCTGGTCGTCGGACCGAGCGTCGCGGCGGGCCGGGTCGTCGAGATCGCGTACGCCTTCCCGCGCCGCACTTTCTCGATGGTTCAGCACCGCGAGCGCTTCGTCACCAGCGCGGAGAAGGAGTTCATCCGGCTCGTCGCGGACACCGAGCCGGCGCCGTAGGCCCCTTCGCGCGAGCGCATTTCATCGCCGAAAGTAACCGTCGTCGCGCTGACCGGCCGCCTGCGGCCCGAAAAGGTGCCTGCCAATGCCGGCGTCGCGTCGGGTCCGGTCCGCCCGCCCGCACACGGCACGGCGCGCCGACATCCTTCCGACGACACGATCCCCGATGCCAGCCCGGACCCGGCCATCTCAGATTTCGGCATTATATTGCATGATGCGATTGACGAAGCCGACAATCGGTTTCAACCTCAGGCCATCAGAACAAAAAAAGTTGAGGAAATGCCTGAGATGAAATCGAGATATGCGTTATTTTGCCTAGCGGCCGGGTCGCTGCTGGTGCCGACGATCGCCTCGGCCCAGAACATGCACAGCTTCTCGCAGGGGCCGGCGACGGTCGATCTCTCGGAGGTCGCGGCGCGACCGGCGAAGGCCTGCGACGACTTGGCATTCCTGACCACCTACGATTACACGATCTTCGGCGCCGAACTCGTTCCGGCATCGGGTGAGACACCGGAGCATTGCCGGCTCGACGGCTTCATCCGGCCTGAAATCCGGTTCGAGGTGAACCTGCCGACCGACTGGAACGGCCGCTTCTACATGCACGGCAACGGCGGCTTTGCGGGAACCCAGCCCGGGCAAGGCAGCCGCGGCGCGACCCGCGATGCCGCCCTCGCCCAGGGGTTCGCCACCGCCTACACCGACACCGGGCACGATTCCAACGTGTTCCCGCTGGCAACGTTCGCCTTCAAGGACATGGCGGCTGAAGTCGATTACAGCTACCGGTCCATTTATCTCACGGCAATCACTGCCCAGGATCTGGTCGCCGACTACTACGGGCAGCCCGACAGCTATTCCTACTGGGATGGCTGTTCCACGGGCGGCCGGCAGGGCCTGGTCTTTGCCCAGCGCTTCCCGACGGTCTTCGACGGCATCGTCGCCGGCGCTCCGGTGCTGAACTTCACCGACATCATGATCGAGTTCGTCTGGAACACCCTGGCGCTGGAGAGCGCCGAGACGCTGACCGCCGGGCAACTGAAAACGATGTCCGACGTCGTCTACGAGAAATGCGACGCGGTCGACGGCGCCCAGGACGGCCTGATCCGGGATCCGCGCCAATGCGCATTCGATCCGGCGACGGACCTGCCCGTCTGCACCGGCGAGGCGTCGGATTCCTGCCTGACGCAGGCGCAGGTCGACGCCGTCAGCCGTGTGTACGGCGGCACGATGAGCAACGGCAGGACCTACTTTCCGGGCCAGCCGGTGAGCGCAGAGCGTGCCGACGCGAAAGGCAATTCCGGCTGGAACGGCTGGCTGGTCAGTGATGGGCCGAGCCGCCAGGCCCAGTACGGCCGGTCGTTCATGGAAAACATGGCCTTCCTGCCGGACGACCCTGACCGTGATTGGCGCTCTTTCGACTTCGACAAAGACCCTTCCCAGATCACGACGATCCGCAAACTTCTCGATACGACCAACCCCGATCTGAGCGCCTTCCACGAGGCTGGTGGACACATGCTCACCTACTTCGGCTGGGCCGACACGGCGCTCAATCCGATGATGGGGATCGGGTATTACGAGGACGTCATGTCCAAAATGGGTAACGCCACCGCTGACACCTACCGGCTCTTCATGGTGCCGGGCATGTTCCATTGCCGCGGCGGCGTAGGTCCGGAAGAAATCGACGCGATGGCGGCCATGGTCGACTGGGTCGAGGGCGGTGTCGCACCCGATCGTCTGATCGCGACCACCCGGGGCAAGCCTGACGGCGCCACGCAGCTGCTCTGCCCCTACCCGGAGAAGGTGACCTATTCCGGCGAAGGCAGCCCGATGAAGGCGGAGAACTGGAACTGCGCCCGCTAGACGCCTGCGCGGCCCGACGCAACGCTTCAACCGGTCAAGGCAGGCGGGCCCGCCCCGCCTGCCACATGCGCCAACCCGGCCGGGTTTCGGCAGCGGGAGATGGCGCGGCGCGCCGGTCGCCGAGCACCCTCAGCAGCGGTCGTCCAAGGCCTTCAGGCCGGCCTGCCCTGCATCAACGGAAAGGACTTTTTGGGGAAATGGTGCCAGGGGCGGACTATGCCGATCAGAGCATCAAGCCATTGATCCAAAAGGCTTTTTCCGAGGAGCCTCTTCAGCGTATGTGTACCAGTTGTGCGACCAGCCGGCAACCGATCGGGCAGTTGGATTCCGCCCCCGGAATCGAACCACAGACAGCACTTCGGCTATGACCTAACGACGCCGGGCCGCCGAAGGCTCAGGACGGCTCAGGGCGAAGTTGTTGCGGTAGCTATCGAACAGGTCCGCCACCTCGTCGATGCGGAACTCGGCGACATCGACTACCCCTTTGCCCTTGTACGTTCGGGCGCACGCGTCACTCACATCGCGGGGGACCAGATAGATGCCTCGCTCGCCAGCCCCTTCCCTCGGTACGATCACGATCGCCAGCCAGTCGAAGACGTCGTACTTGCGGTAGTCGACGAAAGCCGAGCCCTTCGAGAATGTCCGTCCCTTGACGGAGATCCGTTGCGGCAGCGTGCCCGGTGGCTGGGCCACGAGATCATAGCCCGGCCAATAGTCCGGGGCCTTCATGGTCGGAATACCGGCGAAGGTTAGCTCGGCGGCAACAAGCAGCTCACAGGCGTCGCCGAACTGCTTCGTGGTGTAGGGCTTGGCGGCCATGTCATCTCCCAAACACAGGCTCGTTCCGTTGCACACTATACAGGGAGGACAACCTCCCGCGCGGTCCTGAGTGCTCTACGTAGCGGGGTTGTCAGGAGGCTTGGCGGACCTTCATAGAGGCGGCTCCGGATTATCCTGCAATGAGGCCAGACCTGACCCTATGAGCGGACAGCAGACCATCGCCAGCCGCACCATCGACGACCTGCGGCAACTGCCGTTCCATGTCGCTCTCGACCTGCTTCGATCGGCGGAATCCATTGTCGTTCCGGGCGATACCTCACCGGAAAGCCTGCCGGTCGCCGACATCGTCACGCTGGAGAACGTCTTCCAGCACCGCGTTGACGAAGGGACCGAGCTGGAGCGCGAACAGCACGCCAAAGACCTCGCGATCGCCCTCAAGCAGAAGCCGCCGGAGGACCGGACCCTCGACCCGATCCTGGTCAAGCGGCTGGAGGATCAGTGGGTCTGTATTGATGGCCATCACCGGCTCGCCGCCTACGAGAAGGCCGGCGTGACCAGAGCACCGGTGCAGGCGTTCGAGGGTTCCGTGGATGACGCCCTCAGGGCAGCCGCTCGGGAAAACACGAAGGCAAAGCTCTCCTTCACCAAGCGGGACCGAATGAACCTCGCGTGGCGCATGACGACCCAGCGGGTCGGGTCGAAGCGGGAGGTCTCCCAGGAGGCCGGCATTTCCACGTCCCAGGTCGGGAAGATGCGGAAGATGCGCGAAGACATCGAAGCTGTCGGTGAGAAGCCCGAAAGGATGACCTACCGGGAAGCCATGAGCTTCCTGAGTGACACGTCCGCCGACCGGGACGAAGGTTGGGAGGACCGGCAGATCGCCGACTTCGAGCGGCGACTCTCCAAGGAGTTCGGCAAGAGCCTCCACAAGAACGCCAGCCTGTTCGCCACCGCCTTAGGCAACTTCAGTCCATCGGCCGTGAGGGCCATCGTACAGGACTACGCCAAGGAACACCGCGAAGCAATTGAAGCAATCCTCGGCGAGGAAGACGAGTAAGGTCTGTACACCCCTTGGCTGTCCAGAATGTACAGGCAGACGGCTTCATCTGGCTCACAGACTACTTCCGGAATATGCGGCGGGAAAATCTGAGAGGGCATTTGTTACTATGAGCGCCGTCTCAGTTCCCCCATGGTGGGGGTGTCTGGCCGTTGCTGTTTGTGTGCGAGAATAGGTGTTTTTGCGCAGACTGAACTTGCAAGATCGTGCCACAGCTGAGACAGGCTGTACATTGAGCACGTTACGCTAACCAGCGCGTTTAGAGTTCCAGCTGTATAAGTTCTACGGGGACAACATGGGCAGGAATGATAGGGTCGTCTTCGGCCTTTTCGGCATCGGCGTTCCAATAGTAGCTCTACTCGGCCTCATTTCACCAAGCCGAAACACATTTGTCATTTACTCACATTTAGTACTTCTCTTCCTCGCCGGCATTGGCTACATCCTCCTGACTGAGAACAAGATTAAAAAACTATACCGGTCCCAAAAAGATATAATCACCGAGATCGTATATGCATCCGTGATATCAATTTTCTTTGGCATCGGAGGCTTTATAATTGCTTCAGATAGCACTTCCCGAATGGCTTACGACGAAGCCGCCCTCTTCGGACTTCTGCTGTATGCTATATCAACGATACTTCTTTCGCTGATATTCTTAATAGTCCGTTGGGCAAGAAATCGAGGTTAGCCGTCTTGATGTGTCAATGACGTATACCCCTGCGAGACATCGCGGCGAGACACTTTCCGCGTCCCATAAGGGTTGATATTTGGATTCTGAGACGCTAGGTGCGGATGGTCTAGAGCCAAACGAGACACCTGGAGCCTCGCCATGTCGACCTACGGATACGCCCGCGTCAGCACCATCGATCAGGACCTGTCCTCCCAGGTGGAGACCCTCAAGGCGCACGGCTGTGAGTGCGTCCGGGAGGAGAAGCGCAGCGGGACCAGCCGCAAGGACCGTACCGAGCTGGGCATACTGATGGACTTCCTGAAGGAGGGCGACACGCTCATGGTCACGCGGGTCGATCGGCTCGCCCGGTCCATCGGGGACCTTCAGGACATCGTTCGGGACCTCCGGCAGAAGGGCGTCGCCACAGAGCAGCCCATCGATACCTCAACGGCAGCCGGCAAGGCCTTCCTGGACATGCTCGGGGTGTTCGCCGAGTTCGAGACGAACCTTCGGAAGGAACGTCAGATGGAGGGGATTGAGAAGGCCAAGGCGCGGGGAGTCTACAAGGGCCGCAAGCCGTCAATCGACACGGCAGAGATCGCCCGGCTCAAGGCTGAAGGCCTCGGAGCAACGGCCATCGCCGAACGTCTCGGGATCGGCCGCGCCAGTGTCTACCGGTGCCTCGCCAATGCCCACCAGAGCTAATACCGACTTCTGAGCGAAGTTAGTTCCTCCCCAATTCCCAGAAGCATGAAGCGCGTCGGGTATATGAGTTGCGCTATTTGAAGGGCTCCGATTCCAACCTGGACGCAGGTACTTAGAGCAAATTCGAGCGGATGCCCGTCCTCATGAAGATATATTGAATTGAACTGAATTATGTCTTCAGACCGAACCATGCTTGAGCTTAAAACGAATCCTTGCTCATTTGGGTGAGCTCCGTAGTCAATAAGCCTCTCATATAGTCTTTCATATTTTCCTGCGATATTCGGGGCCATCATTCTGAGATGTCGGATTATTTTACCGGCCGTAAATTCTTTACGAACAGCGGCTCGACTCTCCTTCGACTCACCTCTCTGCGCCCATAATTCCCACCGAGCCGAGTCAGATCCAATGTAAAAGCCATAAGCGGCCTGTTCTAAGCATACGCGGAGTATGGCATAGGCTTCATAAACTTGACCTCCCATAACCGAACTTACAGAGGCCCGAAAAGACGAGTGGGCTCGCAAAAGGAAATTCACTGGCGGAAAAGGAGTCGGGTTCATCGCCCCGTCGAGAAATCTTAAAAATAGATTGTCAACATTACAGGCGTCGCCAAATTCTGTTTTTTTGTGATGAAACGTAGCGAACTGGTTTGCGCGGAAATTTTCTATGTATGCTGTTAGCTTGTCATCGCCCCAGCCGGGAGGGGGGCTTCTGTTTGACCTGTCCACTTGAATGGCGTCCTTGGTGCGCGACTAAGGGCACATCGCTTAGGCCGATACAGAATAATACTGCCAGTAGCCCGGAAATCGCTCAACTCCCTCCCGCATCGTGCTCATCGGCACCTCACCATAAGCCTCGCCGACGTTTGACGGTGCGTGGCCGGTGATCTCGTGGAGGACCCGTTCCGGGACGCCAACACGCCTTCCTTCGGTCACGAACCGGTGCCGCCATGCGTGGTTCGGCTGGACGTCCGGGTCCGGCACGACTTTTCGGGCAAACTCTGCCAGCCGGGTCTTTGTGGTGCGCCATGATGCGGTGATGTCGCCGACCTTGTCGGGCGTCACGAACAGGCGATCATCCGGCGCACCTTCAACGAACTCGATAAAGCCCTGTTCAATCAAATGCGGATGCAAGGGCACGTCCCGCATGTCCTTGTCCTTCACCCACCCGGCATCCGGCGTGATCCGGATGTACCACCCGCCGGCATCCCTGCGGACGTCCTGCTTGCGGAGCTGGACCATCTCGCCGACGCGAGCCCCGGTGTAGGCACACAGCCAGGGCACCCACCGCTTGGCAGCGGCTAGTGTCGGACGCTCGCGGCGACCGGGCCGGTAGGCCAAGGACAAGTCAAGGATCAAGCGGGCTTCCTCGTCGGAGAAGCTCTTGGAGCGCTTCCGTGCCGCCCTGGGAAGCTTCACGGTGACGCCCTCAGCCGGGTTGGTCTCGATACGCCGGTTCCGAACGCCCCACCCGAACACGGTCTTGAGGCCGGCAAGATCGGAATCCTTGACGGTCTTCGGCGAGACCACCTTGCCGGTTCTCGGATTGACCTCCTTCAGTCGGGCGTCCTTGAAGGCGATCACGTCCTCAGGCGTGACCCGTGCCGCATCGTCGTGCTTGAGGTGCTTACGGAATTTACCCACGGCATGGCTGTAGGATTCCCGTGTCGCCCCACTGAGGCCAAGCGCCTTGGCTTCGGTCCACCAGTCGTCGAGAAGCTTCTGAAGGCTCACACGGGCCTGTGTGTTCGCCGCAGGCGCAGCACGCTTCGGTGCCGCCGACGTCCAGGAGGGGAAGCCCTTCCGCACCTCGTCCGGCGAATAGTCCCCTTCCGCGTTCCGCTTCAGCCGTTCGGCCGCACGGTCAAGCAGGTCGCCCGTTCTCCTGAGAAGCCGGTCGCGGCTGTCGTCGTCGATCTCAAGGCCGCGCCTGGATAGCACGAGGTCCGCTAACGGGCCGAAGGTGTGCTCATAGGCATTCCGGATTTGAGCATCCGTGGAGCCGATATGGATCGGCCAGCGCCCTTCCTTGGCGAGCCGGTTTCCTTCGATGACGGCATCCCACCTTTCCGGCGTCTCTGGATCGTCCTCGTATCGATCGACCACCAGCCCGTAGATCTCACCGGCAAGCGAAACGACCTGCTTTTGAGTGAGCCGCTGCGGTCCGTTCCGGATCGCTCGCCATTGCCGTTCAAGCTGGGCGGAGATATCCGCCTGCCGTTCCTTCGCCTCACCCGGCTCGGCGGTCCGGAGAGACACCTTGATCTCGCGGGTCTTCTCGGTGATCCGGCAGGGAACCGACGTGTCACCGACCTGGATCGTCAGCGTCCGGCCCTGAAGCTTCGGCAGGACGTCCTGCGGGATGCGCTTGCGGAAGAGGGGAAATCGGGACTCGGGCCGTCTCACTGGCTTCACGATCGCCCATAGCATGTGCCCCACCTTTGTGTACCAGTCGGGCGAGGCTATGCCCTGGAAATCACTCAACTATTTCAACGGAAAGGACTTTTGGGGATGATGGTGCCCAGGGGCGGAATCGAACCACCGACACTGCGATTTTCAGTCGCATGCTCTACCAACTGAGCTACCTGGGCGACCGGGACCACGGCAGGCGAGACCGCCTGCATCCCTCAGAGCGACGGTTTATAGAAAGTCGGCTCCGGCCTGTCCAGCCCCTGCAAGGGCGATCGGCGTTTTTGCCGGCCGACACCCGGAATCCGTTCCATTCGGTCGCGCACGCCCGCCCGTCCCGGCGATCCGCAAGATCGGAACGCCCTGCAGTCGGGTCCTGTTCAGACGGCTTCGATTTGAACGACAAGACCGTGTTCGACATGGAATTCCGCGCCGCCTGCTGTCGCTCGGACATGTCAGTCCGGAACGCAATTGCGCTGCCTGCTGAACCCGGAGCCCTCTCGTCTCGATCCGGTGGTCTGGCCTGATCGGACACTGCCCTAGCTTCCGCCGGGCGAGCGCCACCGCATGAGCGCGGCGAACCGGCGGGCGGAGGCATCCTCCTCCTCGTCATCGTCGTCGTCATAGCTGGCGCGGCTGCCGCCGCCGTCCGGCCGGCCCGGGCCGGAGATCTCCACCCCGTGATCGGTCGCCGGGTTGGCCGCGAGCCGGGCCTGGGCGACGCGCTCCACCTCCGCGCCGATTTCCGGATAGCGATCCACCAGCTTCTTGAAGGCCTCGCCTTCCAGCACCAGAAGCTGGCAGTAGCCGAGCGCCGTCACGTCGGCATTGCGACGGCCGCCATAGAGCAGCGCCAGTTCGCCGATGAAATCGCCGCGGCCGAGCCGCACGCGCCGCTCCTCGGCGGCAACCTCCACCGCGCCCGACGATATGAAATAGACGGAATCGCCCCGGTCGCCCTTGCGGATCAGCCGCTCGCCGGGAACCGCGAAGCGCGGGCGCAGCAACCGGACGACCCGGTCGATCTGGTCCGGCGTCAGACCCTTGAACAGCGGGAACTGGGCGATCAGGTCGCGGGTGCGCATGCCGAGATCGAGCCGGGGTCCGCGCTCGACGCTCTCCCGGGTCTGCTCGATGCCGCGCTGAAGCGCGGAGTAGAGCTCCGCCCCGATCAGATGGTCGTGGTAGAGATTGCGGTACTCGCGGTCCTCGTGCTGGGTGGCGATGCGCAGCAGGAAGCGTCGCTCCAGATCGTTGGCGTAGTCGGGGTACTGCAGACGCAGCGCCGCCAGCGCCTTGGCCACCGATTCCCGGCGCAGCGCCAGGATGTCCTCGACGATCTCGCCGACGCGCTCGCCGAGCAGCGGCGCCAGCCGGTTGCGCACGTAAGGGACCAGCTCGCCGAGCACGATGCGGCTGACCAGCAGCCGCTCGAACCGCTCCGCCAGTTCGGTGATCAGCCAGCGGTCGTAGCCGGTGTAGCGATGGATCCGCAGCGCGACCCGGAAGGCGATCGGATAACCGAGTGAACGCCGCGCCGCGCGGCGGTAGCCGACGCGGCCGCTGGCGCGCGCGTTCTCCCGCATCCGTTCGGCATCGACGATGAGCTGGGAGACGATGCGCAGCGACACCGTCCGGTCGTTGACGTGCTCCAGCAGGATCGAGCGCTCCTGGTCGGCCAGCGCCACCAGCCCGAGCGTGACCCGGTCGCGGTCGAGAATGTCGGCCGCCTTGTCCGCATCCGCCTTGGCGGCCGCGATCCGGGCGTCGTAGGGCCGGCCGGCCTCCCGGGCGACCGCCGGCGCGATGTCGTATTCGTCCGCAGCAGTCGCCACCGTCTCCCGCACGTTGCCCAGCGCCAGCGCCAGCACCTCGTCGCGCAGCGCCCGGTCGAACGGCGACAGCTGGTCGAGGCGCAGGAGCCGGATCAGCGGCCTGAGCGACAGGCCGTTGACCAGGATGGTGAACAGGGTGAAGCCGGTCGCCAGCACCGCGATGAAGCGCTTCTGGTCCTGGTCCAGCATCGTGTTCTCGGTCACTGCCAGGGCCAGCGCCAGGGTGACGGCGCCGCGCAGGCCGCCCCAGAGGATGACCGCCTTGATCGATGGCGGCATGCGTTCCGACAGCCGCGCCAGCGTCAGCACAGGCGCGAGCAGGAACAGCACCGCCGCCCGGGCGGCGAGCGCTGCGGCGATCAGCACCACCAGGCTCAGGAGATCGCCGAAATCGACCCCGCCGAGAAGCTTCGGCACCAGCAGCGAGGCGAGCACGAAGATGAGGGAGCTTGCCCAGAAGGCGAGCTGATCCCAGATCGCCTTGACCTGGGTCCATGCGTCCGGCGGGACACGGGTCGGTCCGCCGGTGGCCACCACGAGCGCGGCCGCAACCACGGCGATCACGCCGGAGACGTCCAGCGCAAGTTCGCAGACCACGTAGACGAGATAGGGCAGCGCCAGCGAGATCGTCATCAGCGCCGCCGGGACGTGGCGCACGACGTTGAACAGGGCAAGCGCGCACCAGCCGCCGACCAGCCCTGCCAGGAGGCCGCCAGCGGCGGAGAAGGCGAGCGTCTCCGCCGCGGCGCGCGGCGTGATGTCGGTGCCGCTGGTCAGCGCTTCCAGCAGCAGCACGAACAGGGCGATGGCCGCCGCGTCGTTGAGCAGGCTCTCGCCCTCCACCAGACGGGTCAGCCGCGCCGGCGCGCCGAGATCGCGGAAGATCGCGATCACCGCCACCGGATCGGTGGTGGCCACGATCGCTCCCAGAAGCAGGCACAGAAGCAGCGGCTCGCCGGAGACCGGCGCCACCGCGTAGCCGATCGCGAAGGTCGACACGATCACGGCCACCACCGCCAGCAGAAAGATCGGGGCGGCGTCCTCCATCAGGCGGCGGACGTCGAGCGACAGCGACGCCTGGAACAGCAGGGCCGGCAGCAGAATGTAGAGAAAGACCTCGGAGTTCAGCGGCGGGAACGCGAACACGACGGCGATGTTGTCGAGCCCGAACAGCACGTTGGAATAGAGCAGCAGCGACGCCCCGCCGCCCAAAAGGATGCCGACCCCGGCCAGAAGCACCGAAGGCGGCAGCTTGAGCCGCCGGGCGAGCGGCTCGGTCAGGCCGATGATCACCAGCAGGCCGGCGACCGCGGCGAGGACATAGGGCAGGCTCATTGTGATGCCGCTTGGTTATCCGGGGTCCAGGTCGGGACCCGGAGCCTCTTCCGCTCGGACGCCCCTGCGGGCGAAACGGACACGGCTCCGGATCGGGATGTTTCTAGCCCGTCACGAGGGCCAGGGTGAAACCGTCATAGCCTTTGGCGCCCACGGTCTGCACGCTGGTGGCGGAGACGCGGGGCTCGGCCGCGATCAGGTCGGTCAGTCGGCGCACTCCTTCCACGCCCGGATCGCCGCCGCTCTCGTCCAGAACCCGGCCGCGGCGGACGACGTTGTCGAACACGAGAACGGTGCCAGTATGCGCCACCTCCATCGCCAAACGGAAATAGTCCGGCAATCCTGCCTTGTCGGCGTCAACAAATATGAAATCGAAACGCTGCCCTTCGCCGGCGAGCGCTTCGAGGCTTTCGACGGCCGGACCCAGCCGCACCTCGACCCGGTCCGCAAGACCGGCCGCGGCGAGGTTGTCGCGCGCGACGTCCGCGTGGGCGGCCTCGATCTCCAAGGAGACGAGGGTGCCATCGGCCGGCAGCGCGCGCGCCAGCCAGATCGTCGAATAGCCGCCCAGGGTCCCGATCTCCAGGATCCTGGCCGCCCGGCTCATCCGGGCCAGCAGCATCAGCATCTTGCCCTGGCCCGGCGACACGGCGATCTCGGGCAACCCCCGGTCCCGGCTCGCCTCCAGCGCGAACGCCGGATCCTCGTCCGCCCCCAGGAGCCTGTCCTCGAAGAACCGGTCGACATCGGCCCACATCGTCTCGCTCATCTGTCCAGCTCCCTTCCCGCCATGGTCCGTCCTGCCCGGTTTGCATCCGTCGAATCGGCCCCGGGGCCGCTTTCCGGCCTGATGGCGACCAAGAGCGGCATTTTGAGGTCGAAGGGCCACGGTGTTCCACCCGGACGCCTGCGGGCGTGTCCAGGGCATGATGAATTTGGCGCCAGATGCGAATTTCCCCTTGCGCTGCCGGGCTTTTTTCCCTATTTGCCGTCTTGCCCAATTTCGCACGTGCCTGTGGTCGCGTGCCGGTCAGTCGATAACAAGACAGGGCAAGACCGGTCTTCCGGAGCAAACCGGACCCTGCAAGCCGACTTCGCTTGCAGCGCGACTTGAAGCAACGACGTAGAGGGCTTTTTTGGTCTCTGCCGGCTCTCCAAAGGCCGGGGTTACTGAAGAGGCGACTACATCCTTGCCAGGCGTGCGGATCGGGATCTCCCGTTCCAATCGGCGGCATTTCGACGATCGATCCGTATTGAGATGGGTTTTCCCTCATCGACGGTTCGGTCAGCGCAATGAGCATGGCCGGTCTTCGGACCGGCTTCGAGCCCAACGGCTACGTTCGACCGTCTCCATCGCGGTTCGTGACGTCGTGCGTGCGGCTCGGTTGGATCAACCTCTTCACGAGGGGGAGTCGCGACAATGACCGATCGCATCCTGGACTTTCTTCGCACGCGCCGCCCTGACGGGCCGTGCCTCGTTGTCGACCTGGACGTCGTGCGTCAAAACTATCTCGGTTTTGCTCATGCGATGCCGGACACCCGCATCTTCTACGCCGTGAAGGCGAACCCGGCGCCGGAAATCCTGTCGCTGCTGGCCGAGCTCGGCTCGAACTTCGACTGCGCGTCCGTGGTCGAGATCGACCAGGCGCTCACCGCCGGCGCGACCCCGGACCGCATCTCGTTCGGCAACACCATCAAGAAAGAGCGCGACATCGCCCGGGCCTTCGCCCTCGGCGTCGACCTCTTCGCGGTGGACTGCGTCGAGGAAGTGGAAAAGGTGGCCCGCGTTGCCCCGGGTGCGCGCGTGTTCTGCCGCATCCTGTGCGACGGCGAAGGCGCCGAATGGCCGCTGTCGCGCAAGTTCGGCTGCGAGCCGTCCATGGCCATCGACGTGCTGACCCACGCCCGCGATCTCAACCTCACGCCCTACGGCATCTCCTTCCACGTCGGCTCCCAGCAGCGCGACACGGAAGCCTGGGACCGTGCCCTGTCGGTGGCTGCCGGCCTGTTCCACAGCCTGGCGGAGCGCGGTGTCGAGCTGAAGATGGTCAATCTCGGCGGCGGTTTCGCGGCGAAGTACCTGAAGGACATCCCGTCGGCGGAGGCCTACGGCCGTGCCATCATGGGCGCCGTCCGCCGGCACTTCGGCAACCGCATCCCGGAGACGATCATCGAGCCGGGCCGCGGCATGGTCGGCGGCGCGGGCGTCATCAAGGCCGAGGTCGTGCTGATCTCGAAGAAGAGCGACGCCGTGGACGAGACCCGCTGGGTCTATCTCGACATCGGCAAGTTCGGCGGTCTCGCCGAGACCATGGACGAGGCGATCCGCTACCCGATCCGCACCCGTCACGACGGTGCGCAGGCCACCCCCTGCGTCATCGCCGGCCCGACCTGCGATTCGGCGGACGTGCTCTACGAGCAGACGCCCTATCCGCTGCCGATCTCGCTCGAGATCGGGGACGAGATCCTGATCGAGGGAACCGGCGCCTACACGACGACCTATTCGTCGATGGGCTTCAACGGCTTCCCGCCGCTTCAGTCCTACGTCATCTGACGACAGCCCGCCGCTCCGGCGGCGGGAGACGGCAGCTCGCCGCGCGGGCGCGTGCATCCGGTCTTGTCGGCCGGAGGGAATGCGTTTGCGCCAGAGCGCGCGAGCTGCCGACCAATTCACCCTTTTTCTTCGTCTTCTGGCCGGTGGCGGATGGAGCGCGCCGGAGGGGAGGATGTGCCATGATCCACCTGCGCGATGAGGTTGCGGCCGACTGGACCGCCCGGGAATCCCTGCTCGACACCGTGTTCGGCGCCGAGCGCGTCCTGAAGTCGAGCGAGGCCGTGCGCTGCGGCCGGCTGCCGGCCGAAGGCCTGGCCCTGACCGCGGAAGACGCCGACGGCCGCTTCGTCGGATCCGTGCGCCTGTGGCATGTCGATGCGGGTGGCGTGCCGGCGCTCTTGCTCGGCCCGCTGGCCGTCGATCCGATCACCCAGGGCCTCGGTGTCGGCTCCGCACTGATGCGGCGCGCGCTCAACCGCGCGGGCGCACTCGGCCACGGCGCCGTGCTGCTGGTCGGCGATCCGGCCTACTATGCCCGCTTCGGCTTCTCCGCCGCGCTCACCGCGCGCCTCCTCATGCCCGGTCCCGTGGAGCGGCCCCGCTTTCAGGCGCTCGAGCTGATCGAGGGTCACCTGCGCTCCGCCGCCGGCCTGATCGTCGGCACCGGCGCGCTGGCCGTCGAGGCGCCCAGCCTCGTCTCCCCGGAGCCGGCCTTTCTTCCCGCCGCGGCTTGAGGCACCCTGCCCGTCCGCGTATCCAAGCCTGAGCGGCGACGGTCATATTGTCTTGGCCGGCGCCGCCTATAGCTAGTCCCGCCATCCGGTCACGGTTCCGCTGACCGATCGTCCCGACCTTCTCGGCCGCCTCTGGCCCCGACCGACCGACCCGGATTTCGAAGGAGACCGTCCATGGCCGATTATCCCGTTTACGGCACCATCACAGGCCCGATCGTCATGATCGGCTTCGGCTCCATCGGGCGCGGCACCCTGCCCCTGATCGAACGCCACTTCGATTACGACAAGGCGCGCATGGTCGTGATCGATCCCGTCGACACCGACCGCAAGCTCCTCGACGAGCGCGGCATCCGCTTCGAGAAGCTGGAGATCACCCGGGAGAACTACCGCGAGGTCCTCACCCCGCTGCTGACCGAAGGCGGCGGCCAGGGCTTCTGCGTGAACCTCTCCGTCGATACCTCGTCCCTGGACATCATGAAGCTCTGCCGCGAAATCGGCGCGCTCTATATCGACACCGTCGTGGAGCCTTGGGCCGGCTTCTATTTCGACCGGGACAAGGACCAGGCCGGCCGCACCAACCACGCGCTGCGCCAGACCGTGCGCGACGAGAAGGCCGCCAACCCGGGTGGCACCACCGCGGTCTCCTGCTGCGGCGCCAATCCCGGCATGGTCAACTGGTTCGTCAAGCAGGCGCTGATCGACATCGCCGACGCCACCGGCTTCTCCTATCAGGAGCCGTCCCAGGACGACCGCGACGGCTGGGCCAGGCTGATGCGCGATCTCGGCGTGAAGGGCGTCCACATCGCCGAGCGCGACACCCAGCGCGCCAAGACGCCGAAGCCGCTCAACGTGTTCTGGAACACCTGGTCCGTGGAAGGCTTCATTTCCGAGGGCCTGCAGCCGGCCGAGCTCGGCTGGGGCACCCACGAGACCTGGCAGCCCGACAACATGCGCACTCAGCCGGGCGGCTGCCAGTCGTCGCGCTTCCTGCTGCAGCCGGGCGCCAACACCCGGGTCCGCACCTGGTGCCCGACGCCGGGCGCCCAGTACGGCTTCCTGGTGACCCACAACGAGAGCGTCTCGATCTCCGACTACTTCACCATCGGCGCCGGCCTGGAGCCGGAGTACCGGCCGACGGTGCACTACTCCTACCACCCGGCGAACGACGCGGTGCTGTCCCTGTTCGAGATGTTCGGTCAGGCCGGCAAGCCCCAGGACACGCTGCACATCCTCGACGAGAACGAGATCGTCGACGGCATCGACGAGCTGGGCGTGCTCCTCTACGGCCACGAGAAGAACGCCTACTGGTTCGGCTCGCGCCTCTCCATCGAGGAGACCCGTGAGCTCGCGCCCTACCAGAACGCCACCGGCCTTCAGGTGACGTCGGCCGTGCTGGCCGGCATGGTCTGGGCGCTGGAGAACCCGGAGGCCGGCATCGTCGAGACCGACGAGATGGACTATCGCCGCTGCCTGGAGGTCCAGCTTCCCTATCTCGGCCCGGTCGAGGGCCACTACACCGACTGGACCCCGCTCACCGACCGCCCGGGCCTCTTCCCTGAGGACATCGACGAGAGCGACCCCTGGCAGTTCCGGAATGTGCTGGTGCGGTGAGGGCATAAACCCAGCCCGTGTAGCGTGGCGGCGGGCAACTTGAACGCCGCCCGCCGCGTTAATTATCCTAAGATGTCGGCGATCGTTTTTGCCGGCACCGACTGCTTGTTACAGGGAGGGTTCAGAGAGTGCCGAAGATCAGTCTCGACCAAGAGCCGCAGGGCGTCGCCATCGGCGCGCATTACGGCTATGTGGGTGGCCCCGCATCCGGATGCGCATACAATCCCGTCATGGGCCCCAGGATTGGCATTGAGGCGATCATAGAGGGACTGCGTCTCGCCGACATAGAGTGCTGTCCAGCGATCCGGAGAAGTGGACGCGCACAGGATGTAGACACCTGAGACGGCATTGAACTGAGTTCCAATAGGAAACAGTTCAGTTCGGTATGATGTGCCGGACGCTCCCGGCCACGTGACTATCGTGCCCATAATAGCTCCTTTTGAGCATGGCGGCAGAGCTGGAAACGCCTTGCTTGACAGCGGGGCCGAATACAGGCACGAAAAAGCTGCTAGCAAAAATTCCAGCCCCTTCGCGGGGGGTTGCTTTCTGCGGGCCGGATCGGTGTCCTACCACCTGTTCGGCCCGTTTCCTTTTGCGGCACAGCACAAGCACCGCGTGCGAGACTCTGTTCGATTCTTTCGCAGGTCGCAAGCTTCAGTGCGTTCTCTATTCGTTCATTCTGTATTCGAGGACTGCTAGTATCCAGGACACATCCGGCTGACCTTGGAGCGCCGGGCATTGGCGAAGCGTGGCGAAGTGGAAACCGCTTCGATATCTGACGCTGCGAGAAAAAAGAGCTCTATTCTCTCACGCTGAGTTCGCCCCGCTCACCGGCTCCGGGTGGGCGGCCGGTTCTTTCGTCCCGGTCGCTTCGCTCCACGCTTCTTGACCGGCCGGCGCGCAGTCGCGCGCTGGCTTCGCGATAATCCGGCCACCTGGCTCAAATCGGCTCATGACCAAGGCGCGTCCAATCTCCGGGCGCACCTTTTTCTTTGGCCAGTCCCCTTGCTCCGCTCATTCCCGCGAAAGCGGGAATCCAGTCTGAGCCTGAAGAAAACGCGGCCGTGATCTTTTGACGAACGGTTGCGCAGGCGGGTTTCCGCAAAGGCCGTCATCTATCGGATACGCCCCATGGATTCCCGCTTTCACGGGAATGAGCGGAGTGAATGGTGAGGCTCGGGGCCATGACGATTGGCCCGCAGAACACGGCGTCTTGGCCCCTCACGCCTCCGCGCGCTTCCGCCTCCGCCGGCCGCCCATCAGGCCGAGCAGGTTGACCAGCACCACGCCGAAGACCGCGCCGATGCCGGCGGCGACCCCGCCCTCCATGGTGGTCGGCACGCCGGGCTCGAATTCCGCCCAGGTGTTTTCGGCAAGCGTCGGGTCGAGATCCTGGACCAGCACCACCACGCGGCCGAAATCGCCGCTGGTGCGGAAGGCCTGCTGCTGGCGCACCAGCCGCTCGTAGCGCGCAATGGTGTCGCGCATGGATTTCGCGCGCTCACGCGGAAACGGGTCTTCGGCGCGCGACAGCGCCGCGAGCGCCTGCACGCGGTCGTAGCCGACGCGCTCAGCATCGGCGTCGAAGGACTGGACGACGGTCCTCAGCTCGTCCACCGCACCGCCCAGGCGCTGGCGGTATTGCTGGGCATATTCGGGCACCTGGGAGGCGGCGATGCCGCACACCAGAGCCGCCGCCACCGTGATGCTGCGTCCGACCATTCGTGTTCTCCGCGCCGCCCGAGCCCCGTCTGCGCGCAGCGTGCGCGCACTCCCATTTAGCGCAACCAGAGGCAAAAGGATCCCTAACCCGCGCAAGGCCGGGAGCCGCTCCGTTCACGATCGGCTCACAACGGCGCGCGACGGCTCGCCTTCCGCGCCGCAAGGTCTATCATCCACCTCCATCAGCGTCGACGATGGGCCGGGGGAGGCCGAGATGAGCGACAGCCGGACCCTGACGGACAAGCCCGCCCGGCGGTCGCTTCTCGCGCGTCCGTTCGCCGCCCTGTTCCGCCGCCTGGGCACGCCGTCGGTCAGCACGGCGCCCCTGCCCGCCCGGGTCCGCAAGCTGGTGGTGGCCGAGGAGGTCCGCTCGGAACGGCTGATCGGCTGGGTCCAGCTGGCGGTGGTCGTCACCTTCGCCAGCCTCTACGTGGTCGCGCCGCGCCCGGCCGATGCCGGCATGGCGGTGCTGGAGCCGGTGCCGATCGCGCTGTCGATCTATCTCGCCTTCACCCTGCTCCGGATCGCGCTGGCCTGGCGGATCCAGCTTCCCGGCTGGTTCCTGTTCCTGTCGATGGTGGTCGACACCGCGATGCTGTTCGGCCTGATCTGGTCGTTCCATCTCCAGTACGGCCAGCCGCCGGCCTTTTATCTGAAGATCCCGACCTTCGCCTACATCTTCGTCTTCATCGCACTGAGGGCGCTCAGGTTCGATCCGCGCTTCGTCGTCACCCAGGGCGTGATCGCGGCACTGGGCTGGCTGGCGCTGGTGGTCTACGCACTGGAAACCTCGGCGCCGGGCACGGTGACCCGCTCCTTCACCACCTATCTGAGCGAAAACGCCATCCTGATCGGCGCGGAGTTCGACAAGATCTTCGTGATCCTGACGGTGACGGCGATCCTAGCGCTGGCGCTGGCCCGCGCCCGGGCGACGCTGATCACCGCCATCCGGGAGAGCAGCGCCACCCGCGACATGCGCCGCTTTCTCTCCGAAGGCGTCGCCGACGTGATCACCTCGGCGGAGGCGGAGCTGACCGCCGGCCACGCCACCGAGCGCGACGCGGCGATCCTGATGCTGGACATCCGCGGCTTCACCCCGTTCGCCACCTCGGTCTCGCCGCACAAGGTGGTGGAGGCCCTGACCCTTTATCACGGCCTCGTCGTGCCGATCATCGAGCGGCGCGGCGGGGTCATCGACAAGTTCCTGGGCGACGGCGTGATGGCCACCTTCGGCGCCGTCGCCCCGTCAGACACGGCGGCGGCCGACGCGGTGTCGGCCCTGGAGGAGATCCTCGAGAGCATCGGGCGCTGGCACGCAATGCTGGCCGAGCACGGGATCGAGGAGGCGCTCAAGGTCAACGGCGCCGTCTCGGCCGGCCGCATCGTGTTCGCAACCCTCGGCAACGACGAACGGCTCGAATACACCGTCATCGGCGAGCCCGCGAACCTGGCGGCCAAGCTGGAGAAGCACAACAAGGCGGAAGGCAGCCTCGGCCTCGTCGACGCCGACAGCTACGCACTGGCCCGGGCCCAGGGCCATGAGCCGAAACGGGCCGTGCGGTCACTCACCGACCGCGCGATCGAGGGCACGATCGGCCGGACGGACTTGATCGCCTTCGACGCCTGACGCACACCGCTCGGAGACGTGAGCGAACTTCGCGCCGGCACCCGCGTTTCCCGGGACTGCAGAATTCGAGGTCCGGACATGACCATCATCGATGAAATCGCCGTCGGACAGGGTACCGCCCGGATCGTCGTGGCCGACATCACGACGCTGGAGGTGGACGCCATCGTGAACGCCGCAAACAGCCGGCTGGCCGGCGGCGGCGGGGTCGACGGGGCGATCCACCGCGCGGCGGGACCGGAACTCGCCAGCGCCTGCCGCAAGATCGGCGGATGCCCCACCGGCGAGGCCCGGCTGACCGCCGGCTTCGCGCTTCCGGCCCGTCACGTCATTCATGCGGTCGGACCCGTATGGTCGGGCGGCAGCGCGGGCGAGGACGCGCTCCTGGCCTCCGCCTACCGGGAATCGCTCGCGCTCGCGGCGGCGAACGATCTCAGGAGCCTGGCGTTCTCGGCGATTTCCACCGGCGTCTACGGCTTTCCCGCCGACCGCGCCGCCGGCATCGCCGTGGACACCGTGCGCGCGTGGCTGAGCGACCGCAGCCAGCCGCAAACCGTCATCTTCTGCTGTTTTTCCGAAGAAAGCGCCCGGCACCATCAGGCCGCGCTGGCCGGAAAGCGTAATTGATCTGATCCGAGGCGCGCCCCTGAGCGGGGGCCGACAGATTTCATGCAAGCCGCAAGAGGGACCTGAACCGATGGGCTATCTCGACAACGGAGAGTGGATTTCCGACGACGACCCGCGCACCAACGACGACAAGGGCGCGTTCGTCCGCCGGGCCTCCGCCTTCCGCAACTGGGTCACGGCCGACGGATCGCCCGGCCCGAGCGGCGAGGGCGGCTTCGCGGCCGAACCGGACCGCTATCATCTCTATGTGTCGCTCGCCTGTCCCTGGGCCCACCGCGCGCTGATCATGCGCCGCTTCAAGAGGCTCGAGAGCATGATCGACGTCTCGGTCGTGCACTGGCTGATGCGGCAGGACGGCTGGACCTTCAAGTCCGGCCCGGGCGTCATTCCCGATCCGATCCAGAACGCCGACTTCCTGCGCGAGGTCTATGTCGCCGCCGACTCGAACTACACCGGCAAGGTCACGGTGCCGGTGCTATGGGACAAGAAGAACGGGACCATCGTCTCCAACGAATCCGCCGAGATCATCCGTATGTTCAACTCCGCCTTCGATCGCGTCGGCGCGAAAGCGGGCGACTACTATCCCGAACGGCTTCGGGGCGAGATCGACAGCGTCAACGACCGCATCTACGACACGGTGAACAACGGGGTCTACAAGTCGGGCTTCGCGACCAGCCAGGACGCCTACGAGGAAGCCGTGTCGGAGCTCTTCAAGAGCCTTGACTGGATCGAGGACATTCTGTCGAAGCAGCGCTTCCTGGTCGGCGACACCCTGACGGAGGCGGATATCCGCCTGTTCACGACGCTGGTCCGCTTCGATCCCGTTTATCACGGCCACTTCAAATGCAACGTGCGCCGCGTGGTCGACTATCCGAACCTGTGGAACTACACCCGCGATCTGTTCCAGCGGCCGGGCGTCAGCGACACGGTCAATTTCCAGCACATCAAGAACCACTATTATCAGAGCCATGTCTCGGTGAACCCGACCGGCATCGTGCCCATGGGGCCCGCCCTCGACTACGAGGCGGCGCACGATCGCGACCGGTTTGCCGAGGCGGCCTGAGGTCGATGCTCTAGCTGATCAGGCCGCGGCGGATCGCCTCCGCGGTGGCATGGAGCCGGTTGGCGGCCGCGAGCTTGCGGGTCGCGGAGGCGAGATACCAGTCCGCCGTATGCTGGGAGATGGAGAGGATCTGGCTGATCTCCCAGCTGGTCTTGCCTTCCGCGCACCACTGCAGGCATTCCCGCTCGCGCCCGGTCAGGCCGCCCTTTTCGGGGACAGCCGGCACGGCGTGAACCACCATCCCGCACAGCCGGGCGTGGGCGTTGACCGCAAGCACCTGCAGCAGCGCCGTCGCCTGCGAGCCGACCTCCTCGCGCGGCCCCCCGAACCAGACCGCCGCCGGAGGCGCCGCCAGACTGCGGATCGGAAACACCATGCCGCCGGCCAGACCGTGATCCTGGGCCTCTGCGAACATGGCGCGGCCTTCCCGGGAGAGGGTCGGCGTGGCCTTGACCTCCGACCAGGAGAACGGGGTGACCCGCCGCTCCGCGCAGCTCAAAAGCGGATCGACATCGAGATAGGCCCGCTCGCGATAGGTGCGCATCCAGGCGCGATCCCACCGCTCCAGAAGAATGGCGCGGCCCTGCTCCGTGTTGTCCGCACCGAGCGAGGCGATCGCATATCCGGCGACACCCACCCGTGGCAGCGTGTCCTCGACACACGCCGCAACGTCCCGCACGGACCTGGCGCGGCGCAACCGCTCCAGGATTTCCAGCACCTGTTCCAGTGACTCCATGAAAAGCGCTGTTCGATGAAAACCCATCGTCCCCATTTCCCCAACCTCCAGGTCGGCATCAATGGGCTCAGGTTAGGGTGTTCAACCGACTGCGACTTTGCGAAATGCGTCAATTTTCAGGGGTACCGGCAGAGCCCGCAAAAGGCGTGGCCGGGCGGGACGCAGACCGCGCCCCGCCCGGAAAGAGGTCGCTATTTCGTTGCGATATCGGGCGCGGGCAGCGAGCCGAAGAGATCTTCCAGTCCCAGCCCGATCGCCAGCAGGCGCCGGTCGGTGAAGGCCGGGCCGTCCAGCTCGAGGCCGACGGGCAGACCGTCCGCGGTCAAGCCGATCGGCAGCGTCAGACCGGGCAGGCCTGCGTTGGAGCCCGGATCGGTGTTGCGGATGTAGGTGGGAAAGGTTGGCACCTGCTCGCCGTTGAGCTCGACCGTCTCGCCGGAGCCCTCGATGGGAGGGGCCGCCAGAATGGTGGTCGGGAAGACCAGCGCATCCAGCCGGTTGGCGGTGAACGTTTCCGCGTACAGCGCCTGAAGCTCCGGCCGGAAGGTCTCGATCGCCGCGCGGTAGACTTCCTCCGGCATCTTCTTGTCGCCCATCACGAAGGTGCCGAACACGCCCTGGACGTCGGGGCTGGCGACCTGGTCGGCCACGTCTGCGAGGCTGATGCCCGCATCCCATTGCTCCAGGAAGGCGGGCAGATCCCGCGCGACCTCGTAGAGCGCGACGGGAAAGCCGATCTTGCCGTTCAGCTCCATGAGATCCGGCAGCGCCACGCTGACGAGGGTGACGCCGGCGCCTTCCAGCTTCGCCGTCGCCTCGTTCCAGACGGCGGCGACCTCCGGCGACAGGCCGGACACGAGGCTGTCGGCAATGCCGAGGCGGATCTCGCTCGGATCGACCGGATCCAGCTCGGTCGCGGTGCCGGTGATCACCCCGTCGAGCAGGACCAGATCGTCGACGGTGCGCGCCAGCGGGCCGGGCGTGTCGCGGGTGTGGGAGATCGGCACGATGCCGGCGGCGGAATAGCGACCCATGGTCGGCCTGAGGCCGGCGATCCCGTTGAGGGCGGCGGGGATGCGCACCGACCCGCCGGTGTCGGTGCCGAGACCGCCCGGAGCGAGCCGGGCCGCAACCGCCGCACCCGTGCCGCCCGACGATCCGCCGGCGGACCGCTCGGGATCGTAGGCGTTGCCGACGGCGCCGAACCGGGCGTTGTCGGACGTGATGCCGAAGGCCAGCTCGTGCATGTTCGTCTTGCCGAGAATGATGGCACCGGCATCGCGCAGCCGGGCGATCACCGGCGCGTCCCGCTCGCTGACGAAGCCTTCGAGTGCCGGCGTTCCGCCGGTGGTCGGCTGCCCGGCGACGATGATGTTGTCCTTGATGACGAGAGGGACGCCCAGAAGCGGCATGTCCTCGCCGTCGCCCCGGGCGCGAAGCTCGTCGGCCTCCGCCGCGGCCGCCCGAGCCTCGGCGGCGTCCAGCGTGATGAAGGCGTTGAGGTTCGCGTTGGCATCCGCCGCTTCGGTCAGGGCCTCGACGAGTTCGCTGCTGGTGATGTCCCCGGCCTGCAGGGCGGAGGCGGCCTCGCGCACCGTCATTTGCCGGAGATCGTCCTGGGCAAGCGCCGGAGTGGCGGCCAGCACGCCGATCGCAACCCCGACGGCGGCCGCGCCCCGAAGGCTCAGGGTCTCGTGCCGCCTCGATGTGGTTCGTTTCATGGGAATGGTTCTCCTCTGGTTTATTCGGTCCCGGCTTTCCGCCGGTGATCCGCCAGCGTGCGTCATCCGGGACGGCTTGCCATCCTCGAAACTGATGATCCTGTGTGGGCTGTCTCCTGTCCCCTCACGCCGAGCTCGCTTGCGCTCACCGGCTCCGGGCGGGCGGCCTCCGGCCGGCGGACAGTCGTCCGCTGATGGTGGAAGCCAGCAACCGGAGAGACGCCTTCAAAGCAAACCCCGGGCGGAAAACCGGTACCCACTTTTCCTGGCGTTGCTTTCCTTCCTCGCAAAGCCGGACGCGAAACCGGTGCCCACTTTCGCTGGCATTGCTTGTCAGCGCGCGACCGCGCATCGACCAGTCAAGAGGCGCGGAGCGAAGCGACCGGGAATAAAGAAATGGCCGCGCCCGTGCAGCGGTGAGCGAAGCGAACTCGCGTGAGCGAAAAGACTCTTTTCTCCGCAACGCCAGGAAAACCGCTGCGCACTTTTCCTGGCGTTGCTTTCCTTCCTCGCAACGCCGGACGGAAAACCGGTGCCCACTTTTCCTGGCGTTGCTCTCTTTCAACGCAATGCCGGACGCGAAACCGGTTCCCACTTTCGCTGGCTTTGCTTCAGAGCAACGCCGCGATCAGGGCCGCGCGGGAGCCGGTCCCGGTCTTGGCGAACATGTGGGAGAGGTGCGTGCGCAGGGTCGGCACGCCGATGCCGCAGGTGCGCGCGATCTGCGTATCGGTCCCGCCGGCGACCAGCGCGAAGGCGACGTCGCGCTCGCGCGGGGTCAGGCCGTGACGGTCCGCCGCCGCCCCGATGCGGGCCGCACGATCGGCCTCCCGGCGATGGTTCGCCAGAAGCCGCGCGGACCGCATCGCCCTGGCGAAGGCCGGACCGATCAGATCGAGAAGCGCGACGTCGGTGCGCTCGAAGTTCGGCCGTCCGCGTCGCCGCCAGATCCTCAGGTCGCCGACATGCTCCAGATCGACGTGGCCGTGATAGTTCATGCCGAAGCGGAGGCCGTCGCGGGCGAGGAAGTCGTTGAAGAATTCCGTCGCCTCCAGGGACTGCTGGTCCATCACCTCGTTGACGTGGGCCGCCCGTCCGTGCCGCTTCAGCGCCAGGGTGATCGGATCGCGGAACTGGAAGTAGGCGGCGTAGGTATCGAGATTGGCCGGGTCCATGTTGATGAAGACTCGGGAATCGAACACCCCGGCCGCCGGATCCCAGACATAAGAGGCGAAGTGATCCGCCCGGAACAGGTCGAGCAGGATCTCGCCCGCCCTCAGGCGCAGACGCTCGCCGTCCTCGCAGTCGGCCAGCGTCGTCATGAGCTCGCCGACCAGGCGAACGTCACGCGCGTCCAGGGTGGTCAACATCGTCCGATCCCACCTGTGATGGCAGAAGCGGCAAGTGTAGCCGAGCCCGGCGCGGCTTCAAGCTGAAGTGTCGGGCAGCCCCGCCGCTTCGCTAGCCGTCGAGCGGCAGCAGCGCCCAGTAGTCGAGGTCGAGCACGATCGACGGGTCGTAGCGCCCTTCCGCGTCCAGGTCCGGGAAGTCGGCGCAGGGCCGGTCCTTGGTCGCGATCGTCCTGAGCCGGAGCGCGCCGACGTCGCGGCGGCCGGGGATCTCGCCGCGGTCGATCACCTCCGACCAGGCGTAGATGGTGTCGCCGGCGAAGGTGGGCGAGACGTGGCGCCCGCCGTTGATCGCCGCCACATGGAAGGCCGGGGCGAGCCCGTTGAAGCTGAGCGCGCGGGCCAGCGAGATGATGTGGCCGCCATAGATGAGCCGGCGGCCGAACCGGCCCTCGGCCTCGGTGTGCTGGTTGAAGTGGACCTTGGCCGTGTTCTGATAGAGCCGGGTGGCGATCTGGTGCTCGGCTTCCTCGATGGTCATGCCGTCGACGTGGTCGATCCGCTCGCCGGGCTCGTAGTGCTCGTAGCGGAACGGCGAGCCGGCCAGCGCCGGCTCCCAGCCGTCGAGGTCGAGCAGCGGAACGGCGTTGCCGAGCGCATCGGCGTCGAGGGCGGCGGGAAGCTCGGGCACGTGGGGCTCGGGCGGCGGCGTGTCCGGATCGCGCTTGCGCACCATCACCCAGCGCACATAGTCGAGCACCTCCGTGCCGTCGGCCTTGTAGCCGGTGGAGCGGACATAGACGACGCCGGTCTTGCCGTTGGAGTTCTCCTTCACGCCGATCACCTCGGAGACGGCGTAGAGGCTGTCGCCGGGATAGACCGGCGCCAGGAAGCGGCAGCCCGCATAGCCGAGATTGGCCACCGCGTTGAGCGAAATGTCGGGCACCGTCTTGCCGAAGACGATGTGGAAGACGAGGAGGTCGTCGACCGGGGCGTGGGGATAGCCCAGCCCGTGGGCGAACGCGTCGGACGACTGGACCGCGAAGCGCGACCCGTAGAGCCCGGTATAAAGCGCCACGTCGCCGCTCGTGACGGTGCGCGGCGTGGCATGGCGGATCACCATGCCGACGCTGAAATCTTCGAAGAAGTTACCGTAGAAGGTCTTCGCCACGGACACGCGCCCCTGTAATGATCCCGTGCTGCAGTTGCAGCGCGCAAGCGATGCCGTGTCAAGGCGAAGGCGGCGCGGACGATAGGCACGAAAGGGGGAGGCCATGACGCGACGACTGATTTCCACCGGTTCGCCGTTCGAGAAGAAGGCCGGGTACTCCCGCGCGGTGGTGGACGGCCACTGGGTGTTCGTGGCCGGAACCACGGGCTACGACTACGCCAGCATGACGATGCCGACGGACGTGGCCGACCAGGCGCGCAACGCGATCACGACCATCGAGAACGCGCTCGCCGACGCCGGCTCCAGCCTCGCCGACGTGGTGCGGGCCCGCTATTACATCACCGACCGCGCCCACGCCGACGCCGTGTTCGAAGTGCTGGGCGCCGCCTTCGGGGAGATCCGGCCGGCCGCGACGCTGGTCATCTGCGAGCTTCTGAGCCCGGACATGAAGGTGGAGATCGAGGTGACGGCCCGGCGGAAGGACGCGCGGCCCGGCGACCGCAGCGGCTGACCCCGCAACCGGACGGACTGCCCGGCGTGCGGCGACCGGACCCGCTCGCCTTCCCCGTCGATTTCGTCTATTGGCTGCGCTCCGCGTCGCCGGCGACGCGACCCGACGACCCGAGATCTCGCAAGGACGCCCATGCTCCGCCGCCTCTACGACAAGACCCTGGCCCTTGCCGCCGGCCGCCATGCCCCGAAAGCCCTTGCCGGGGTCTCCTTCGCCGAGAGCTCGATTTTCCCGATCCCGCCGGACGCGCTCCTGATCCCGATGGTGATCGCCAAGCGCGAGCGGGCCTGGTGGTTCGCGCTCATCTGCACGGTCGCCTCCGTCCTCGGCGGCGCGTTCGGCTACCTGATCGGCGCCGTCGCCTTCGAAACCGTGGCCGAACCGATCCTCGCCTTCTACGGCTACGCCCACAAGTTCGAGGACTTCGCCGCGCGCTACAACGACTACGGCGCCTGGATCGTCTTCATTGCCGGCCTCACCCCGTTTCCCTACAAGGTGATCACGATCGCTTCGGGCGCCACCGGGCTCGACTTCGCCGTGTTCATGGTCGCCAGCGTGCTGTCGCGCGGCATCCGCTTCTTCGTCGTGGCCGGATTGCTCTATCTGTTCGGCCCGCCGATCCGCGCGTTCATCGAAAAGCGCCTCGGCCTGGTGTTCGTGGTCGGAGTGGTGCTGCTCGTGGGCGGCTTCGTCGCCGCCAAGTTCCTTCTCTAGTGCCCCTCGGCGTTTCCTGGAAACGCCGACCGGTTCTAACCCTTTGTTTTGATGCATGTCCGGACGGCCAACCGGTTTCCATCTGGCCCGGACATGCTCCAGTCGCATCGGAATTCGTCATCGTGACCCCCCAATCCCGCCAGCGTCTGACGACCCTCGCCGGGCTTGCCCTGCTCATCTCCGCCGCGACGATCCTCACGGCGTGGGGCTTCGAGTTGATCGGCGGCTACGTGCCGTGCCCGCTTTGCCTGCAGCAGCGCGTTCCATACTATATCGGGGTTCCGCTCACCGTCGTCGCGCTCTGGCTCGCCTATACCGCACGGATCACCGGTGCGCGGATCGTGATGGCGCTGTTTGCCGCGACCATGGCCTACGGGCTCTATCTCGGGGTCTATCAGGCCGGCGCCGAGTGGGGCTTCTGGCAGGGCCCCACGGATTGCGCACCCGGCGACACCTCGGTCCGCGATGCGGCGAATTTCCTGCAGACGCTTCAGACCACGCGCATCGCGAGCTGCACCGATCCGGCCCTGCGCATCCTCGGCCTGTCGTTCGCCGGATGGAATGCGGTGGTGACCCTTGTCCTGACGCTGTTGGGCCTCGTCGCAGCGCTTGGGCGGAGCAACCGGACCTGAGCCGCGATGACAGGAAAGAGGCCTCCTCCGGAACGCGACGACTGGACGGAAATCTGGGGCCGCCGCATCGGGCGCGGCCTCGGTTATGTCGTCGCCGTCGGACTGATCGTCTATCTGGTAGTGACCTATCTCTGAGCGGAGCCCATGCCGCCGTTCCGCTGCCTCAGACATGTCATTTTCAAATGCGGAAACGAAGCGGCTGGATTATAGTCATCGTTCGATCCGTCCAGTCGGCTGCACCTCCGGCCGCAGGCGGGATCGGTACGTTGGACCGTTTCTCCGGCGGGCGGCCAGCGATTTGATAGTTTTGACGTTTCGATTTCCACCGCCCGGCTTGCTGCAATTCCTCGATACCGGAAACGATGAAGACGACCCTTCCTGATCGATGGCCGACTCTTACCGCGCCCGACCTGGACGCATTCGAGGTCCTCGCGCGCTCTTCCTACGAGCGGCTGCCGGAGTCGTTCCGTGCCCTGACCGGCGATCTCGTGATCCGGGTGGCCGAGTTCGCCGACCAGGACGCGCTGGACTCCCTGGAGCTGTCGTCTCCGTTCGAGCTTCTGGGCCTGTTCGAGGGCGTCGGGCTCGCCGCGACCGGCGGCCTGGCCGTGACCGGACAGATGCCGAATCATATCTGGCTGTATCGCCGGCCCATCCTCGACCACTGGGCGGAGAGCGGCGAGACCCTGGGTGACATCGTCACCCATGTGCTGATCCACGAAATCGGCCACCATTTCGGCCTCTCCGATGCCGACATGGAAGCGATCGAAGCCGCGTCGGACTGACGGCCGCCCGCGGGCCGGTGGACATGATCAGCCGAACGTGTCGCTGGCGAACGACACCGACTTCAGCAGCGCGTAGACCGGCTGGCCGGGGCGGAGCGCCAGGGCGGCGACCGCTTCCCGCGTGACCTGCGCCCTGAGCCGGGCCGAGCCCGCCTCAAGGTGAAGATCGGCAAAGGGCGTGTCCGGCTCCTCCTCGATCGACACGATCACGGCCTCCAGCACGTTGCGGACGCTGATCGCTTCCGGCCGCCGGGTCGCCACCGACACGTCGCGGGCCCGGATCCGGAGCCGGATCTCCTGGCCCGGCGTCAGTCCCGCGAAGGGGATGGAGAGCACCTGGCCGGCCAGATCGAGCCGCGTCATGCGGAAGTCCCGGTCCTCACCGACGACCCGTGCGGTGACCACTGCTCCGGCCTCCGCGCGGTCTCCGGACGGCGAGACCTGCTCGAACACCTCCACGCCGCCGCGCGCCGCGACCTTCCCCGCCGAGAGCACGACCACATCGTTGGCCAGACGCGCCACCTCCGAAACGTCGTGGCTGACATAAAGGACCGGGATGGCCCGTTCCCGGTGAAGCCGTTCGAGATAGGGCAGGATCTCCGCCTTGCTGGCCCGGTCCAGGGCGGCGAGCGGCTCGTCCATCAGAAGCAGGCTCGGCCGGGACAGGAGCGCACGGCCGATGGCGACCCGCTGGCGCTCGCCGCCCGACAGGTTGGCCGGCGAGCGCTCCAGCATCGAGCCCAATCCCAGAAGCTCGGCGGTGGCGTCGAGATCGGACGGCTGGGACCCGGAGCGCTTCAGTCCGTAGGCGAGATTGCCGCGGACGCTCAGATGCGGAAACAGGCTCGGTTCCTGAAAGACGTAGCCGAGCGCCCGGCGGTGGGTCCTGCGGAACACGCCGGCCGCATCGTCCTGCCAGACGGCGTCGCCGACCCGAACCCGGCCGCCGAGCCGGGCGAGTCCCGCAATGGCCCTGAGAACCGTCGTCTTGCCGGATCCGGACGCGCCGAACAGGGCGGTCACGCCACGCATCGGCGCGCGGAACGCCACGTCGAGGCGGAACTCGCCGACACGGCCGGCGAGCGCGACCTCGAGATCCTCAGGCTCGCTCATCGGGCAGACCGCCGGCCGAGACGCTTTTCGACCAGCATCATGCTGAGGATCACCACGAAGGAGAACACGACCAGACCGGCCGACAGAAGGTGCGCCTTGCCCCACTGCAGCGTCTCGACGAAATCGAAGATCGCCACCGAGAGCACACGGGTCTCGCCGGGGATGTTGCCGCCGATCATGAGGACCACGCCGAACTCGCCGACCGTGTGGGCAAAGCCCAGCACCGCACCGGTGAGAATGCCGGGGCGGGCGAGCGGAAGCGCCACGGTCCAGAACGCGTCCCAGGGACCGGCCCTGAGTGTTGCGGCGACTTCCAGCAGGCGGTCGCCGGCCGCCTCGAACGCGTTGCGGATGGGCTGCACCACGAAGGGCAGCGAATAGACGACGGAACCGATGACAAGCCCTTCGAAGGTGAAGGCGAGGGAGCGCAGCCCGAACCAGCCGCCGACCGTTCCGCCGGGGCCGTCCGGCCCGAGCACGATGAGGAGATAGAAGCCTAGGACCGTCGGCGGCAGCACGAGCGGCAGCGCGACCACCGCAGCGACGGCTTCCTTCCAGCGGGCCTTCGACCGGGCGAGCCACCAGGCGATCGGCGTGCCGACGACCAGAAGGGCCGCCGTCGTGATCAATGCGAGCCTCAGGGTGAGCAGAATCGGGCTCCAGAGCGACCCGTCCATCAGCGCGCCCTCTCCATGCCGGCCGGATCAGTCGACGAGGCCATAGCCGTACCGCTCGATCACCGCGCGGGCCTGCGGCCCCTTCAGGAACGTCAGAAAGGCGGCCGCTGCCGGACTGGCCTCGCCTTCGCTCAGAAGAACGGCATCCTGGGCGATCGGATCGTGCAGGGACGCCGGCACCTGCCAGCGCGATCCGTCCGTGACGTCAATCACCTGGGAGAGCGCCACGAAGCCGAGCTCGGCGGCGGATGTCGCGACGAACTGGTAGGTCTGGGCAATGCTGCCGCCGCGGACCAGACGCGGCGCGATCTCGCCGTACACGCCGAGCGCCTCGAGCACCTGGACCGCCGCCGCGCCATAGGGGGCGGTCTCGGGGTTCGCGATGGCCAGCTTCTGGAAGGTACCGGCGCTTAACGTCTCCGGCCCCGTCACCAGACCCGGGTCGGTGCTGTAGAGAACGAGCGTTCCCGTGGCGTAGGTAAACCGGCTGCCGGCAACGGCGAGGCCGTCCGCCACGGCCTTTTCGGGCCGGACGCTGTCGGCGGCGAGAAATACGTCGTAAGGCGCGCCATGGGCGATCTGGGTGAACAGTTGGCCGGTGGAGCCGAACGAGAGAATGACCGGCCCGCCGCTCTCGCGCTCGAAAGCCTCGGCGATCTCCTTCGCCGGCGCCGTGAAATTCGCCGCCACCGCCACGCGGACTTCGCCAGCGGCCCGCGCCGGGGCACCGATCGCGGCGCATGCGACCAGGGCGAGTGCCAGGCGCACGAACCACCCGTCTGATGTCATCTGCATCACCTGCCCCCGGGCTCGCTATATTCACCGGAATATAGCGGCAGACGCTAGCCTGCTTCCGGTCCGACATCAAGGCGGGTCCCGGTGTCTTCTTGCAAATCGTTCGCACTTGCAGGAACGACCGTGACGGACTATGTGTCAGTTGCACATGCAAGTTACTTTCAATAAGGATTGAGGATGGCAGGAAAGCTCCGAGCGCTCGCCGTGTCCGGCATGGCCGCAGCGACGATCCTCACGGCTTCGGCCGGTCCGACCCGGGCGGACGCCCCCTTCAAGGCGGTCACGACCTTCACCGTGCTGGCCGACATGGCGCAGAACGTTGCCGGTGACGCGGCCGTGGTGGAGTCCATCACCAAGCCCGGCGCCGAGATCCACGGCTACGAGCCGACGCCCCAGGACATCGTCCGCGCCCAGGATGCGGACCTGATCCTCTGGAACGGGCTCAACCTGGAGCTCTGGTTCGAACAGTTCCTCAGCAATCTGGGAGATGTTCCGTCGGCGACGCTGACCGACGGCATTGATCCGATCCCGATCGCCGAAGGCGCCTACGAGGGAAAGGCCAATCCCCACGCCTGGATGGGCCTCGACAACGCGATGGTCTATGTCGACAACCTCGTCGCCGCCTTCTCCGAGCACGACCCGGACAACGCGGCCACCTACGAAGCCAACGGCGCGGCCTACAAAGACGAGATCCGCGCCACCATCCAGCCGCTGCGCGATGCGATCGCTAAGCTCCCGGAGGACAAGCGCTGGCTGGTGACCTGCGAGGGGGCGTTCTCCTATCTCGCCCGCGACTTCGGTCTCAACGAACTCTATCTCTGGCCGATGAACACCGACCAGGTCGGCACCCCGCAGCAGGTGCGCAAGGTGATCGACGGGGTGCGCAACAACGACATTCCGGTGGTGTTCTGCGAGAGCACGGTCAGCACGCGCCCCGCGGAGCAGGTCGCCCGGGAAACCGGCGCGCGCTATGGCGGCGAACTCTATGTGGATTCCCTGTCGGACGCCGGCGGGCCGGTTCCCACCTATCTGGATCTGTTGCGGGTGACGTCGGAAACCGTGGTGAACGGCCTGACCGGAAACGCGAACTGAACCCCGGAGGACTGCGTATTTCTCCGGGAGCGGACACGTAGAAACACAGGTCGGCGTACAGGGGCGCGCCGGCCGGGAGATCAAGAGCCGTGCTCGACCAGACACAGGTAACCGACGGGAAGGCGGCGGAGCAGGATCCCTCCGGCGGCATCCTCGCCCGCAACGTGACGGTCACCTATCGCAACGGCCACACCGCGCTGCACGACGCCAGCTTCGAGATCCCGCGCGGAACCATCACCGCGCTGGTGGGCGTCAACGGTGCGGGCAAGTCGACCCTGTTCAAGGCGATCATGGGCTTCGTGCCGGCCGCGCGCGGCGAGATCCGGCTGCTCGGCCGGACGGTGCGCCAGGCGCTGAAGGAGAACCTGGTCGCCTACGTGCCCCAGTCCGAGGAGGTTGACTGGGCCTTTCCGGTGCTGGTCGAGGACGTGGTCATGATGGGGCGCTACGGCCACATGGGCTTCCTAAGGCGGCCGTCCCGCGCCGATCACGCCGCCGTCGACCGCGCGCTTGCCCGGGTCAACATGACCGACTTCCGCCACCGCCAGATCGGCGAGTTGTCCGGCGGTCAGCGCAAGCGGGTGTTTCTGGCCCGCGCGCTCGCCCAGGACGGCCAGGTGATCCTGCTCGACGAGCCGTTCACCGGTGTCGACGTGAAAACGGAAGACCAGATCGTGGCGCTCCTGCGCGATCTGAGGGACGAAGGCCGGGTCATGCTGGTCTCCACCCACAATCTGGGCTCGGTTCCGGAATTCTGCGACCGCACCGTACTGGTCAAGGGCACGGTGATCGCCTACGGCCCGACGGCGGAGACCTTCACCCGCAAGAACCTGGAGCGCGCCTTCGGCGGCGTGCTGCGCCACTTCACCCTCGGCGGCTCGGACCTGCACGAGGACCATGCGGAGGATTCGCGCCAGGTCAGCATCCTCACCGACGACGAACGACCGCTGGTCCAGTACGGCGACCGCACCTGGACCCAGCAGGGAGGTCCGGATGAGCCCGGTGCTGCTTGAGCCGTTCACCTACGGCTACATGACCAACGCCATGTGGGTGTCGGCGCTGGTCGGCGGCGTGTGCGCGTTCCTGTCCGCCTATCTGATGCTGAAGGGCTGGAGCCTGATCGGCGACGCGCTGTCCCACTCGGTCGTGCCGGGTGTGGCCGGCGCCTACATCCTCGGCCTGCCGTTCGCCCTCGGCGCGTTCGTGGCCGGCGGTCTGGCGGCCGGGGCCATGCTGTTTCTGAGCGAGCGCTCGGGCCTGAAGATCGACGTGATCATCGGCCTGATCTTCACCGCCTTCTTCGGGCTCGGCCTGTTCATGGTGTCGGTCAACCCGATGGCGGTCAGCATCCAGACCATCGTCATGGGCAACATTCTCGCCATCACGCCAAGCGACACGCTGCAGCTCGCGCTGATCGGGATCGTTTCGCTGGCCGTGCTGCTGCTCAAGTGGAAGGACCTGATGGTCACCTTCTTCGACGAGAACCACGCCCGCTCCATCGGGCTGCGGCCGGGGCTCCTGAAGGCGGTCTTCTTCGTGCTCCTGTCGGCGTCCGTGGTCGCCGCCATGCAGACCGTCGGCGCGTTCCTGGTGATCGCCATGGTGGTCACGCCCGGCGCCACCGCCTACCTGATCTGCGACCGGTTTCCGCGCCTGATCCTGCTGTCAGTCGCCATCGGCGCGGTGACCGGCTTCGTCGGGGCCTATGCCAGCTATTTTCTGGACGGGGCCACCGGCGGCGTCATCGTCAGCCTGCAGACGGTGCTGTTCCTGATCGCCTTCGTGTTCGCGCCCAAGCACGGCCTGCTCGCCGCGCGGCGCAAGGCGGCCGAGGCACTGAGGACACCGGCCGGCGCGACGCCGGGCCCGGCGTTCGGCGAGGGAGCCGAGCGATGATCGATACCCTGCTTCTGCCGTTCCAGTTCCCGTTCATGCAGAAGGCGTTTCTGATCGCGGCGATCGTGGCGGTCCCGACGGCGCTGCTCTCCTGCTTTCTGGTCCTCAAGGGCTGGGCCCTGATGGGCGACGCGGTGAGCCACGCCATCCTGCCCGGCATCGTGCTGGCCTGGATCACCGGGCTGCCGCTGCTCCTGGGCGCGTTCGCCGCCGGCATGACCTGCGCGCTTCTGACCGGCTATCTCAGCCACAACAGCCGGGTGAAGCAGGACACGGTCATGGGGGTGGTGTTTTCCGGCATGTTCGGCGTCGGGATCATTCTCTACACCTCGATCCACACCAACCAGCACCTGGATCACATCCTGTTCGGGAACCTGCTTGGCGTGGGCGCGCAGGATCTGTGGACCGCCGGCCTGATCTCGCTCGGCGTGACCGCGGTGTTCCTTCTGAAATGGAAGGACTTTCTGCTGCACGCCTTCGATCCGGCCCAGGCCCGGGCGAGCGGACTTCCGGTCAACCTGCTACACTACGGGCTGCTGGCGGTGCTGTCGCTCACCATCGTGGCGACGCTGTCGTCCACCGGGCTGATCCTGGCCGTGGGGCTCCTGATCGCGCCGGGAGCGATCGCGTTCCTGGTGGTGCGCAGCTTCGGCTGGATGCTCGCGGTGTCGGTGCTCGTCGCGCTGGCCGGCATGCTGGGCGGCACCTATGCGAGCTTCTTCCTGGATTCCTCGCCGGCCGCGACGATCGTGCTTCTGCTCAGCGCGCTGTTCGTGGTCGCGTTCGTCCGCCGCATCCACCTGACACGGCAGGCCTCGCGCCGGGAGGCGGCAACGGTGACCGGTTAGACCGGCAGCGCAAACGCCTGGATGTGGTTGTCCCAGGCGACCCGCGGATCCTCGCTGACGAGGGCTCCATCGCGCCAAAGGTGCCCGCGCCCGTCGGAATAGACGAAGCCGGAGCCGAACCCCGTCAGGCCGCAGGTGTCGGGCACGGCGCGCTCGGCGAGCACGGCCCGGCTCTCCACGTCGAACACGACCATGGTGCCGCCCCGCGGGCTGGTGCTGGCCACCCGCCTGCCGTCGGGGCTCGTCGCCATCGCGCCGATATAGTGGTTCATGTTGCGGTAGATCGCGGGCGCCGCCGATACCACCCGGGCCTCGCCGCCGCGCCGGTGGCTGCCGACCAGCTCCACCTCGTCGGTCTTCGGCCCCTCGTACTGGCCGCCGAACCAGACCGACCCGTCGCCGGCCTCGGTCAGGTGCCGGATCGACATCTGCCGGTAGGCGGACGGAAGCACGACCCGGTCGACCAGATCGCCGGTCTCGGCGTCGACATAGGCGAGGCACGGCTCCATCGTCGCGAGATTGAGCTTCATGCGCGGAAAGTCCGGGTGCGTCGCCAGTCCGCCGTTGGCAATGGCGATGGTCCGGCCGTCCGACATCATCAGCGCCTGGTGCGGACCGATGCCGCCGGCGTCGATCTCGCCGATACGGGCGAAATCCGCGCCCGCGTCATAGACGCCGAGCACACCGCGCTCCCCGTCGAAATCGTTCTCGGTGGCATAAAGCAGACGGCCGTCGGGCGAGAAGAAACCGTGGCCGTAGAAATGCCGGTCCTCCGGCGGGGTGAACACCAGCCTGCGCTTGCGACCGGCCACGTCGATGACCATCGCGAACCGGTCCGGCCGGCGCGCGAAGACCACGGCGGTCCGCCGGTCCGGGGTGAGGGCGGCGTCGTGGCCGCGGCGCTCGAGCGGGACGGAGAACAGGATCCGGCCGTCGAGGTCGAACACGGCGGCGATGTTGCTGCCGTCGGCCTCCTGCCGGCAGGCGAGAAAAGCGGGTTGCTCCGCGGCCTGGGCGAACCGGCAGAGCGGCAGGAAACCGAGGCTCGCCATACCGGCGAGCACGGCGCGGCGGTTAACGGTCATGAGCAGTCTCCGCGTGACCGGCGACAGTCCGGCAGCCGGACCTAGTCGCCATCCAGGGAATTGAAGCCGAGGATCAGGCCCAGGGCGGCCGGGTAGCGTTCGGCCAGGATCTCGAGCGCTCCGTCGATCGGGATGGTCGCATAGAGAAGCTGGCCGTGCGCCTCCGGCTCCTCGGCCAGCTCGATCCAGGGCGTGCCGTCAGCCGCGAGCTCCGAGAGGACCCGTCGCGCCTCGCCGATCTGGAAGGCCAGCGATCCGGCGTTGAAGGCTGCGTCGTCGGGCAGAAGCTCGGCCAATCCGCTGTCGTTCTGGAGCGTCAGGATCGCGGCGAGATTGGCGTCCATGGAGGACAGCACCAGCCCGGACCGCCAGAACGGCGACAGCTTCGGCCGCGCATCGTCGGGCTCCTCGCCGACGATCGCCCGGATCTTCATGTCGCTGACGATCTGAAGCTGTTCCCGAGCCGCTTCGAGGAACTCCTGCAGCGCCTCGCCATGGGAGCGGTAGATCGGATTGTCCGGTCCGGCCGACAGCATCAACTCGCCATAACCGCCTTCGCCGGTCCAGCCGTCGCGGATGTCGGTCGCCGTTGCCAGGATCGCGCCGGCGATCGCCTCCGCATAGCGGCAGCGGTACCCGGCGGGCGTCTCGGCGAGCACGACGGCATCGTCGTCGGACAGCACGTAGTCGAGGGCGATGAGCCCCTGCACAGCGACGCTCTTGTCCTGCAGGCTTTCGACCTCCAGCGCGCTCGGATCCTCCTCGGCCAGCAGACCCTGGACCTGGCGCAGGCCGATGCCGCGCCGGTCGGGCCAGAAGAACAGCCGCTCGAACCGGTTCTCCTCGCGGGCCGGACCGAACCGGTAGGGCTCGACCGAGGAGAAGGCGCGCACCAGATCGGCAAACCGGTCCCGGGCGGTGGCGAGCGCCTCCTCGTTCGGCGCCTCGCACAGCGCCGCGACGGCCTCGTGTTCGGCGTCGGCCGCCCGGACGAGATCGTCATAGGCGGGCACCACCACATGGCCGATGATGCCGCTGACCGTCGGCCGGAACGGTATGGGCTCGGCCGGCTGTGCGAGTGCGGCTGTCCCAAAGGCCCCGACAAGGGCGGCAGCGGCGGCGGTTCGGATCCAGAATACGGTCATCAGAGCGACTCCAGGAAGCGGATCATCGCCGCCCGATCGTCGGACGGCATCGCGGCAAACGCATCGCGCGCCGCCTGTGCCTCGCCACCATGCCAGAGAATGGCCTCGGTGAGGGTCCGGGCGCGACCGTCGTGCAGGAAATAGGTGTGGCCGCTGACCTCCTCGGTCAGCCCGATGCCCCACAGCGGGGCCGTGCGCCACTCGGTCCCGTCGGCGTCGCCCACAGGACGGTGATCGGCCAGTCCCTCGCCCATGTCGTGCAGCAGCATGTCGGAATAGGGCCAGATCAGCTGAAAGCGGTGTTCCGGCCGCCCCGCGTCCCGGCTGGTGACGAATTTCGGCACGTGGCAGGAGGCGCAGCCGCTGGCATAGAACATCTCCTTGCCGCGCAGGACCTGCGGGTCCTCGATGTCGCGCCGGGCGGGAACGGCGAGGTTCTCGGAATAGAAGGTGACCAGCTCCATGATCGGATCCGGCGCTTCGGTCGCCCCCAGCCGCTCCTGAACCCCGTTCGGCATCTCCTGGCAGCGGACCTGCCGATCGGTGCAGTCGCCGTCGGCGTCCGGCACGTCCGGCGTGGAGATCCCGATATCGCCGGAAAAGGCGTTCGCCGACTGCAGCCGGACGTTCGGCATGGAAGCCTTCCAGCCGAAGCGGCCGAGGGTCAGGCGCGCGGTTTCCGGGTCGAGCACGAATTGCGGCTTGCCGGATATGCCGTCGCCATCCCGGTCGTCGGGATCGGCGTTGGCGAGAATGTCGGCGGGGTGGATGGCCTCCAGCAGGCCGAGCCCGATCATCGGCTGGGCGACCCGCGGCGACAGCATCGCTTCGGGATCGAGTGGCCCGTAGCCCAGGTCCTCCACCGAGTAGGACGGCTTGCGCAGCGTCACGACCTCGCCGCCGGCGAGCTCCACCGGCACGTCCTCGTAGGTGATCCGCATCTTGCCTTCGCCCGGAAGGCCCGGGACGGCAAAATCCTGAAGCTGGCCGCCATAGGTCGGTTCGGGCACGAACAGCAGCGTCTTGCTGGCCAGCGCCTCGAGGTCCGCCTCGGTCTTGGGCGGAACCGAAAGCCTCAGGAACATGGAGGTGGCGAGATCGTCCGGTCCTTCCGGCGGATGGCCGCGCCCGTCCTTCAGATGGCAGCGCTGGCAGGAGCGCGCATTGTAGAGCGGTCCGAGCCCGTCGGACGCCTGGGTGGAGGAGGGGGCCGGGACCCAGATCTTCTTGAACAGGCCGTTTCCGACCTTGAAATCCTGCTCCCCCTCGAAGCTGAGATTGGCCGAGGGATGGGAGAACGCATTGGTGTTGACGGTCGCCAGCGACGTCGCCGCGCCGGCCGACATGCGTTCGAAATTCTCCGCCTTGGAGAAATCGTCGGTGGGGGCGGTCACCGCCTCGACCCGCGCGCGATCCTCCGGCGTCAAATCCGTCCGCTCGGTGGGCAGATCCACCTGCCCGGAGCGATCAGGCGCCGTCTGTGCGCCGGCCGTTGCTCCGATCACGAGCACCGCCAGGCAGGCGAAACCGCCCGCGGCGACCACACCAAAGCCACGCCGGTCGCGACGCTGCCGGGCGGCCCCGAACACTCTGCAAAAACGCCTTGTCATGGTCTCAAGCGGCCTCAAAAGCGCCACCCGTGCTAGAGCATTTCCCGTTCGGATTGGCTCAATCTGAACGACAAGGAATTGCTCAACCTATTGAACCTGGAGCCATTTCCAATCGATGAGGTGTATCCACCTGATCGGAAAAGGCTCCAAGCCCCGAAAATGCCGCAGGGCGGACCGATGGCCCGCCCTGCGCTCAATCGTTCGATCAGAAAGTGATGGTCCGATTACTGGAAGACCGCATTCGGGTTGTCCAGGCTGTCGGAGCCTTCGAACTCGATCGCGTTGAGCTCCAGCGCGGCCACGGCGCGCTCGATCGACCGGGTCTGATCGATGAGGCCGTCGATCGCGGCCTGGACCACCGCGTTGCCGATATCGTTGCCTTCGCCGATCATCTGGTCATAGGCCTCGACCGATTCCGCCCGGGCGCGCATGATCGCCATGGCGGCCACGGTAGCGTGGATCTTCTCCAGAAGCTCCTGGTTCACCTCAGGGGCCTTCGCCTCGACCAGATCGCTGATCGACGGCCCTTCGACCACGGTGCCGTCGATGCGGCGATAGCGGCCGGTGTAGACGTTCTGAATGCCGATCTGGTCGAAATAGTGCGAGTTGTGGGTGTTGTCGGCGAAGCAGTCATGCTCCTCCTCCGGATCGTGGAGCAGGAGGCCGAGCTTCATCCGCTCGCCGGCGAGTTCGCCGTAGGAAAGGGACCCCATGCCGGTCAGGATCGCGGCCAGGCCGGCCTGCTCGTCGTCCATCAGGTTCTGGCGGGCCTCGCCGTCCTCGCCCCAGGCCGCCACGATGTCCTTGAGGTCGGAGATGAGCAGCTCGGAGGCGGCCTTCAGGTACTCGCCGCGCCGGTCGCAGTTGCCGTGGGTGCAGTCGTCACCGGTGGCATAGTCGGTCGCCGGACGGCTTCCCGCGCCCGCTTCCGTGCCGTTCAGGTCCTGACCCCAGAGCAGGAACTCGATGGCGTGGTAGCCGGTGGCGACGTTGGCCTCGACCTCCTCGGCCTCGTGCAGGGTGTTCTGCAGCAGATCCGCGGTAATCTCGGTCGCGTCGACCTCTTCGCCGTTCACCGTTAGCTTGGGATTGGCGATCACGTTGACCGTGTAGAGTTCGTTGGCGTCCGACTCGGTGCCGTAGGAGGCGTCGACATAGTCGATCAGACCCTCGTCCAGCGGCCAGGCGTTCACCTTGCCCTCCCAGTCGTCGACGACCGGGTTGCCGAACCGATAGGCCTCGGTCTGCTGGTAGGGAGCGCGCGCGGCGATCCAGGCGGCCTTGGCGGCCAGCAGCGTGTCCTCGCCCGGATTGGCGATAAGGTTGTCGATCGCGGCATCCAGCGCCTGGGCGGTCTTCAGCGAGTCCTCATAGCCGGCGTGCGCGATGTCGGCATAGGTGGTCAGCACCTCCGCCGGCGACTGCGCCATCGCGGAGCCGCTGAACGCCAGCGTCGTGGCTGCGGCCGCGAATGCGAGCTTTCGGAACATGGTTTCCTCCTTCGGAAATTTCTGGGGAGATCGAAAGGTCTAGTGAATGCGCGGGATATCGCCGCGCGCGAGAATTTCCTGGATGGCGCCGGGCGCGACCGGGTGCAGGGCCTGGCCGAGTTCCATCAGCGTGTCGGCGTAGCGGTCGGCGGCCGCGCCGATCTCGACACGCCGCGCACAGCCGGACAGCGCCTCGATACAGCATCCGCACAGATCGACGTCGCCGTGCTGGGCTGCGGCGATCAGTCCGACGGCAAGACACTCCTCCCGGCACAGCCGGTCGGCACCGGTCGGAAAGATGCGCAGGGGACAGTCGGCACACCCGCGCAGGGTGCGCACGAACGCGGACAGATCGGCGACGGCCCGGCGGCCGTCGACCATCCCAAGCTCGCTCGTGTAGAAGGACCAGGTGTGCTCCCACGGCTCGATGGAGCCGGTCTGGTATCCGGCCATCCAGTTGCGGTAGCCTTCGATCACCAGCCGCTCCGGCCGCCGATCCATGAAGCTGCCATCCGACACGTGGGACGCCTGTCGGCCCATACTCAACCCGCCTCTGCGAACGCCTGCCGGTCGTTCTCGTCTGCCCCTCGGCCATCCGGCCGATCTCAGGGCAATCAGGTCCGGCCCGCCCCGGAAGCGCATCGCTACGACCGGGTCGGACTGCCTGCCGATCGAAGATAAAAACGATTCTAATCTTCAAATTCTCAGCGTTTGATGGATAATTGGAATCGAATTGGGCCTCAACCCTTATCTTTTTGAAAAACTTCAGACGCGAAGTTGAATAATTCCAATATAAATGCTGAAGTACTTCTTATAGACGCGGTCGCTCGGCCGATCACGGTCGGTGGGACAGGGCGGGGCTTGCCTTGACAGGCCGGCGGGGACGGGGCCAATCCGTGCCCCCGAATTCGGACCAGACGGCATCGGATCGGGGCCAGGCCACTCAGGCGGAAATCAGATGGCCCGGTATCGCGATGCGGCCAGCGGGGCTATAACGGCATCACCGATGGCGACGAAACGCCGCCAGCGAAAAGGAGGGAACGAATGATTTCGAAACGGTTTCTGACAAAAGCCGGCGTGGTCGCGGCCACCCTTGTGATTTCGGGCGCCGCTTTCGCGCAGGACACGGTGAAGGTCGGGCTGATCCTGCCGATGACCGGACCGTTCGCATCGACCGGCCGACAGGTCTCCACCGCCGCGGAAGCGTACATGGACGTTCACGGCAGCGAGGTCGCCGGCAAGGAAATCGAACTCATCATCGAGGACGACGGCGGCGTTCCGGACCAGACCAAGCGCATCGCCCAGGAACTGGTGGTCAACGAGGACGTCGACATCCTGGCCGGGTTCGGCCTGACGCCGCTGGCCTTCGCGACGGCCCCGATCGCCAGCCAGGCCAAGGTGCCGATGGTGGTGATGTCGGCGGGTACGTCGTCGATCACGGAGAAGTCCCCGTACATCGCCCGCACCTCGTTCACGCTGGCCCAGTCCACGGTTCCGCTCGCGAAATGGGCTGCGGAGAACGACATCAAGTCGGTCGTCACCGTCGTCGCCGACTACGCACCGGGCATCGACAGCGAGAACTCGTTCTCCAAGGAGTTCGAGAGCCACGGCGGCGAGATCGTCGAGAAGATCCGCGTGCCGGTCGCCAATCCGGACTTCGCCCCGTTCCTGCAGCGGGTGCGCGACCTGGAGCCGGACGCGGTGTTCGTGTTCGTGCCGTCGGGCGTGGGCTCTGCCTTCATGAAGCAGTTCCGCGATCGCGGGCTCGACGAAGCCGGCATCCAGCTGATCGGTACCGGTGACGTCACCGACGACGACATCCTCAACGACATGGGCGACGTGGCCAAGGGCGTGATCACCACGCACATCTACTCCGCCGCCCACGAGTCGGAGCTGAACGACACCTTCAAGGAAGCGTTCCGCGCGGCCGGCGGCGAGCGGCCGAACTTCATGGCCGTCGGCGGCTGGGACGGCATGGCGCTGATCTATCAGGCGCTGGAGAAGACCGGCGGCGACACCGACGGCGATGCCCTCATCGAGGCGATGAAGGGCCTGGCCTGGGAGAGCCCCCGCGGCCCGATCTCCATCGACCCGGAGACCCGCGACATCATCCAGGACATCTACTATCGCGAGGTCAAGGACGTCGACGGCGAGCTCTACAACGTCGAGTTCGGCAAGGAAGAGGCCGTGAAGGACCCGGTCAAGGCCGGCCAGTAACCCGCCCCGAAAAGGGATCTGCCGTCCGGCTCCGGCCGGGCGGCGGATCCGCGTCGCGTGACCCGCGGCCCACGGAACGCCCGTTCGCCGGGCCGTTCGGCACCATCGGTTCCAGCCGGATCAAGATGTCTCGATGCTGACCATTCTCTTCGACGGCATTGCCTACGGCATGCTCCTGTTCGTGCTCGCCTGCGGGCTGGCCGTCACCCTGGGCCTCATGAACTTCGTGAACCTCGCCCACGGCGCGTTCGCCATGGCCGGCGGCTACCTGACCGTCGTCCTGATGAACAGCTACGGCGTGTCGTTCTTCCTCTGCCTGCCGTTCGCCTTCCTGTTTTCCGCCCTGATCGGGGTGGTCCTCGAACGGACGCTCTATCGCCACCTCTACGACCGCAGCCACCTGGACCAGGTGCTGTTCTCCGTCGGTCTCATCTTCATGGCGATCTCGGCGGTCGACTTCTTCATGGGCGCCCGCCAGCAGATCGTCACGCTGCCGGACATCCTGCGCGGACGGATCGAGATCTTCGGCGTGCCCGTCGGGGTCTACCGGCTGTTCATCATCTTCATGTGCGCCCTGATCATGGTCGGGCTGCAGTACGCGCTGGCCTATACGCGGTTCGGAAGCCGGCTGCGCGCCGCGGTCGATGACGGCCGCGTGGCACGGGGGCTGGGCATCAATGTCAGCATCGTCTTCGCCGTCACCTTCGCCGTCGGCTCCGGCCTGGCCGGACTGGGCGGGGCGCTCGGCGCCGACATCCTGGGCCTCGATCCGACCTTTCCGCTGCGCTTCATGATCTACTTCCTGATCGTCGTCACCGTCGGTGGCACGTCGTCCATCACCGGTCCGTTCGTCGCCTCGCTGATCCTCGGGATCGCGGACGTGGCCGGGAAATACTACTTCCCCGCGCTCGGCTCGTTCGTGATTTACGCGGTGACCATCGGGCTGCTTCTGTGGCGGCCCTACGGTCTTGTCTCCAAGGAGGGCGCGCGATGAGTGAGCCGACCGACAAGACCGCCCCGCCGGCGCCCTCCGATCCGGTTCGCCTGATCGCACGCAAGACCGCGTGGGGGCCGATGGAGATCATTTTCTGGCTGGCCGCGCTGGCCTCGGTCTTCTTCCTCCCGAAGAGCTATCTCCTGCTCAACGACATCGCCATCCTGGCGCTGTTCGCGCTCTCGCTCGACCTGCTGCTCGGCTATGCCGGCATCCTGTCGCTCGGCCACGCCGCCTTTTTCGGGCTCGGCGCCTATGCCGCCGGGCTGTTCTCCATCCACGTATCGGCGGAACCGGTCACGGGCCTGCTGGTCGCCGGCGTCGCCGCCGGCATCCTCGGCTTCCTGTCGAGCTTCCTGGTGCTGCGCGGCAGCGATCTCACCCGGCTGATGATCACCCTCGGCGTCGCCCTGATGCTGCTGGAGGCGGCCAACCAGTGGCGCTCTCTCACCGGCGGCGCGGACGGTCTGAGCGGCATGGTCATGGACCCGATCCTGGGGATGTTCGCATTCGACCTGTGGGGCAAGACGGCCTACATCTATTCGCTGACCACCCTGTTCATCCTGTTCGTGATCGCCCGGCGCCTGGTCAATGCGCCGTTCGGGCTCTCGCTCAAGGCCGTGAAGGGCAACTGGACCCGCGCCACCACCGTCGGCGTGGCCGGCAACCGGCGCCTCGTGGCGATCTACACCATCGCCGCCGTCTATGCCGGGATCGCCGGCGGACTGCTCGCCCAGACGTCCCAGTTCGTCTCCCTCGACGTGCTGGCGTTCCAGCGCTCGGCGGACGGGCTGCTGGTGCTGGTGATCGGCGGCACGGGCTACCTCTATGGCGGACTGATCGGCGCGATCATCTTCAAGCTGATGCACGACACGATCGCTGCGCTGACCCCGCAATACTGGCTGTTCTGGCTCGGTCTCGTGCTGGTCGTGATCGTCATGGTGGGGCGGGACCGGATCTTCGCCGGTCCGCAGTTCGTGGTGGCCTGGATCGGTGCGCACCTCAAGGCGCTGACGGGGAGGGGCGAGCGATGACACCGATCCTGGAAACGGACTCGCTGGTCTGCCGCTTCGGCGGGCTGGTGGCCACCAACGACGTCTCGCTGAAGCTGAACGAAGGCGCCCGCCACGCCCTGATCGGGCCCAACGGCGCGGGCAAGACCACCTTCATCAACCTTCTCACCGGCGCCCTGAAGCCCACCTCGGGGACCATCCGGCTGGAGGGCGTGGACGTGACCCGCGAGCCCGCGCACAAGCGGGCCGCGCGGGGCATGTCCCGGACGTTCCAGATCAATCAGCTTTTTGCCGACCTGACGCCGCTGGAGACGGTCACCTTTGCGGTGCTGGAACGCCAGAACCACGGGATCGATCCGTTCCGGTCCGTTGCCGGCCACCGCGCCGAGATCGACGAGGCCGCCTCTATTCTGGAGCGGTTCCGGCTCGGCGACGTGATGGACTGGAAGACGTCCGACCTGCCCTACGGCAAGCAGCGCCTCCTGGAGATTGCCGTGGCGATCGCGGCCAAGCCGAAGGTGCTGCTTCTTGACGAGCCGGCCGCCGGCGTGCCGGAGGAGGAGCGCCACGAGATCCTCGACATGGTCAACGGCCTGCCGAAGAGCGTGGCCGTCCTTCTGATCGAGCACGACATGGATCTGGTGTTCTCGTTCGCCGAGCGGATTTCCGTGCTGGTCCAGGGGGCTCTCCTGGTCGAGGGCACGACCGAAGAGGTCGCCAACGACCCGGCGGTCCGCACCGCCTATCTCGGGGAGGATGCCGATGAGTGAGCTTCTTCGCGTCGAAGAGCTGGTCGCCGGCTACGGGCCCGCGGTTGTGCTCACCGGGGTGTCGTTCAAGCTGGAGGAGGGGGAATCGCTTGCCCTTCTCGGCCGCAACGGCACCGGCAAGACGACCCTGATCAACAGCCTCGTCGGCGTGACCACCTACAAGTCGGGCCGGATCGTCTTCGACGGCAAGGACATCGCCCGCACGCCGGTGGAGTCCCGTGCCGCGCTCGGCCTCGGCTGGGTTCCCCAGGAGCGCAACATCTTCCGCTCGCTTTCGGTGGAAGAGAACCTGACCGCCACCGCGCGGCCCGGCACCTGGACGCTCGAGCGCGTCTACGAGCTGTTTCCGCGGCTCGCCGAGCGCAAGACCAACATGGGCAACCAGCTGTCGGGCGGCGAGCAGCAGATGCTCGCCGTCGCGCGCGCCCTGATGCTCAATCCCCGCCTGCTTCTGCTCGACGAGCCGCTGGAAGGTCTCGCCCCGATCATCGTCGACGAGCTGATGGGCGTGCTCCACCGGGTGGTCAGCGAAGAGGGGCTGTCGGCCATCATCGTGGAACAGAAGGCGCGCAAGATCCTGAACGAGACCGACAAGGCCATCATTCTGGATCGCGGATCGGTCATTCACGAGAGCGCCAGCCGCGACCTGCTCGCCGACGATGCGATGCTTTCCTCGCATCTCGGCGTTGCCCAGGGAGCGGCGCGGCCTGGCGCGTGATCGTGTCGGCTGCCGCAGCTATTAGCCCCGGTAGCCGATGTCGATGACGGCTTCGCCCTCGGCCAGCCGAGAGACGCAGGCGCACATGGCGGTGTTCGCCTGCTTCTCCTCCTCGGAGAAAAACACGTCGCGATGGTCGATCCGACCGTTGAGGTCGACGATCCCCACCGAGCACAGGCCGCACTCGCCGCGCCGGCAATCGGAGATCATCTCCACGCCGGCGGCGTCGAGCGCATCGAGCAGCGACTGGTCCGGGCGCACGCCGACGGTGATGTCCATGTTCAGGATCCGGACCTGGAACGGGCGCTCCGGCTCGGCCCCTGAATCGCCGAACACCTCGTAGCGCAGCCGGCTCGACGGTCGGCCGCGATCGGCCCACAGCGCCTTCGCTTCCTGCAGCATCGGCAACGGCCCGCAGATATAGAGTTCGCCGTCCGCAGCGAGCTCGTCGATGGCCGACGCGAGATCGATCCGCCCGCCGTCCTCGGCCACGAAGATCTCGGCCCGCGCTCCCAGGGACGCCTTCACATCGCGGTCGAAAGCCAGCTGATCGCGGCGATGGACGCCGTAGAGAAGCCGGACCCTGGCATCGCGCTCGGCGAGCGCTTCCGCCATGCCCAGGATCGGCGTGATGCCGATACCCCCGGCGACGAGAAGATAATCCCGGGTCTGCCATGACAGTTCGAACCGGTTCTCCGGCAGGCTCAGGCGGACCTCGTCGCCCTCGGCGAGGCGCCACATGTAGCGGGAGCCGCCGCGGCTGGCTTCGTGGCGCTTGACCGCGATCCGGATCCGACCGGCCGGCGCCGGGAGACAGCTGTAGCTGCGCTCGGCCCGCCCGTGGTCGAGGGCGACGGAGACCGTCACGTGGGAGCCCGGCTGGAAGGCCGGCACGCCACCGGCCACGTCGAACTCGATCTGGCGGATATCCGCCGCGATGGTTTCGGCACGGACGACCTTCGCGTCGCGCCAGTCCAGACGACCCTTCATGGTCATGTCCTCCGGTGGAGCCCGGTCCGCCCGATCCGGATCGACCGCACGGACGGGCTCGCGCTGTTGGTCCGCTGTCCCTACCCGGTGACCAGGAAAAGGCCCGGCACCTTGCGGATCAGCTTCTTGTTTTCGATGACGTAGTCGAGATTCTGCCGGGCCAGCCGCGCATGCTCCCGGGCGAGCGCTTCGGCACGGCCGCCCTGGCGCATCTCGATCGCATTCAGGATCGCCCGGTGCTGGGACTGGGCGATAATGAGCGAGACCTGACACTGGGGAATTTCGGCCTGGACCTCGAGGAACGCGCTCGGGTCGGAAAACGGCAGGCTGGTGACCCGATCGATCTCGCGGCGGATCATGTCGCTGCCGCACAACGACTTGAGCGCCTCGTGGAATTCCTGATTGCGGGCGATGTAGGCGGGAAAATCGATCTCCGCGGCGGGCTTGCCGACGATTCGGTCAAGCTCGTCCATGAGCCCGTTGAGGGAGGCCAGGCGCGACGGCACCACGCCGCGTTCCGCGGCTAGCCGCGCGGCGGTTCCTTCCAGCACGCCGCGCAGCTCGATGGCATCTCCGATATCGGCTTCCGAGAACGAGCGGACCGCATAGCCGCCGGAGGGGATCATTTCGAGAATGCCCTCCTGCTCCAGACGCGCAAGGGCCGCCCGCACCGGTGTGCGCGAGAGGCCGAGACGCTCGGAGATCGTGATTTCCGAGAGCCGTTCCCCGGGCATCACCTCTCCCGAGAACACCAGTTCGCGGATGCCGAGCACCGCCTTCACCGACTGGGTGACGTTGCGCTCGGGAAGTGACTTCGGGGTCATGGCCTACTCCGCTGCGACCGCCAATTCGGTCTCCTGTGCGATCATCCGGTCGATCAACCTGCGGGCCCACATCGATCCGGCATCGATGTTGAGATTGTAAAAGACGTGGTCGGGATTGTCCTCGATCGCCTTCTGCTGGGCCTCGAGGATCAGCTCGTCTTCCCGGAAGATCGTCGCCACGCCTTCGCGGAGTTCGTGGGTGCGCGCCTGGTTCGTGAGGTCGTAGTTGCGCGCGAACGCCCAGAAATAGAGGCAGGTCGATTCCGTTTCAGGCGTGATGGTGTTGAGCACGAACCCGTTCACACCCTGGGACCGATCGCCTTCGGGCGCGCCGGTTCCTGTCGGGGCGACGCCGACGTCGATCGCGATGGTGGCGGGCGCCTCGAAATTGATGATCTGCCAGCGATCGACGTTGCCGGGCTTGCCGAGCTGGGCGCGCCAGAACGGCGGCGGATCGATGTCGGTCATCCAGCGGGTGACCGTCGCGGTCCGGTCGGTGTGGGTGGTCTGGAAGGGGGACTCCGCGACCGCCTTGTTGCCGATCGAGGATCCGTGGACATAGGTCTCGTGGGTGAGATCCATCAGATTGTCCAGCACCAGCCGGTAGTTGCAGGCGACCCTGATGAGCTTGCCGTCGGCCGCCCAGGCGGGATCGTTGTTCCAGTGCAGATCGGGGATCAGGGCCGGATCGGCCAGCGCCGGATCGCCGGGCCAGATCCAGGCGAAGCGGTGCCGCTCGACGACGGGGTAGCGGCGCACACAGGCGGACGGATTGATCGTCTCCTGCGACGGCATGTATACACATCGCCCGGTATCGTCGAATTCGAGGCCGTGATAGCCGCACACGACGGTGTCGCCCTCGAGGCGGCCCATCGACAGGGGAAGCAGCCGGTGCCAGCAGGCGTCCGCCAGGGCGGCGATCTCGCCGCCCTGCTTGCGGTAGAGCACCACCGGCTGTCCGCAGATCGTTCGAGGCAGAAGCGCGCGCTTCACCTCGACGTCCCAGGCGGCCGCGTACCAGGCATTCAAAGGAAAACTACGCCCTGTCATCGGTTCCTCCCAGACGAGCGTTTATCGTATCCTTATTGTATACAGGTTGACCTCACAAACCGCAAGGTCGATAACCCTTGCGTTCATGACGGCCGAGTGGCCGCACCCTGCGCCGAACGTCTTCCTGTTCGTGCGCAGGTCAGTTCCTCAGGAATTCAATCCTCAAGGGAGGCCTTTTTCATGACGACGAAAGCTCCGTTCCGCGCCGACGAGGTCGGCAGCCTGCTGCGCCCCCAGCGGCTGAAAGAGGCCCGCGCCGCCCGCGAGGCGGGCACGCTCGACGCGGCCGGCCTGAAGGCGGTCGAGGACGAGTGCATCCGCGAGATCGTCAAGCGTCAGGAAGAAGTCGGCCTGAAGGCCGTCACCGACGGCGAGTTCCGCCGGTCCTGGTGGCATTTCGACTTCATGGGCGGCCTGGAAGGCGTCGAGGTCGTGGAGCACGACCAGGGCATCCAGTTCAGCGGTGTGCAGACCAAGTCGCAGACGCTGGCGGTCAAGGACAAGGTCGCCTTCGGCAACCACTACATGATCGACCACTTCCGCTTCCTGAAGGAGGTGACCTCGGTCGAGCCGAAGATGACCATTCCGTCCCCGACCGTGCTGCATTTCCGCGGCGGCCGCCGTTCGATCTCCAAGGACATCTATCCGGATCTGGACGCCTTCTTCGCCGACACCGCCGAGGCCTACGCCCAGGCGATCAAGGCCTTCTACGATGCCGGCTGCCGCTATCTGCAGTTCGACGACACGGTCTGGGCCTATCTGTGCTCGGAGAAGGAGATGCAGGCGGCCCGGGACCGCGGCGAGGAGACCGACGGCCTGCAGCAGATCTATGCCGACATGATCAACCATGCGCTGAAGGCCAAGCCGGCGGACATGACGATCACGACCCACGTCTGTCGCGGCAACTTCCGCTCCTCGTGGATCTCCGAGGGCGGCTACGAGCCGGTGGCCGAGACGCTGCTGTCGAAGATCAACTATGACGGCTATTTCCTGGAATACGACAGCGACCGCGCCGGCGGCTTCGAGCCGCTCCGCTTCCTGCCGAAGGGCGACAAGCGGGTCGTGCTCGGCCTGATCACCTCCAAGTCCGGCGATCTGGAGAGCCGAGAGGACGTGCTCAAGCGGATCGAGGAAGCCTCCAAGTTCGCGCCGAAGGAGCAGTTCTGCCTGTCGCCCCAGTGCGGCTTCGCCTCGACCGAGGAAGGCAACATCCTCACCGAGGAGCAGCAGTGGGCGAAGCTCGGCTTCGTGGTGGACGTCGCCAAGGAGGTCTGGGGCGAGATCTGATCGCGCCGCAGACCTGTCCGGCAGCGGGCTGATACCGGCCCGCTTCCCGGCCACAACGACCAGTTTGGGCCGGTCCTTCGGGGCCGGCCCTTTTCTTGTCGGGCTGTCGTTCGTGCCTGGGCCAGTCCGATCGGGACCGCTCCAAGGCCTACCGGTCCTTGCGATCGGCCGCCCGCCCGATGAGGTGGTCGACGCCGCGCAGGATGACGATGATGAAGACGGCGAACGCGGCCGCGATCACCGCAATCCAGACATAGCCGAGGCCGGTCGCCGCGCCGATCGCGCCGGCGAGCCACAATCCCGCCCCCGTCGTGATCCCGCGGACAACCGGACCCGCCTTGATGATCGATCCGGCCGCCAGAAACGCGACGCCGGCCGTGACCGCTTCCAGCACCCGGATCGGATCCACCCGGGCATGGTCGGGCAGCGTCATGGCCATGACTTCCTGCATCAGGATGGCGAAGACCGCCGCCGCGAGAGCGACGAGCATGTGGGTCCGCAATCCGGCCGAGCGCTGGCGCACTTCGTGGTCAAACCCGACGACGCCGCCGAGCAGAGCCGCGATACCGAGCCGGGCGAGGATCACCAGGACCGGCATCTCGGTCGGGTGGACCACACTGGTGAACGAGGTCTCCATCTGCGTCCGATCCTTCCGAAACCTGCTGTCCCTGGGCAACTTCTCGGGACGGGCTTCGGTTGCGCGGGCTCCGGGATTTCCGTCGCCGATGAAGCCTGCCCCCGTTCGCGCGCCCGCCGCAAGTCCACCCATCCGGAAGCCCGGTTTGCGACTGTCGCCCTCCGCGCCCGGGACGGGGATTGATCGCCGTCAGGAACCGACAGCCGGCAAAGCCGTTGGACTTATCGCATTGACATGATCGCAAGCCGCCAGCGCGCCGTCGGCGTCGCCCACCGGCGCGCGATCGCGACCGGGAAAGGAGGCATCCGATGAGTGCTGACAAGAACGACACCACTCCCGAACTGAACGGCCAGTTTTCACCCGAGGCCGAAGCGGCCCTGGCGAAGAACGCCAAGGAGGTCGACGAACAGGCCGCCGCACTGCGCCGCGCCGTAGACAAGTCCGGTGCCGGCGATCAGGCCCACTTGGACAGCACACCCGCGCCGAACGAACTCGGCAAGCAGAAGGACGCATCCCATGGGGCTTGAATTCGGGGGCCTGCTCGGCCTGATCATTCTGGCACTGGATATCTATGCCATCGTCAAGATCATCGGCTCGGGCGCGTCGACCGGGGCGAAGGTCATCTGGATTCTCGTCATTCTCTTCCTGCCGCTGATCGGGCTCATTCTGTGGCTTCTGTTCGGTCCGTCCAAGCCGGCCATTCATACGTGAGCGCGCGCGCCGAGCGTTGATCGGCGCCCGCCCGCCAGACGGGCGGGCGCATTCGTACTCTGCCGCATAGTCCAGCTTCTCAATCGCGTCACGGCGCACACCCTGCGCCGTGACGTTCTATTTCGACGGACCTTTCACATGTTCGAACAGCCGATCGTTGCCCTGGGCGCTTTTGTTGCGGCCGCAGTGGTCATCACGCTCGCCGGCATCCGCATGTCAGGCACGGCCGACGAGCTCGCCGACCGGACCGGCCTCGGCGAGGCTCTGATCGGCGGTATTCTTCTGGGGGCCAGCACGTCGCTTTCGGGAACGGTCACCTCGGTGACCGCGGCCTATGGCGGCTATGCATCGCTTGCGGTTTCGAACGCGATCGGCGGCATCGCCGCCCAGACCGTCTTCCTGGCGATCGCCGACCTGATCTATCGGCGCAGCAACCTGGAACATGCGGCGGCTTCGGAGACCAACCTGATCCAGGGCGCGTTGCTGGTCGTGCTCCTGGCGATCCCGGCGCTGGCCATGGTCACGCCGGAGTTTGCGATCTTCGCGATCCACCCGGTCACACCCATCCTGCTGGCGGCCTACATCTACGGCCTCAGGCTGACCCATGCGGCCCAGATGGCGCCGATGTGGAGCCCCCGCAAGACGCGCGAAACACGGGACGACGTTCCCGAGGAGCCCGACGACGACGATCCGTCAACCAAACGGCTCGTCGCAGAGTTCGCGGGCCTGCTCGCAGCCGTCGGCTTCTCCGGCTGGATCCTGGCGAACTCGGCCGTGACCATATCGGAGTGGGCCGGGCTCTCCCAGACCCTGGTCGGCACCCTGTTCACCGCCATCACCACGTCGCTGCCGGAACTGGTCACGACGATCGCCGCCGTGCGGCGGGGCGCGCTGCAGCTCGCTGTCGGCGGGATCATCGGCGGCAACACCTTCGACGTCCTCTTCCTGGTAGGGGCCGACGTCGCCTATCGCGACGGTTCGATCTTCCATGCCGTCGGCGAGCGCGAGGTCTTCCTGCTCGTCTGGTCGATCCTGATGACCGGCATCCTGCTGCTCGGCCTGATCCGACGGGAGAAGCACGGTGTCGCCGGCATCGGGTTCGAAAGTGCCGCGTTGCTGGCCGTCTTCGGCGTGGGCGTGGCGATCCAGGTGGCGCTCGGCTGAACGCCGCCTTGCCGAACGATGGCAGCCGAGGCGGGGAGCGCCCGCAGGCTTTACCCGCTCCCGGCCGGCCCCTTGTTGAAATAGGTTTCTTCGAGGACCGTCATGGCGATCGCGGTCAGGGGCGTCGCGAGCGCCACGCCGAGAATGCCGAACAGCGTTCCCATCACCAGCTGCGCCACCAGCACCACTGCGGGAAGCAGGTAGACGGTGCGCTCCTGAACCAGCGGCGTGAGCAGATAGCTCTCCACGGTCTGGATGATGAGATAGAGACCGAGCACCCAGAGGGCGAGCTGCCAGCTCTCCGACAGGGCGACCAGGCCCATGGCCAGCCCGCCGACCACCGGCCCGAGGAAGGGCACGAACGCAGCCAGGCCCGCAAAGACCGCCAGAAACAGGGCGAGCGGAACGCCGAGAATGATGAGTCCGGCATAACTCATCACGCCGACGATCAGCATCGAGATGCCCTTGCCGATCAGCCACCGGCGCAGCACCGACCCTGTCCGCGAAACGAGGCGGCGAAGCTTGCGACGCTGGCCGCGCGGCGCGAACCGGACGAAGCCTTCGACATAGGCCTCCGGCGATACGGCGAAATAGATTCCCACCACGGACACGACCAGCACGCTGCCCAAGAGACCGAACACGCTCGAGATCGCGGCGGTTGCGCTGGAGAGGATGCCGCCGGGCGCGGGCAGCATGTCCGGCAGGCTGAAGGCCGTCCCTTCTTCGGCGGGGAGTTCGGAGGGAAGCTCGTCGAACGAACCGAGATAGCGCCCGACTTCCTGCAGGCCCTCGTCGGCCTGGTTGACCACGCCTGCCAGCTGCTCCGTCAGCGTCGGCCCGGCGAAAACGGCAGCCGCCACCGCGGCACCCGCCGTGAGCAGCACGCTGACCGCCAATCCGATCCATCTGGGCGCACCGATCGGTTCCGTCATCGCCCGAGCCGACGCGTCGAGCACGATGGCGAGCATGGCGGCACAGAGCACCAGGAGCAGGATCGAGGACAGCTTCCAGATCGCGAGGGCGCCCAGTATCACGCCCGCGATGATCAGGGTCGCATTGACCAGGCCGCGCCAGTCGTAGAGCGCCTTGGTCTTGGGTACTTCCTCGGGATCGAGGCCGGACGGTCCCTGGTCGGTGTCCGCCTCGCCGTGCTCTCCCTCGCTCATTTACGGTCCTTCCCGCCAGGCACTGGCTTGTCATGGGTCTCTGACGAAGACGCGCCGGCGCACCGGTCCGCCGTTTCTGGAAGCCTCGGTCATGCCCATCGGGCTCCCGTTGGGGAACCAGCCGCGGGCTCGACCGTTCCAATGGCGACAAGGGGCCGCGCGCCATCGGCCTCGACAGCAAGGCCCGGAGAGCCGATCCCGCCGGGCCTCACCCAATCCGACCGCACCCATCTCAAGCGCGACACGGAGGGCACCGCATGGCCAGCTTCGAAACCGCCTTCAACGCCGACAAGTTCAATGCCTCGCCGAAGCACCGGGCGATCTATCGGCGTTACGAAATCGCCTACACGTCGCTCGACCTGATCGCAGGTCTCGGCTTTCTGGTCGGTTCCATCCTGTTCTTCTGGAAAGCCACGGAAACGGCCGCGATCTGGCTGTTCACGATGGCGAGCCTGTTCTTCTTTCTCCGCCCGCTCGCCCGCGTCAGCCGCGAGCTTGAGCTGGCGCGCCTGCCGGTGCCCGAAGACGATCCGGCCAAACAGCCGGGTGCGGAAGACACCGGATCGGCCCGTTCCGGAGCCTCCGCCGCGGGATCCGGCTGACGCCGGACCCGGGACGACGGAGCGGCTCAGCTGTCCGGACGTCCGTAGCCGCCCCCGGTCGGGGTGGTCAGGATGACCGCTTCGCCGGGTTCGATCACCGTCTGATCGGTTCCCTCAAGCTCTTCGACCGAGCCGTCCGACCGCCTGACCTTCGTTGACCCCACCTGGCCGGGCTCGCCGCCCTGAAGGCCGTGCGGCCGCACGTGCCGATGGGACGACAGGATGGCGCAGTCCATTTGCTCAAGGAACCGGATGGTGCGCTGGGTGCCGGCGCCCGAGGACCACTTGCCGCGACCGCCCGAGCCTTCCCGGATGTGGAAGTCCTCGACCACGACCGGATAGCGGAACTCCAGGATTTCCGGATCGGTCAGGCGCGAGTTCGTCATGTGGACGTGGACGGCATCGGCACCGTTGAAGCCCGGCCCGGCCGGCGCACCCGAACAGATCGTCTCGTAGTACTGGTAGCGCTCGTTGCCGAAGGTCAGGTTGTTCATGGTGCCCTGGGCCGAGGAGAGGGCCCCCAGCGCGCCGAACAGGCAGTTGGTCACCTGCTGGCTGGTCTCCACGTTGCCGGCGACGACCGGTGCCGGATAGTTCGGCGAGAGCATCGACCCTTCCGGAATGACGATGTTGATCGGCCGCAGGCAGCCGGCGTTCATCGGGATCTCCCCGTCCACCATCACGCGGAAGCAGTAGAGCACCGCCGCCCGCGTCACCGGCTCCGGCGCGTTGAAGTTGGAATACTGCTCGTCCGACGTGCCGGTGAAATCGACCGTGGCTTCGCGCTTTTCCCGGTCGACGGTGATCGCCACCCTGATGGTCGCGCCCTGGTCCGTCGTCACCTCGAACGAGGAGTCCGACAGCGCATCGATCACCTGCCGCACGCTTTCCGCCGCGTTGTCCTGGACGTGGCCCATATAGGCCTCGACGACGTCCAGGCCGAACTCGTCCACCATCTTGTGCAGTTCGCGCAGGCCGCGCTCGTTTGCGGCGATCTGGGCCTCCAGGTCGGCGATGTTCTGCCAGGGGTTGCGGCAGGGATAGGCGTGATCGGTCAGGAGCTCCAGGGTTTCCGTCTCCCGGAACCGGCCCTGGTCGACGAGCTTGAAGTTGTCGATCAGCACGCCTTCCTCATCGACCGTGGTCGCACGCGGGGTCATCGATCCCGGTGCCGTCCCGCCGACATCGGCATGGTGGCCGCGGCTGGCGACATAGAACAGGAGATCCTTGCCGGCCTTGTCGAAGACGGGCGTCACCACCGTGATGTCGGGCAGGTGGGTGCCGCCGTTGTAGGGGGCGTTGAGCGCGAACACGTCGCCGGGCCGGATCGCCCCCTTGTTCTGCTCGATGATGCTCTCCACCGAGCGGTCCATCGATCCCAGATGGACCGGCATGTGCGGGGCGTTCGCCGCCAGCGCGCCGGTCCGGTCGAACACCGCGCAGGAGAAGTCGAGCCGCTCCTTGATGTTGACCGACGAGGCCGTGTTCTGCAGCGCCACGCCCATCTGCTCGGCGATCGACATGAAGAGGTTGTTGAACACCTCCAGCATCACCGGATCGGCTTCCGTGCCGAGCGCGGAGCGCGGCGGCAGCGGCACGACCCGGTCAAGCAAGACATGGTTCTTTGCGGTGATCCGCGCCGCCCAGCCTGGCTCGATGACGATGGTCTGATTGTCCTCGATCAGAAGGGCAGGGCCCTCGATCCGACCGCCCGGCCCCGTCCCGCTGCGCGAATAGACGCCGGCGTCGTGCCACTCTCCGGCCGAGAAGATCCGGGTCGTCGCCGAGCGCTCAGGCTGGTGATCGTGGACCGGGAGGTCTTCCTCGACCAGATCGGCGCCGCCGCCGACGCCCTCGATCTCGATCGCTTCGACGACCACCGAGCGGTCCTCGAACACGAACCCGAACTGCTGCCGGTGCGCCTCCTCGAAGGCGGCCGCCATGTCCTCATGGCCGGCGAAGGCGACGGGTAGCGCAGTGTCGGTTCCGTCATAGCGAAGGTGACAGCGGACGCTGATCTCGATGTCGCCGTCCGGTACGCCCTGGCGATCGAGCTCGCGCTTCACCTCGCGCGAGAGCGCTTTAGAGAGGGCGTCGACCTCGCGGATCGTCGCCTGGGAAAGCGCCTTGGCCACGGACCGCGTCCGGTTGGCGCGCACGTCGGCAAGTCCCATTCCATAGGCCGAGAGCACGCCGGAATAGGGATGCATCATGACCGTGGTCATGCCCAGCGCGTCGGCCACCTTGCAGGCGTGCTGGCCGCCGGCCCCGCCGAAACAGGCCAGCGCATAGTGGGTCACGTCGTGGCCGCGCTGAACGGAGATCTTCTTGATCGCGTTGGCCATGTTCTCCACCGCGATGGTGAGGAAGCCGTCGGCGACCTCGGCCGGCTCGCGTCCGTCGCCGATCTCGCGCGCAAGCTCCTCGAAACGCTCACGGACCACGTCCACGTCGATGGGCTGGTCCTGCCCGGGTCCGAAGATCTTCGGAAACTCGTCGGGCAGGAGCTTGCCGACCATCACGTTGGCGTCGGTGACGGCGAGCGGTCCGCCGCGCCGGTAGCAGGCGGGACCCGGATCGGCGCCGGCCGAATCCGGTCCGACGCGGAAGCGGCCCGCGTCATAGTGCAGGATCGATCCGCCGCCGGCGGCGACCGTGTGGATCTGCATCATCGGCGCCCGGATCCGAACGCCGGCGACCTCGGTCTCCAGGGTCCGCTCCAGGGTGCCGGCATAGTGGGAGACGTCGGTGGACGTGCCGCCCATGTCGAAGCCGATCACCCGATCGAAGCCGGCGAGCTTCGCGGTCTCCACCGCGCCGACGACGCCGCCTGCCGGACCGGAGAGGATCGCGTCCTTGCCGCGGAACAGGTTGGCCGCCGTCAGCCCCCCGGAGGACATCATGAACATCAGACCGATGCCGCGGGTCGCGGCCGGCCCGTCGTCGGCGCCCTTTTCGGTGAACGCCCCGGCCACGCGATCGATGTAGCGGCGCAGGATCGGCGAGAGATAGGCATCCACCACCGTGGTGTCGCCGCGGGGAACCAGCTTCATCAGCGGCGAGACGGAATGGCTCGCAGAGACCTGGGCGAAGCCGAGCGATCGGGCCAGCGCCTCGACCAGCTTCTCGTGCGCCGGATAGGCGTAGGCGTGCATGAACGCGATCGCGACCGATCCGATGCCGTCGGCCTTCGCCCTGGTCAGGATCTCGCGGACCTCGCCGAGATCGGGTTCGAGCTCGACGGTCCCGTCGGCGAGCACGCGCTCGCCCACTTCCGCCACGCGCTCGTAGAGCATCTCGGGCTTGACGATGGCCTTGGCGAAGATGTCGGCCCGGGCCTGATGGCCGATGTTCAGCGCATCGCGAAAGCCTCGGGTGACGAGAAGAAGCGTCCGGTCGCCCTTCCGCTCGAGCAGCGCGTTGGTGGCGACCGTCGTGCCCATCTTGACGCCGGAGATCTGATCGGAAGGGATCGTGGCATCGGCCTCAAGGCCCATCAGCGAGCGGATGCCGTGGAGGGCTGCGTCCTCGTAGGCTTCCGGATTCTCCGACAGCACCTTGCGCGCCTCGAACCGGCCCTCCGGCGTGCGCGCCACGAGATCCGTGAACGTGCCCCCGCGGTCGATCCAGAAGCTCCACTTCCCCGCGTCCATCAAGTCGCTCCTTCGCCGTTCCGGTCCCGCGCAAGGCGTCGCCCCCGCGATTTTGCTGCGAGGCCGCATCTGAGCCAACCTGACCCGCCTTGTCCATGGCTCCGGACAACGCGTCCACGCGCTGCTTGCAGTTCGCGGCGTCGCGACCGCGAGGCGTCCGGTTCACCGCACAAAAAAAGGCGCCCGGCCACGAAGCCGGACGCCCGAACCAGCCGACCGCCTTGCGGCGATCGGATCCTGTATCTTGCGAAGCCGGACTAGTTGGTTCCGGCCAGCGTGAGTTCGGCAACACCGGCGGCAATGTTGATGCCGGTCTGGGTCTGCAGCGAGATCGGGTTCAGCGCCACCGAGCGCTCGAAGCCGCCGACCAGGGCATTGGCGCCGAGGCCGACGCCAGCCGTCGCTTCGGCGCTGGCGCCGTAATAGTTGCCCTCCAGCGCGTCCGGATCGAACTGCTGCGCGGCGGCAAGCACGCCCCACACGAGCCGGGATTCATCGGTCGCGCCGATGTCGATCCCGTACTTGTTGATGGTCCCGGTATACGTCTCCTTGGCGCCTTCACCGGCCGGCGTGTAGATGCATGTGAGGTTCTTGGTCGAGCCGAACACGAAGCCGGAACCGCCGGCAACGTCGCATTCGAGCACACCCACGCGGACACGGTCCTGTGCCGAGGCAGGCGCGGCGGCCGCGATCATCGTCACGGCGGCAACTGCGGTCAGAACGGACTTCAACATCGGCTGTCTCCTCTTCGGTCCACCAAAGCGACGCCGGCCGTCCCGACCATCGGGAACGCCCGGCCGTCTGGGGACAGCGCGTCGGAGGTCCGCCTGGCGCGAGGAGCGGGATCCGGCCTAGCTGAGGCTGCCGCAGAACCGCTGGATCCGCTCGCAGGCCCGCTCCAGCGCTTCCGTCGCGGTCGCGTAAGAGATGCGGAAGTTGGGTCCGGTTCCGAACGCTGTACCCTGGACCACGGCAACGCCTTCCTGCTCCAGGAGTTCCGTCACCACGTCCTCGTCGGTCTCCAGCGTCTTGCCGGATGGCGCGGTCTTGCCGATCAGGCCGGCGCAGGACGGGAACACGTAGAACGCGCCCTCCGGCGTCGGGCAGGAGATGCCGCTCGCCTGGTTGAGCATGGAGACCACCAGGTCCCGTCGCTCCTTGAAGACGATGTTGTTCTCGGCAATAAAGCCCTGCGGACCGTTGAGCGCCTCCACGGCAGCCCACTGGGAAATCGAGCAGGGATTCGAGGTGGACTGGGACTGGATCTTGGCCATCGCCTTGATCAGGGCCTCGGGGCCGCCGGCATAGCCGATCCGCCAGCCGGTCATCGCATAGGCCTTGGACACGCCGTTCACGGTCAGCGTGCGGTCATAAAGCTCCGGACAGACCTGCGCGATCGTGGTGAAGGCGAAGTCGTCATAGACGAGATGCTCGTACATGTCGTCGGTCATCACCCACACGTGCGGATGACGCTTGAGGACTTCGCCGATCGCGGCCAGTTCGTTGCGCGTGTAGGCCGCGCCGGACGGGTTGGACGGCGAATTCAGGATCAGCCACTTCGACTTCGGCGTGATCGCGGCCTCGAGCGCCTCCGCTGTCATCTTGTAGGCGGTGTCCTGCGAGGTCTCCACGGCGACCGGCTCGCCGCCGGCAAGCAGCACCATGTCGGGATAGCTCACCCAGTAGGGCGCCGGAACGATGACCTCGTCGCCCGGATTGAGCGTCGCCATCAGCGCGTTGTAGAGCACCTGCTTGCCGCCGGTCCCCACCGAGATCTGGCTGGTGGCATATTCCAGCTCGTTCTCGCGCTTGAACTTCTGGACGATGGCTTCCTTGAGCTCCGGAATGCCGTCGACCGCCGTATACTTCGTCCGCCCGTCCCGGATCGCGGCGATCGCCGCTTCCTTGATGTTCTCCGGCGTGTCGAAGTCGGGCTCACCCGCGCCCAGACCGATCACGTCGCGACCGGCGCGCTTCAGTTCGGCGGCCTTGTTGGTCACGGCGATGGTTGCAGACGGCTTCACGCGACCGAGAGAGTCGGCGAGGAGGGCCATTTCGTCACCTCAAGCTCACGAATTGAGAAAAGCCGGCACAGCCGGGCCGGCCAAACCAGTGTCTTTCATTCCGGAAGCCGCGCGCGGAACAAGCCTCCCACGGCTCCCGAAGCATTACCCGTCGAGGCGGTGACCCTTACCGGCGCACCGAATCGCTCAGAACGGGATACCCGGTCCGATCGCGCCGTTCCACCCGTCGACCGGGCCGTGCGGCTGATCGTAGGTGTAGCCGTTCACCGGCTCATCGAGGTTCGGCGTCTTCAGCTTCCCGCTGTTGATGTCCGGGCTGATCGGAAGGCCGGAATTCGTCGTCATGTAGACGCCCGGGAGATTGCGACCGTACGGACCGGGATAGCCGTAGCCGCCATCGGGAGTCACGGTGATCTCCGGCGTCGACTGGGCGAGCCCTGGCGCGATCGGAGCGACCGTCATCAGGACCAGCGCGGCGGCAGCCATGCTCCTCGTCATATCGTGTCTCCCTCTGGACCGGGCCCCCGGCAACCCAGAGGGTCACGGGGTCTTCACGCTACACTTTCGACAACCTTATAGACCGGGACAGGGGTCGAACGCACCACCGCCCGCCATCGTTTCAGCAAATTTGCCGAGGGTGTCGCTCGGAAGCCGCAATTCCGCCCGAAATCAGCGGACCAGCTTGCCGACCAGTCGAGCGGTGTAGTCCACCATCGGGATGACCCGGCCGTAGTTCAGCCGGGTCGGGCCGATCACCCCGAGCGCACCGACGATCCGGTTGGATTCGTCCCGGTAGGGCGACACGACGAGAGACGATCCGGACAGCGAGAACAGCTTGTTCTCCGAGCCGATGAAGATGCGGACGCCTTCGCCCTCGTCGGCAAGGCTGAGGAGCTGCAGCAGCTCGTTCTTGCTTTCCAGGTCCTCGAACAGGCGGCGGATCCGCTCCAGATCCTCCTGGGCGGTGACGTCCTCCAGAAGGTTGGCCCGGCCGTGGACGATCAGCGTGCCGCCGGCGGTCTCGTCGGATCCGGCCCAGCTCGCGATGCCGGTCTGGACCAGCCGCTGGGTCAACTCGTCCAGTTCCGCCTGCTGCTGATCCTTGAGGACCTTCAGCGACCCGATCGCCTCGGTCAGCGTCTTGCCGCGGATATGGGCGTTCAGATAGTTCGACGCCTCCGTCAGCGCGGACGGGGGCAGGCCGGCCGGAAGATCGACGATCCGGTTCTCCACGGAGCCGTTGTCGCCGACCAGGACGACAAGCGCGGCCTGGGCGTCGAGCCGGACGAACTCCACGTGCTTCACCCGGAGATCCGCCTTGCCGACGGCCACGACGCCGGCGCCGCGCGACAGACCCGACAGGAGCTGGCTGGCGTCGTGCAGGAGGCCTTCGACGCCTCGATCGTGATCCCCGCTGCGCACGTGGGCATCGATCCCGGCGCGCTCCTGATCTGACAGGTCGCCGACCTCCAGCAGCGCGTCCACGAAAAAGCGAAGGCCGATCTCGGTCGGCAGGCGGCCGGCGCTCGTGTGCGGCGCGTAAATGAGCCCGAGGGATTCCAGATCGGCCATGACGTTGCGCACGGACGCCGGCGACAGCGCCGTGGCGAGCCGCTTGGAGATGTTGCGCGACCCGATCGGCTCTCCGGTCTCCAGATAGGATTCGACGATCTGCTTGAAGATGTCTCGGGAGCGCGCGTCGAGATCGACGAGGTGCGAACGCGGAGGATCGAAAAAGCGGTCTGTTGACACAGCGTCCTACTCTGCATCCGGGGCCAGCGGCCCTGTCGGGACAAACACCTGCGATTAGGCCAACACCCAATATAATGATTGCACGGGCGGGGGCGACACCCCTCGCGCACTGCTGTCGGCTTTACGCACGGCGCTGTTGACGGTTACTAGGGTCGTGCCCGCTGTCGGGCATCGCGGAGCGGCACACCGGGCGCGCCGTCCGAACCCCGTCGATCCGGCCTTGTGCCGAGCGATGGCGGCGTCCGCTTCATCAGCCCGGAAGATCACAAGGAGACCCGCCGCATGCGTCCATCGCACCGAGCCCCCGACGAGCTCAGGTCCGTGTCCCTGGAACGCGGAGCCTCGAAGTATGCCGAGGGGTCGTGCGCCGTCCGCTTCGGGTCGACCCATGTGCTGTGCACGGCGAGCCTGGAGGAGCGCGTGCCCGGCTGGCTTCGCGGCAGCGGCGAGGGCTGGGTGACGGCCGAGTACGGCATGCTTCCCCGCGCCACCGGCACGCGCACCCAGCGCGAAGTCTCCTCCGGACGGCCCTCGGGCCGGACCCAGGAAATCCAGCGCCTGATCGGACGGTCGCTGAGGGCCGTCGTCGACCGCAAGGCGCTGGGCGAGCGCCAGATCACCGTGGACTGCGACGTGATCCAGGCGGACGGGGGAACCCGCACCGCGGCGATCACCGGCGCCTGGGTGGCGCTGTCTGACTGCATCGCCTGGATGAAGGCGCGCAATATGGTCCGCGACGGCGTGCTGCGCGATCACGTGGCCGCGGTTTCCTGCGGCATCTTCCGCGGCGCGCCGATTCTCGATCTCGATTACGCGGAGGATTCCGAAGCCGAAACCGACGCCAATTTCGTGATGACCGGAACCCGCGGGATCATTGAGGTTCAGGGCACGGCCGAGCGCACCCCGTTCTCCCGCGACGAGTTCACCGCGCTGGTGGATCTCGCCGAAGCCGGGATCGGCCAGCTCGTCGAGCTGCAGAAGCTGGCGGTCAGCTGAGTACGATGTCCGTCCGCCCGTTCACCGACGCCGCCCTGGTGGTTGCCAGCCACAACACCGGCAAGGTCCGCGAGATCCGGGAGCTTCTCGCGAGCTTCCCGGTCGAGATCCTGTCGGCCGGCGATCTCGGTCTGCCGGAGCCGGAAGAGACCGGCACCACCTTCGAGGACAACGCCATCCTGAAGGCGAAGGCCGCGGTTGCTGCGTCCGGGAAAGCCGCTCTCGCGGACGATTCCGGCCTTGCCGTCGATGCGCTCGGCGGGGATCCCGGTATCTATTCGGCGCGCTGGGCCGGTCCGGACAAGGATTTCGCCCAGGCGATGCGCAACGTCGAGGAGAAGCTCCAGGCTGCCGGCGCGACCTCACCGGAGCAGAGAACGGCGCGGTTCGTGGCCGTGCTCGCGCTTGCCTGGCCCGATGGCCATGTCGAAACCTTCCGCGGCGAGGTGGAAGGCCTGCTCGTGTGGCCGCCACGGGGGGAGAAAGGCTTCGGCTACGACCCTATATTCCTCCCCGACGGGTTTGAGAGAACCTTCGGCGAGATGGCCGCCGACGAGAAGCACGGATGGCGTCCGGGCGACGCAACGGCCCTGTCCCACCGTGCGCGCGCATTCAAGCTGCTTGCGGAGACGTGCCTGACACGATGACCGAGCCTTCCGCTCAAAACGCCGGTGACGACGGGACGCTGGCGATCTACGTGCATTGGCCGTTCTGCGCAGCCAAGTGCCCCTATTGCGACTTCAACAGCCATGTGCGCCATGGCGGCGTCGACCAGGCGCGCTATGCCGCCGCGCTGGTGCGCGAGCTGGAGACCGCGCGCGTGCAAACCGGCGCGCAGACGGTGACGAGCGTCTTCTTCGGCGGCGGCACGCCCTCGCTGATGGAGCCGGCCACCGTTGAACGGGTGCTGGAGGCGATCGCACGGCTCTGGCCGGCGACGGACGACTGCGAGATTTCGCTCGAAGCCAATCCGTCCAGCGTCGAGGCGGACCGGTTTGCAGGCTATCGCGACGCGGGCGTCAACCGCGTGTCGCTCGGCGTTCAGTCGCTCCGGGACACCGATCTCCGCTTTCTCGGCCGCCTGCACGACGTGGCGGCAGCGCGGCGCGCGATCGACATCGCCCGGTCCACGTTCGATCGCATGTCCTGCGACCTGATCTACGCCCGGCCCGGACAGACCGTCGCGGCGTGGGAAAGCGAGCTGGATGAGATGCTGGCCTTCAGCCCGGACCATCTCTCGCTCTATCAGCTTACCATCGAGCCGGAGACTCCCTTCCACCGGCTTCACGCGGCCGGAAAATTCGTCATTCCCGACGACGACCGGGCAGCCGACCTGTTCGAGACGACCCAGATCCGCTGCGCCGCGGCGGGACTGCCGGCCTACGAGGTGTCCAACCATGCGCGCCCCGGTGCCGAATGCCGGCACAACCTGACCTACTGGCGCGGTGGCGACTATGTCGGCGTCGGGCCGGGCGCCCATGGCCGGATCACGGTCGACGGGATCCGCCATGCCACCGCCACGGCACTGCGGCCGGAAGACTGGCTGGGCGCGGTCGAGGAGAGCGGACACGGCCGGGTCGAGACGACGCCGCTCTCCGACGAGGAGCGGGCCGAGGAGTTTCTGGTGATGGGCCTCCGGCTCGGCGAAGGTCTCGATCTTGCACGTTTTCGCCGCCGCTACGGATACGAATTCGATCCGAAGACGCTTGATCTGCTGGAGCACGAGGGCCTGATCCGGCGACCGGCAGGCGACCGCATCGCTGCGACCGGAGCCGGCATGCTGGTCCTCAATTCGCTGATCGCCGAACTCGGGAGCCGCACCCGGCTCGCGACGGAGGCGCCTTCCGGATATGCTGGATCGGTCGCCCCTTCCGGGCCCGCCAGCCAACCCGCATTGGAGCGAACTTGGTAACGCTCGCCGACACGCCGACGACGAAGCGGATCCGCCAGGGGCCGCAGGCGGTGCTGGATCGTGAGGCGCTCACCGAGCGGCTGGTCGAGCGCATCCGCGAGGACAAGGGCAAATGGGAGACGGCCCGGTCCGACGTTCTCGCCATCGTGCGCGAAGAGCGGGACGCGGCCATGTCCCGGATCGAGGCGCTTCTGGCGGAAGACGGCGGCGGCCTTCTGTGCGCCCAGCGGATCGCCAAGCTCCACGACGACCTTATCGCCGCCGTTTCCCAGGTGATCGTTTCCTACGCCTATCCGGCCGACAACCCGTCCTCGGCGGAGCGCATCGCGATCGTGGCCGTCGGCGGCTACGGACGTGGAACGCTCGCACCCGGCTCCGACATCGACCTCCTGTTCCTGTTTCCCTACAAGCAGACCGGCTGGGTGGAGAGCGTCATCGAGGCCGTTCTGTACCTGCTGTGGGATCTCGGCCTGACCGTCGGCCACGCCACCCGGTCGGTCGAGGACTGCATCCGCATGGCACGGTCCGACATGACCGTGCGCACGGCGGTACTGGAATCCCGCTTCCTGTGGGGCGACGAGGAGCTGGCCGAGGAGCTGGTCCAGAAGTTCGACAGCTCGGTCGTCCGCGGCTCGGCGGCGGAATTCATCTCCGCCAAGCTTGCCGAGCGCGACGAACGCCATCGCCGCCAGGGCCGGTCCCGCTATCTCGTCGAACCCAACGTCAAGGAGGGCAAGGGCGGGCTGCGCGATCTCAACACCCTGTTCTGGATCGCGAAATATTTCTTCCGGGTGCGGACCGGCGAAGAGCTGGTGAGCCTCGGCGTCCTGACCCGGGCGGACTACCGGCTGTTCCGCAAGTGCGAGGACTTCCTCTGGGCAGTCCGCTGCCATCTCCACTTCCTGACCGGACGGCACGAGGAGCGGCTGTCGTTCGACCTCCAGCGCGAGATCGCCGTGCGCCTGGGCTACACGTCGCATCCCGGCCTGCGCGACGTGGAACGCTTCATGAAGCATTATTTTCTGGTGGCGAAGGACGTCGGCGACCTGACCCGCATCTTCTGTTCGGCGCTGGAAGAAGACCAGGTGAAGCAGGCGCCCAGACTCAACCGCTTCCTGCGCACCATGCGTCACGGCAAGTCCCGCGCGATCCGCGGCACCAAGGACTTCGTGATCGATCACAACCGGATCAACGTCGCCGACCCGGAGGTCTTTTCGCGCGATCCGGTCAACCTGATCCGCGTCTTCTATCTGGCCGACAAGCACGACCTGGCGTTTCATCCCGACGCGATGACGTTGATCCGGCGCTCGCTCAAGCTGATCAACGCCGCGCTCCGCGAGGACGAGGAAGCCAACCGGCTGTTTCTGGAGCTGCTCAGCTCCAAGAACGATCCGGAAACGATCCTGCGCCGCATGAACGAGGCCGGGGTGCTCGGCAGGTTCGTGACCGAGTTCGGCCGGATCGTCGCGATGATGCAGTTCAACATGTATCATCACTACACCGTGGACGAGCACCTGATCCGCACCATCGGCATCCTCGCCGACATCGAGGCCGGCCGCCTGGAGGCGGACCACCCGCTCGCCACCAGCCTGATCCCGACCATTCAGAACCGTCGCCTCCTCTATGTGGCGGTCTTCCTGCACGACATCGCGAAGGGCCGTCCGGAGGATCATTCGATCCTCGGCGCGAAGATCGCGCGCAAGCTCTGTCCCCGGTTCGGCCTGTCGCCGTCCGAGACCGAGACGGTCGCCTGGCTGATCGAAGTCCACCTGTTCATGAGCTCGACGGCCCAGTCCCGGGATCTCGGGGATCCGAAGACCATTTCCGATTTTGCGGAGATCGTGCAGAGCCCCGAGCGGCTGAAGCTGCTCGCCATCCTGACGGAGGCCGACATCGCCGCCGTCGGTCCCGGCGTATGGAACGGCTGGAAGGCGCAGCTCCTGCGGGTCCTCTACGACGAGACCGAGCCGCGCCTGGCCGGCGGCCATTCCCGGATGTCCCGGGAGCAGCGCGTCGCCGCGGCCCAGAGCGCGCTGCGGGCAGCTCTACCCGACTGGCCGGACGATGCGATGGACGCCTACGTGGTGCGTCACTACGCGCCGTACTGGCTGCGGGTCGACCTCGCCGACAAGATCGCCCACGCCGGCCTGATCAAGGACGCCGACGACAACGATCGGCGCTTTGCCAGCGATGTCGTGACGGACGGCGACAGCGGCGTGACCCGGCTGACCGTATTCGCCCCGGACCACCCGCGGCTCCTTTCGGCGATCTTCGGCTCCTGCTCCGTTGCCGGCGCGAACATCGTCGACGCCCAGATCTTCACCACCAGCGACGGCTTCGCCCTCGACACGATCGCGGTCACCCGCCAGTTTGCCGACGACGAAGACGAGAAGCGCAGGGCCGACCGGATCCTGGCCATGATCGACCGGTCCCTCGGAGGACAGGAAAAGCTGCCGGACAAGGTGGAGCAGCGCATCCGCAAGAAGGGCGGCCCCAAGCCGTTCCGGATCGAGACCGAGGTGCTGCTGCACAACGGCTGGTCCGACAATCACACGGTGCTGGAGGTGTCCGGCCTCGATCGGCCGGGCCTGCTCTACGACCTGACGCGCGAAATCTCCGACCTCAATCTCAACATCACCTCCGCCCATGTGGCGACGTTCGGCGAGCGGGTGGTCGACGTGTTCTACGTAACCGATCTGGTCGGCCACAAGATCTCCAACGGGCAGCGTCAGAACCGCATCAAGCGGCGGCTCGTTTCCGTCTTCAACGGCGATGCGCGACGCGGCCAGGCCGCCGCCTGACCGCCTCGGCTGACCGCGCCCGGGAACGGGTAATCCACCGAAGCGCCACGCACCGGGAGATTTCTTGTCAGCGAGCCGATTCTCTGACTAGCTCCTTGCCGTGAGCACGTCCCGTTCGGACCGTCCCGGTCCGAACGCTGTGGAATGCGTCGCCCGATCCGGGGACTTCTGGTGAATCTCCTCCGCAACTTCGCCACCGTTGGCTCCTTCACCATGCTGAGCCGCCTGCTCGGCTTCGCCCGCGACATCCTCATCGCGGCATTTCTCGGCACCGGCGGGATCGCCGATGCCTTCTTCGTCGCCTTCAAGCTGCCCAATCTGTTCCGACGGCTGTTCGCGGAAGGCGCCTTCAATTCAGCCTTCGTCCCGCTGTTCGCGCGGGCGCTGGAGGAAGGCGGCCAGGAGCGCGCCCGGAAGTTCGCCGAGGAGATCCTGTCGGCGCTGCTGCTGGCGCTGTCGGTCACGACGGTCCTGGCGGAAATCTTCACGCCGGTGCTGGTGTTCCTGATGGCCCCCGGCTTTGCCGGCGAGGACGCCGACAAGTTCGCGACCACGGTGACGCTGACGCGCATCTGCTTCCCGTACCTGATGGCGATGTCGCTGGTGGCGTTCCTGTCGGGCATCCTCAACACGTTCGACCGGTTCGCGGCGGCCGCGTTCGCACCGGTGATGCTGAATATCGTGCTGATCGGCGTCCTGACCGGCATCGGGCTTTCGGGGCTCGCCGGGTCCGAGCAAGCCGGGTGGGTCCTGTCCTGGGGCGTGTTCGCGGCCGGCATTATTCAAGCGGCGATGCTGTGGGTCACGGTCCGGCGCAATGGACTGAAGCTTCGGCTGCCGCGTCCGCGCTGGACCGCCTCGGTGAAACGCCTGCTGAAGCTCGGCGTGCCCGGCGTGATCGCCGGCGGCATCACCCAGATCAACATCATGGTCGGCACCATCATCGCCTCGTTTGCGCCCGGGGCGGTGTCGTATCTCTACTACGCCGACCGCATCTACCAGCTCCCCCTCGGGGTGGTCGGCATCGCCATCGGCGTGGCCCTGTTGCCGGAATTGTCGCGGCGTCTGCGGGCCGGGGACGGGGAGGGCGCCTTCCATACCCAAAACCGCGCGCTGGAGTTCGCGCTTGTGCTGACCCTGCCGGCGGCGATCGCCCTCGTTCTGGTGCCTGCCGAAATCATCTCAGTCCTGTTCCAGCGCGGCGCCTTCGACGCGGCCGACACCCAGGCGACCGCCGCAGCGCTGGCCGCCTACGGCATCGGCCTGCCGGCCTTCGTGCTCATCAAGGTGCTGTCGCCCGCCTTCTTCGCCCGGGAGGACACCGCCACGCCGATGTGGTTCGCCGGCGCGAACATGGCGGTGAGCGTGATTGGCGCGATTGCCATGTTTCCGCTCCTCGCCCATGTCGGCATCGCGCTGGCCACCTCGCTCGGAGCCTGGACCAATGTCGGCCTGCTGTGGGCCACGCTTCTGAGGCGGGGGGACTATCGGACCGATGCCTTGGTCCGGCGGCGGCTGCCGCGCATCGCCGCCTCGAGCGTGCTGATGGGCGCCATCGTCTTCGGGCTCGCCATCGCACTGCAGCCGGCGTTCGGACACTCCGGGCTGCTGGTCCGCGCGGCGGCCCTCGCCGCCCTTGTCGGAACGGGAATGATTGCGTTCTTCGCCCTTTGCCAGGTGACCGGGGCCATCGACCTGAAGCGGTCCATCGGTCAGCTGCGGGGACGGCGCACACCGGCAGACGGCGCCTGACCGCGGTCTCGAGCTTCCGAAGCGATGCGGGCGGTCACGTGCGGGTTGCGCCGGAGGCCCGGCTTCGCCATAACCCGGGTTTCTCGCTCCCCGGACAGTGATGGACCAACCGGATGACGGCGTTCGAACCTCGCGTATTTTCCGGCGTACAGCCGACCGGAAACCTGCACCTCGGAAACTATCTTGGCGCGATCACCCGCTTCGTGTCGCTCCAGGACGAGTATCCGTGCGTCTATTGCGTCGTGGACATGCACGCGATCACGGTCTGGCAGGAGCCGATCGAGCTGACCAACGCGATCCGGTCCGTCGCGGCGGCCTTCATCGCCGCCGGCATCGATCCGAAGAAGAACATCATCTTCAACCAGAGCCAGGTCCACGAGCACGCCGAACTGGCCTGGATCTTCAACTGCGTGGCCCGGATGGGCTGGCTGAACCGCATGACGCAGTTCAAGGAGAAGGCCGGCAAGGACCGCGAGAACGCGTCGGTCGGTCTGTTCGCCTATCCGAACCTGATGGCCGCCGACATTCTGGCCTACCGGGCGACCCACGTGCCGGTGGGCGAGGACCAGAAGCAGCACCTGGAACTGACGCGCAACATCGCCCAGAAGTTCAACTACGATTTCGCCGACCGTATCGCCGAGCTGGGCTATGGGGAGGAGTTCTTCCCCATCACCGAGCCGGTGATTCAGGGACCTGCGACGCGGGTGATGAGCCTGCGCGACGGCTCCAAGAAGATGTCCAAGTCCGACCCCTCGGATTACTCGCGGATCAACCTGACCGACGATCGCGACCAGATCGCCCAGAAGATCCGCAAGGCGAAGACCGACCCGGAGCCCCTGCCGGAAGAGGTGAAGGGGCTGGAGAGCCGTCCGGAGGCCGACAATCTCGTCGGCATCTACGCTGCGCTCGCCAACTCGACCCGTGAGGCGGTGCTATCGGATTTCCGCGGCGCGCCGTTCGCCAAGTTCAAGCCCGCGCTCGCAGACCTTGCGGTCGAGGTGCTCGCGCCGGTAAACGCGGAGATGCGGCGGCTTCTGGCCGATCCGGGCCAGCTGGACGAAATCCTCGCGGACGGCGCCGACCGGGCGGCTGAGATCGCCGCACCCGTGATCGACGGCGCGAAGGACATTGTGGGCTTCGTGTCGAGCCGGCGGGGCCGGACCAACGGGCGCTCCGCCGCCTAGGGCATTCGCCAGGTCAAATCCGGCTCAGCGGTCCGGGCCGGGGCGACGCCTCAGCTGGACGTAGAAAGCACCATCGCCGCCGTGGCCGCGATGGGCGACGGCCATCCCGACGATCAGCGGCCTCAGATCGGAGGCTTCCAGCCAGTGCGGAAGCTGGCGGCGGAGCACACCCGCTTCTTCGTCACCGCTCCTGCCCTTGCCGGTGATGATCAGCACGATCCGGCCGCCCCGCGCCTGAGCCGATATCAGAAACGCCCGCAGCGCTCCGTGCGCGGCCTGCTGACGCATGCCGTGCATGTCCAGCCGGCCATCGATCGGCAGGGCACCGCGCGCGATCTTCTGTAAGGTCCGCCGCTCGATCGGCGCCGGCCGGGAACTGCGGTGCCGGGGTGCAGGCGGGGCCTGGGGCACTGCAGCGACCTTCCGCACAGGCGCTTTCGGCGCCGTCCGTGGGTCCGGCCCGGAAAGATCGTCCGCCGGCGGCGCAGGCTCCTGCGGATCCAGCGACTTTTCCGGACGCAACGGCATCACGCTCTCGGCCACCTTCGACCAGAGGGCGCGCTCCTCGTCGCTGAGGCGGCGGGGACCGCGTCGTCGCCTAACCGCCATCCGTCTGCTCGCCGCCATCGCAGCGTCTGGGAACGAGCCGGTACACCGTCGCGGAATGCTTGATCCGGCCGGCGCGCTCGCCCGCCGCGGCCCCAGAGCCGAAAAAGATGTCCCCACGCGCCTCGCCGACGATCGCGGACCCCCGGTCCTCGGCGATCATGAGGCGACGGAACGGCTGCCCGCCGGTTCCCGGATCGGCAGGCAGGCGCGCATCAATCCAGAGCGGCTCGCCGAAACCGTGATGGGCGAGATCGACGGCGAGGCTGACTTCGGGAACGAGGCTCTTGCCGGCCGCGCCGACCGGTCCGTCAGTTTCCGCCAGTCCCTCGACGGGCGCGAAGAAGATGTAGGACGGGTTCATGCCCATGATCTCGCGCGCCTCGTCCGGATGCGCCTTCAGCCAGTCCCTCAGACGCGGATAGTCGAGGTCCTCGCGGGCGATGTGGCCGCGTTCCACGACGATCCGCCCGATCGGCACATAGGGATGCCCGGTCTTTCCGGCGTAGCTGACCCGCATGGTCGAGCCGTCGGCGAAACGCAGGCGGCCTGAGCCCTGCACATGGAGAAAGAACGCATCCACCGGATCCGCAAGCCAGGCGAGTTCGAGCCCGCGGTCCGAAAGTGCGCCGTCGCGGATGACCGCGCGGTCCGGGTAGGGTTCGAGTCCGGTTTCGGTCGATCGGGCGAATTCGAGATTGTCCGGAAATCCGGCGGGACGGTTGCCGTCGTTGACACCGACAAGATCATCGGGCCGCCGGTGGAGCGGAACGGAGAACTCCGCGCTCGGCTCCCTCGCGGCCTCCATCTCGGGCTCGAAATATCCCGTTACAAAGCCCTTCCCGGGCCCCGCGACGATTTCGGGGCGGAACCAGATCTCAAAAAAGGTCCGCGCGACGTGGTCATCTACGTCAGCGGGCAGGGCGCGCTGGGCATTGCAGACCGGGGCATATTCCGGATGGCGCTCGCCGATCTCGGGGCAATGCCGTCGGAATGTGGCCAGGGAGGCGGCCAACGGCGCATCGGTCCAGCCGGCCAGCATCTCGAAGCCTGCATCGCATGTAGTTGCGAACGCCATCGAAGCCGCTCCGCATGCAGCGCTCACGCAGCCGGCCAGCACCAGCCGGCCGACGCGGCCACGCCATGCACCCATCAAGCCGATTCGGTCGCGACGAGCTTCCAGTTCGGATCCGGATCGCGGACATCGCGTGCGAAGGTCCAGATATCGGTCACTTCCACGACCTTGTTCGGATCCCCGTCGATCACGGCGCCCTCGGCATCGTAGGTCGCGGAAATCATCTGGCTCTCGAAGCGGACGGTGACCTGGGCCGTGGAGTCCTTGAGCGCGGCGTCGCTGATCTCGGCCTTCTCGATGCCGATCAGGGTCGACGACACCCGCTCCTGACGCTTCTCGCGCTCGTCGATGGCGCCGACGAAACCGTCGAGCACGTCCTTCGACAGAAGCGGCGTCAGGGCCTTCCGATCCCCGTCGGCGAACGCCGTGACGATCATCTCGTAAGCCGCGCGGGCCCCTTCCAGGAAGGACTTCGGTTCGAAGCTCGCATCCGCCTCGGCAATTGCCGAAAGGCCATCATAGAGCGGCGTTCCGGGTTTCGCGGCCGTCTGAATGCGCTCGGCCGGGCTTGCCGCGGCCGTCCCGGAGGGCTCGGTGCTCGGGCGCGGGAGCGTGACCACGTTGTCGTGACCGGACTCGCCTGCCGGTTCGCTCCGCTCGCGGGCGGAATAGGGATCGAACGGACGCCGTTCGTTGCCCGTGCGTCGACCGAGCACACTGCGCAGGCGCAGAAATATCGCCACCGCCAACGCAAGGAAGATGACATTGTAGATGTCGAAGAACTCGCTCATTCCCTGCTACCGTTCGGCTCTTACACGGCCCGCATCCGTCGCGGAGCGTTCCTCACTGATCACTTTGGGTGCGTCCCGGGTTCGAACATCGGGTCGATCCCCATGGGCCTAATGTAATGCCCGAACCGTGCTGATAAAGGCGTCGGGCCAAATGACACCGCCGATACCCTATCGAACCGGGACATGCGGGTCCATCTCAGATCGCCCCTCGCATCGAAGATCCGAGGGCCCATATCCGGTCAGAGCGACGGGATCACTTGCGCCCCAAGCGGCGAACGTGCCCATCTTGAGATCTCCGACGGAAGATGATGACGCCTCCATGCCAGCCGGACTTCTGATTTTCATTGCCCTGCTTGCGATCCCCGCCACGGAGATCGCAGTCTTCGTTCTCGTCGGTGGCGTGATCGGCGTTCTGCCTACGATCGCGCTCGTCTTTCTGACGGCGGTGATCGGCAGCGTCCTGCTGCGCCATCAGGGCCTGTCGCTGCTGACCCGGATCAGATCGGAGATGGACGCCGGCCGTGTGCCCGGCTCGGAGCTCGGTCACGGTGCCATGATCCTGGCGGCCGGCGTTCTCCTGCTGACCCCGGGCTTCGTGACCGACACGATCGGCTTCCTTCTGTTCGTGCCACCGGTCCGGGAAGGCATCTGGCGGTTCATCCGCTCCCGGATCGCCGTCACGGTGGTCCAGCCCGAGGCCGGACGACGGCCGACCGGGGGCAGGGATGGTCCCGTGGTCGATCTCAACGAAGGCGAGTACGGACCCGCCAACTCCGAGTCCCCCTGGTCGCAGAGCCCCGACTCAAGCCGTTCCCAGGACCGGATCGACCGTCCGAAGCCTTGAGAACCGTTTGGAATTCGCGTAGGCGCTGAGCCCTGCTTCATTCCTTTCGCCGCCGGAGCGCGGCCAACCGACGGATCTGCCCAATGAGCGACACTTCTTCTTCCCAGGGCGCGCAGCCGGCCGGCTCGGGCGAGAGCGCCGGTGCCCAGCCCTCCATCCGGGTGCTTGCCCAGTACGCGAAGGATCTCTCCTTCGAAAATCCCCAGGCCCCGGCGTCGCTTCAGCAGCAGTCCCAGTCCCCGAAAATCAACATCGACGTGAACGTCACGGCGCGGGGGCTTTCGGAAACCGACTTCGAAGTGACGCTGAAGCTCCAGGCCCAGGCGGGCGAAGGCGACAGCGCATTGTTTCACGTGGAACTCGACTATGCCGGCATCTTCCGGCTCCAGAACATGCCGAAGGAGCACATCCATCCGTTCCTTCTGATCGAGGCGCCGCGGATGCTGTTCCCGTTCGCGCGGCAGATCGTCGCCGAGGCCACGCGCAATGGCGGCTTCCCGCCGCTCATGATCGATCCGGTGGATTTCGCGGCCCTCTACCGCCGCAACCTGGCCGAAGCCCAGAATTCCTCGGCCGCGACCAACTGACGTCCGACATCGGCCTCGACGGAGGGATCAGACGATCCTTCCGCGGGGACTTCGACCCGGCTCGCCCGACGCCTCAGGCACGGCGCTCCCGGGCGTCTCCGGCGGATCCCGGCTGATAGGTCTGCCAGATGCTGTCCGGGCCCAGCTTTTCCACGAACGCGGCATGGGCGGCCAGATCGTCCTCGGAAATCCGAGGCGCCAGCGGCGTCGGGCGGGCGCGCACCGGCTTTCTTTCCCCGAATGTGGCCGATCCCTGGCCGGCCTCCTGGGTATCGGTCGACACCAACGTCAGCGCCGCCTGGCGGCCGCCGATCAGCTCCAGATAGACTTCGGCAAGAAGCTCGGAGTCGAGCAATGCGCCGTGCTTTTCCCGACGTGAATTATCGATCCCGTAGCGGCTGCAGAGCGCGTCGAGGCTGTTGCCGCCGCCGGGATGCTTGCGGCGGGCCAGGGCCAGCGTGTCGACCACGCGATGGCTTCCGATCGCCATCCGCTTGAGGAGCCCGAGCTCCCAGTTGATGAAGCCCATGTCGAAATCGGCGTTGTGGATCACAAGCGGATCGTCACCGATGAACTCGAGGAAGCTTTCCACCACCGCTGCGAAGACCGGCTTGTCCCTGAGAAAGTCCGTCGACAGCCCGTGCACGCGGAACGCTTCGTCGGGAACGTCGCGCTCGGGGTTGATGTAGACGTGGAAATGCTGGCCGGACGGGATGTGGTTGACGAGTTCGACCGCGCCGATCTCGACCAGCCGGTCACCGGTCTTCGGGTTCAGACCCGTCGTCTCCGTGTCGAGGACGATTTCGCGCATCAAGCTCACCACTCAAGTTCATAGATGTTGTGGCACAGCCGCACCCCGGCACACAATCAAGCGTGGGGGCTTTTCCCCGTCATGAAGGCGGTTGCGGCCAGGATCGAACGGACGCGATCGCGGGCCGCCTCCATTCCAAGCCCCGTATCCACCAGATAGTGGGCGCGCAGACGCTTGGCCGAATCAGGCATCTGCTTGGAAAGGATGCCTTCGAAGCGCTCCACCGTCATCCCGTCCCGGCCCAGGACGCGCTTGCGCTGGATTTCGGCGTCCGCCGTCACGACGACGACCGCGTCGACCGCCGTCTCGCGGCCGGTCTCGAACAACAGCGGGATATCGAGAACCCCGCATCGGGCCAGGGAGTCCCGTGCCCGCTGAAGGAACGCCCGTTCCTCTTCGCGGACAAGAGGATGGATCAGCGCCTCAAGGCGCCGCATCTCGGTCTCGTTGCCGATGACCCGCTCGCCAAGCAGGCGCCGATCGACCTGGCCATCGACCACCACACCCGGAAAGGCCTCCTCCATCGCGGCAACCGCCCTGCCGCGATAGAGCTCATGAACGGCGCGATCGGCATCGTAGACGGGCACACCTTCGTCGGCGAACATCCGGGCCGTCGTGGACTTTCCCATGCCGATTGATCCGGTCAGACCAAGGACGATCATGACGCACCCGCGAGATCGGCAAGCACCGCCGCGCGGAGACGGTCTGTGATCTCCGGGCGCCGCCCGAACCAGCGCTCGAAGCCCGGGGCGGCCTGGTGAAGCAGCATTCCGAGGCCATCCACCGTTCTGAGCCCCCGCTGCCGCGCCTGGCGGAGGAGGCCGGTCTCAAGCGGCACGTAAACGATATCGGCGACGACTGTTGCGTCGGCGGCTCCGGCAAGATCGATCGGCACCTGCCCCTTGCCGGCCATACCAAGACTGGTCGTATTCACGACCAATCCGTAGGAGCCGAGGTCCCCGGCAAGCGCCGAATAGTCGGCGCTCCTGGCGTCCGGATAGGCGTCGGCGAGCTGATCGGCCCGTTCCTTCGTCCGGTTCGCAATCACCACCTGCAGTCCGCGCGAGATCAACCCATAGACCACGGCCCGTGCAGCCCCGCCGGCACCGATGACGAGCGCATCCCCTTCAGCGTCCTCCCATCCGGGCGCCTTCTCGTCGAGATTGGCCAGGAATCCGTGGACGTCCGTGTTGTCGCCGAGAAGGCGGTCCCCTTCGAGCCAGAGCGTGTTCACGGCCCCGAGCGCTTCGGCCGTCCCGGAAAGGTCGTCGCAGGCCGACGCCGCGGCGATCTTGTGCGGTACCGTGACATTCGCACCGACAAGCCCGCTGGAGCGAAACGTCGTGAAGAACGTTTCGGCAGTCTCTGGTGACACGGCAATTGCGTCGTAGGCCCCCGGCAGGCCGTAGGTCTGAAGCCAGAACCGGTGGATCAGCGGTGACCGCGAATGCGCGATCGGCCAGCCGATGACGCCTGATTTCGGACCATCCAGGCTCACGATGCCGCAATCCCGATGGAGCGGAGATAACCCAGCAGCGGCAGCAAAGGGAGCCCGAGGATCGTGAAGAAGTCGCCTTCCACCTTTTCGAACAGCTGAACTCCGACGCCCTCCAGATGGTAGGCGCCGACGCTCTCGAGCGCGCGCGAACCGGCCACCTCGATATAGTCATCGAGAAATCGGTCCGAAAAATCCCGCATGGTCAGCCGGGCCGTTTCCACCGCCTGCCAGGTAATTTCCTGACCCCGAACGCAGGTGACCGCCGAATGAAGCACATGGCTCTTGCCACGGAGCCGCACGAGCTGATTGCGCGCCTGGTCCAGATCATCCGGCTTCACGAACCGCTCGCCATCCAGGTCGAGGGTCTGATCGGCGCCGACGACCAGGGCATCGGGAAACTGGGCGCTGACGGCAAGGGCCTTCACACCCGCCAAATGAGCGGCGATCTGACCCGGATCACGGGTCATGCGACCTTCGTTCAACTCTTCCTTCCGCTCGTCGATGTCCGCGGCCGCGGTGGAAAAGCTCAATCCGGCAGCAGCCATCATGCGGGAGCGTGCAGCGCTCCGCGAGGCGAGAACCAGGGAGGTCTCGTCAGCCCGTTCCGTCTTCTGTGAGGCTCGAAGCATATCTGCGATCGTTCAATAGCGCCAAGATCGACGCGGCGGTTTCTTCGATGGAGCGGCGGGTGACGTCAATGATCGGCCAACCGTTTTCGGCGCACAGGCGCCGCGTGTGCGCAATTTCGCGGGCCACCGCCTGCCGGTCAACATAGTCCCCGCGCGCCGGCTTGATCGCATTGAGCGAAAGCAGGCGATTTTCGCGCAGCTGGACGATCCGTTCGGGCGTGGCCACGAGGCCGACGACCAAGGGACGTTCGGCGGTGAACAGGGTTTGCGGGACCGGCAGATCCTGAACGATCGGAATGTTGGTCGCCTTCACGCCCCGATTGGCCAGGTAGATGCTGGTCGGCGTTTTTGAGGTGCGGCTCACGCCGATGATGATCACATCGGCTTCTTCGATATCGTCGGGAACCGCGCCATCATCATGGACCATGACGAAGTTCAGCGCCTCGATCCGGCGGAAATAGTCTGCATCCAGGGAATGCTGCGCCCCGATCCGGGAGATCGTGGGGACGTTCAGATAGGACTGAAGCACCTGCACGAGGGGATTGAGTACGTCGACGCACGGAACGCTCAGTTCGCGGCAATCGCGCAGAAGCCGCTCGGAAATCGTCTGATCCACCAGGGTGAACATCACGATGCCGGGGTTTTCCTCGACCGCGGACACGACCCGGTTCAGCTGATGATCGGTGCGCACCAGCGGGTAGACGTGTTCGATCGCCTCCACGTTCTCGTATCGGGCGATCGCCGCCCGGGAGACCGTCATGAGCGTTTCGCCGGTGGAATCCGAAACGAGATGGAGATGGAAGAAGGTCGGGACGTTTTCCAAGCTCGGGTCTCACAAACTGTGGGCAAGTGTGGGCAACTCGGCGAACCGCCCGCAGACGGCTGTCATGGTTGCGGATAGACCGGAATTCGTCCACCGCTTTGTCCCCGGGTGGACAGGTCGAAGAGTGAAGGATGAATAATGGGGATGATCGATCGCCGTCCTTATTCGTCCCCACGTCGTCCACCGCTTGCCCAGCCGGGATCGTCCGCCAAATGGTGCACCAGGGTGGCCGGGATTCCTCAGCCGAGAGCGAGTCAATATCTGTCTTTTCCCGGCTTGGGAGGGAAGTTCTTCCCGTCACTCCTGCGATCGGTTAGGGGAAACGGTCATCTGCAAGGGCGTGTTAATTCCCTGCAGTTCGACCGCCTAATAGAAATAATAGGAATTAAGATTCAGATTCCTTTTTATAGGGGAGCCAGACGGTGGACGCAGAGGACCACACCAAGCCGACCCTTTTCGCGAAGGTGCTGAGAGGGGAGGCATCCAGCCCACCGCCGATCTGGCTGATGCGTCAGGCGGGACGCTATCTCCCCGAATACCGGGAGCTTCGAAGCCAATCTAAGGGCTTCCTCGATTTCTGCTATTCGCCGGATCTCGCCTCCGAGGCGACGTTGCAACCAATCCGGCGTTTCGGGTTCGATGCGGCAATCATCTTCTCTGACATCCTGGTGATCCCAGATGCTCTCGGACAGCCGGTCCGGTTCGAGGAAGGGGTCGGCCCACGTCTCGATCCGCTTGCGCTCGATGCTCTGGACGATCTCGATCCCGGTCGGCTGTCCACCCACCTGGCGCCGGTTTACGAGGCGATTTCGCGAACCCGCCGGGCTTTGCCGGGCGATACGTCCCTGATCGGGTTCGCCGGCGCCCCCTGGACACTCGCGACCTACATGATCGCCGGTCGCACAACGCCGGATCAGGCACCGACAAGGCGGGCGGCCTTTGCCGATCCGGACCGGTTCGACCGCCTGATCACCCTGCTTGCGGATTCCGTCGCGGAGCATCTGTGCGCCCAAGTCGACGCCGGATGCGATGCGCTCCAGATCTTCGACAGCTGGGCGGGAACGCTCGATACGTTGTCCTTTCCGCGCTGGTCGGCGGACGCGATCGTACGGATCGTCGGCCATGTCCGCGGGAAGCATCCGAACGTGCCCATCATCGTTTTTCCCAGGAACGCCGGAGACAGGCTGCGGGACTTCGTGGAGACCGTGCGCCCTGACGCGGTCGGCCTCGATTGGTCCGTCTCGCAAGACATGGGCCGGGCGGTTCAGAAATCGGTTTGCGTTCAGGGCAATCTCGACCCGATGCGGCTCGTCGCGGGCGGCGAAGCGCTCAGGCGCGGGATCGACGCCATCCTCGAGACCTATTCGGATGGCCCGTTCGTCTTCAATCTGGGCCACGGGATCGTGCCGGAGACGCCGATTGCCCACGTCGAAGAGATGGTTGCCCAGGTCAGGGCGAGCTCCCGTTAGACCGCTCGATGAGGAGCTGAGGACACCCCATGGCAAGCGCGTATCTCTGGCTGAAGACCGCGCACATCCTGGCCGTCATCGCCTGGATGGCGGCCATGCTCTACCTGCCGCGCCTGATGGTCTATCACGCGGATGCTGCGGTCGGATCCGACAAGTCGGAGACCTTCAAGGTCATGGAGCGGCGGCTTCTTCGCGGGATCATGACCCCGTCCATGATCGCCAGCTGGGTGTTCGGACTTGCCGTCGTAACTGTCGGTGGCTTCTGGTCTTCAGGCTGGCTGCACGCGAAACTCGCGCTGGTGATCGCGATGACAGTGATCCACGGATTGTGCGCCCGATGGGTCCGGGCGTTCGCCGAGGACCGCAATCTGCATTCCGGCCGCTACTACCGGATTATGAACGAGGTTCCGGCGCTTCTTCTGGTTGTCATCGTCGGACTGGTGGTTCTCAAGCCGTTTTGAGAAAACCGTCACGTTCTGGCCTTGAAGCTCGTGCAGGAAACGACTACTAATAAGCCTCTCCGAAGATGCAGAGTTACAGTCGAGCGCTAGCGCGGCTGAACCAGCGGTACCCGCGCTTCGCAATCCCCGCTCTCCAATCTGCACTCACCCTCCAATACACGTGCCGTCGGCGCGCCCGCGCCGAGTATCAAGGAATGCCCCATGCGGGAGATGAAGCTTCAAGAGCTTAAATCGAAATCTCCGCCTGATCTCATTGCATTTGCTGAAGAACTGGACGTCGAAAACGCCAGCACTTTGCGCAAGCAAGAACTCATGTTCGCCATTCTTAAGCAATTGGCGGCCAGTGAAGTCGATATTATCGGTGAAGGTGTTGTCGAAGTACTGCAGGACGGCTTCGGTTTCCTGCGCTCGCCGGACGCGAATTATCTGCCGGGACCGGACGACATCTATGTTTCCCCATCGCAGATCCGTCGCTTTTCGCTTCGCACCGGTGACACGGTCGAAGGCCAGATCCGCAGTCCCAAGGAAGGCGAGCGCTATTTCGCCCTTCTGAAGGTCAACACCATCAATTTCGCCGAGCCGGAACAGGCGCGGCACAAGATCCATTTCGACAATCTCACCCCGCTCTATCCCGATCACCGTTTCAACATGGAGATCGAGAATCCGACCGGGAAAGACATGTCGTCGCGGATCCTGGATCTGGTCGCCCCGCTCGGCAAGGGCCAGCGCGCGCTGATCGTGGCGCCGCCGCGCACCGGCAAGACGGTTCTGCTTCAGAACATCGCCCACTCGATCACGTCCAACCATCCCGAATGCTATCTGATCGTTCTCCTGATCGACGAGCGGCCGGAAGAAGTGACCGACATGCAGCGCTCGGTGAACGGCGAGGTGGTGTCGTCCACCTTCGACGAGCCGGCCGCCCGGCACGTCCAGGTCGCCGAAATGGTGATCGAGAAGGCAAAGCGGCTCGTCGAGCACGGGCGCGACGTGGTCATTCTGCTGGATTCCATCACCCGCCTCGGCCGCGCCTACAACACGGTGGTGCCGTCGTCGGGCAAGGTGCTGACCGGTGGTGTCGACGCCAACGCGCTGCAGCGCCCCAAGCGGTTCTTCGGTGCCGCCCGGAACATCGAGGAGGGCGGTTCGCTGACGATCATCGCGACGGCGCTGATCGACACCGGCAGCCGCATGGACGAAGTGATCTTCGAGGAGTTCAAGGGCACCGGCAACTCCGAGATCATTCTGGATCGCAAGGTCGCGGACAAGCGGGTGTTCCCGGCCCTCGACATCCAGCGTTCCGGCACCCGCAAGGAAGAGCTGCTGGTTCCGGCCGACAAGCTCAAAAAGACGTTCGTCCTTCGCCGGATCCTCAATCCGATGGGAACGGTCGATGCGATCGAGTTCCTGCTGGACAAGCTTCGTCAGACCAAGAGCAACAGCGATTTCTTCGATTCGATGAACACCTGATCGAAAGCCGGATCCCGGATCGTTCAACGGCCCGGGTTCGGAGATCAAGCCCACAGGTCAAGGGGCCCGGGATCGAGCGATCCCGGGCCCTTTTTCATGATGCGATTCAATAAGTTGCTTTGAACCTGGATCAGCCTTCGCTGCCAGTGCCCAGCTGCTGACTGCCCTGTTGTGTGTCCAAATGCAGGCGGGCGCGAAGATCCGCCGCCTCGGTCATGGGAAGCGAACATCCGTCCGCGGTGCAGACATAGGCGGTGGGCCGCCCCTCAAGCGCCGTCTTGCCGGATGCCGGGTGGTCTTGCGGCAGATGATCGGTGGTCGCGGCGATGGACAGCAGGACGGAGGGATCGGGGCTCCTGCGGACGACAGCCACAAGATCGGACGGGTCCGTGCCCTCTGGAGCAACAATGACGACGAATGTCGGGCGCAGCCGGAAATCGAGGCCATTGAACAGGCTTGCGGTGGCAAAGAGGTTTTCGACCATCGCGCCGGAGAAGGCATCGACGAGTGCATCGGCCGTATCGCGGTAGGCGGACACACCGGTTCGCATCCACAAGTCGACCAGGACCGGCAGTGCGATCCCGTTCGCGTTGGGAACCGCTTCATCGGCCGGGCTCTTGGGACGCAGGATCAGGGCCTCGGCATCGTCTGCCGTCCAGAAATAGCCGCCGGCATCCCGATCCCAGTGGTGCTGGTCGAGGGCGGCCATCCATCGCTTCGCATCCTCAAGATAGGCAGCCTCCTGTGTTGCGTCGTGCAGGGCGAGGGCGGCGCGGGCCATTGCGGCGTGATCGGTGGCGACCCCGGGAAAGACGAGCTTGCCCGCACGGTAGGAATGGCCGAACCGGTCGCCCCGCTGCATGAGACCGATGACGGCCCGATAGGCTCTTTGGGCGCGCTCGAGCCAGTCGACGCGGTCGAATGCGGTTGAAGCTGATGCAAGGGCGGCGATCGTCAGCCCGTTCCAGTCGGCAAGCACCTTGTCGTCGCGCCCGGGCCGAACGCGCGTATCCCTTTGTTCCAGAAGTCGTTTTCGGTCCCTAGCCAGGCGTTCTTCGGTGTCCGTATCGAGCAGGTCCGGGCTGTTGAGCCGGTTGAGGATGGTCTTGCCTTCCCAGTTCCCCCCGTCGGTCACATCGTAGACGGAGGCGAAGAAGGCGGTCTCGTCGGTGCCGAGAACCTGCTCGATCTGATCTTTCGTCCAGACATAGAACCGGCCTTCCTCGCCTTCGGAATCCGCGTCGAGGCTCGAAGCGAAGGCCCCGTCCTCCGTCGACATCTCGCGATCCAGAAAGGCGATCGTTTCCTCGATACGGGCCGCGAAGAGCGGATCGCCGGTCTCCTTCCAGGCCTGGACCAGCAGGCCGAGGAGCAGGGCGTTGTCGTAGAGCATTTTCTCGAAATGCGGGACCAGCCACCGCTGATCGACGGCGTAGCGGGCAAAACCGCCGCCCAGATGATCGTAGATGCCGCCCTGGGAGATCCGCCGCAGCGCCAGAAGCACGACGTCCCGGGCCGGACCGGTTCCGGACCGGCAGTAGCCGCGCCAGAGCATCTCGAACAGCATCGCATTGGGGAACTTGGGCGCGCCCTGGGTCCCGCCGTTGACCGGGTCGAGAATGGAAAAGAGCTGCTGGACAGCCTGGTCGAGGACACCAGGGTTGAGCTCGGGCCCCTTGGACGGGCGGGAATTCAGACGCTGGCGGAGCGCGTCCCGGTTTGTCGCGATGGTGTTGGGTTCGCTGTGGAACGTGTCGGCGATCGCCTCCAGGACCTGAACGAAGCCCGGCCGGCCGTATTTCGGCTCCTTCGGGAAGTAGGTTCCGCCCCAGAACGGGTCGCCATCGGGCGTGAGGAACATGGTCAGCGGCCAGCCGCCCTGTTCCCCTGTGGCATGCAGGGCCGACATGTAGATCTGGTCGATATCCGGACGTTCCTCGCGATCGACCTTGATATTGATGAAATGGCGGTTCATGACGCTTGCGACCGTTTCGTCCTCGAAACTCTCGTGCGCCATGACGTGGCACCAGTGGCAGGCGGCGTAGCCGACCGAAAGCAGGATCGGCTTTCCGGATTCTTTCGCTTCCGCAAGGGCTTCGGGGGACCAGGCCCGCCAGGCGACGGGATTGTCGGCATGCTGCAGGAGATAGGGGCTGGTCTCGTGGCGCAGTTGATTGTCGGTCATCGTCGCCTCGATCTGTCGTGTCTCGGTACGGGTTAGGTAATGCGGATTGGAAGGTCGTCCAAATGAGGGCCTACGCTGAGACGATCGTTGCCCTTTCCTCCGGAGCGCTTCCGGCTGGAATTGCTGTCGTTCGCCTGAGCGGTCCCGCGGCGTTCGACCAGGCGCGGCAGGTTTGCGGGGGGATACCGGGCGACCGGAAACTGAGGTTGCGGACGCTATGCGACCCGGAAACCGGCGAGACGCTGGATCAGGCGCTGGTCGCAGGCTTCGCGGGCCCGGACACCGTAACCGGCGAAGATCTCGTCGAGTTCCATTGTCATGGCGGACCCGCGGTCGTTCGGGCGGTGCTGCGGGTGTTGACCCGGGCGCCGGGACTGCGACTTGCGGAAGCCGGCGAATTCACCCGGCGCGGGTTCGAGAACGGGCGGCTGGATCTCGCTGCCGTCGAGGGACTGGCCGACCTGATCTCTGCGGAGACGGAAGGGCAGCGTCGGCAGGCGGTGCGGCAGGCGGGCGGTTTTATCGGCGGCCAGGTGGAAGCGTGGCGGGCGCGGCTGATCCAGGCGCTTGCGATCGTCGAGAGCGGGCTGGATTTCGCCGACGAGGACGATGTGCCGGACGACGGCGAAGCGGCGGCAATGGGGGATATTGCGGCGCTCGCCGATGAGCTTGCCGCCGCTCTCGTGGACGGGGAGCGGGGAGAGCGGCTGAGGCGTGGTCTGGAGGTCGCGATCGTGGGGCCGCCGAATGCCGGAAAGTCCAGCCTTCTGAATGCGTTGGCGCGCAGGGACGTGGCCATCGTGACGGCCACTCCGGGCACGACGCGGGATGTTCTCGAGGTCGATCTGGACCTGTCCGGCTATCCGATCCGGTTGCTCGATACGGCCGGACTGCGGCGAACCGAGGATCCGATCGAGCTGGAAGGGATCCGGCGGGCGCGGGATCGAGCGGCTTCGGCGGATGTGGTCCTCGTTCTGGTTCCCCCGGTCGGCGAAGGGGTTTCACGTGAAACCTTTCCGGATCATCCCAACGTGGTCCGGGTGGGAACCAAGGCCGATCTCGATCCCGACTACGGCAGGGACGCGCCGGACCTGACGGTGTCGGCCGTGTCGGAGCGTGGTCTCGACCCACTGATTTCCCGGCTCGGGTGGCTCGCCGCCGATCAGCTTTCGGGTGGCGAGGATGCGCTCGTGACGCGGGAACGTCATCGCACGGAGCTGATGGAAGCCGAGCGGGAGCTCTGGGCTGCGTTGTCGGACGGGTTGCCTGCGGAGGCGCGGGCGGAGCATCTGCGCAGGGCAGGGGTTGCATTCGGCCGGCTTACGGGCCGAATTGATCCGGAAGAAGTCCTAGGAGCCGTGTTTTCGACATTCTGCATCGGCAAATGAAGCCGAGCGGTTTCACGTGAAACCGGCAGGCCTTTGACCATGGCCGGCAGTGGCGCTAGGTCATGACGAACACAGACGATGATGATCGCCCGACAGGGCGGATGAGACAGACATGGATCAGTCCTTTGACGTTGTGGTGATCGGCGGCGGCCATGCCGGATGCGAAGCGGCTTCGGCGGCCGCGCGCACGGGTGCGTCCACCGCGCTCGTCACCGTTTCCCGGGAGACGATCGGCGCGATGTCCTGCAATCCCGCCATCGGCGGGCTTGGAAAGGGGCATCTCGTCCGGGAAATCGACGCTCTCGACGGTCTGATGGGCCGGGTTGCCGACGCCGCCGGCATCCAGTTCCGCGTGCTCAATCGCCGGAAAGGGCCGGCGGTGCAGGGCCCGCGGGCCCAGGCGGACCGGGCGCTTTATCGGCGTGCCATGGCGGAAGCCCTTGATGCGGTGGAGGGTCTGACCATCGTGGAAGGTGAGGCCGAGGACCTTGTCGTCGAGGCCGGCGCCGTTAGGGGCGTGCGGTTGGCCGATGGTGCGATCCTGGGGGCATCCGCCGTCGTGCTCACGACCGGGACTTTCCTGAACGGGTTGATCCATATCGGCGAAAAGCGGATTCCGGCGGGCCGGATGGGGGAGGCGCCGTCGACGGGACTTGCGCGGACGCTGTCGACGGCCGGTTTTCGCATGGGTCGGCTCAAGACCGGGACGCCGCCGCGGCTCGACGGCCGGACGATCTCCTGGGAGGTGCTTGCAGAGCAGGCCGGCGACGACCCGCCCGAGCCGTTCTCGCGCATGACGGACCGGGTCACGACGCCGCAGACCGTCTGCCATATCACCCGGACCACACCGGAAACACACGCCGTGATCCGGGATAATCTGGCCCGTTCGGCCATGTATTCCGGCTCCATCTCGTCTGTCGGGCCGCGCTATTGTCCTTCGATCGAGGACAAGATCGTCCGGTTCGGTGATCGGGACGGGCATCAGGTGTTTCTGGAGCCGGAGGGCCTGGACGACCCGACCGTCTACCCGAACGGAATCTCCACGTCGCTTCCCGAGGAGGTGCAGCTCGCTTTCCTGCGGACGATGCCGGGGCTGGAAACGGTCGAGATCCTCAGGCCGGGATACGCGATCGAGTATGATCACGTGGATCCCAGGGAACTCCGGCCGAGCCTCGAGACCAAGCGGATATCCGGGCTTTTTCTCGCCGGGCAGATCAACGGCACCACTGGCTACGAGGAAGCCGGGGCCCAGGGTTTGATGGCAGGGCTCAACGCCGGGCTTTCGGCATCGGACCGGGACCCGGTGATTATCGGCCGCGATCAGGCCTATCTCGGCGTGATGATCGACGACCTGGTGACCCGGGGCGTGAGCGAGCCCTACCGGATGTTCACGTCGCGCGCGGAGTACCGGTTAAGCCTGAGGGCCGACAACGCCGACATGCGGCTGACGCCGCTCGGTCTGGAATTGGGCATCGTCGGACCGGAACGGGCCGCCCGCTTCACCGCCCGCAGGGATGCAGTTGCGGCCGGTCGTGCGCTTCTGGAGGGTCTGGCGCTGTCGAGTTCTGCCGCGGCGGCCGCGGGATACAAGGTCAACCAGGACGGACGGAGTCGGACGGCGTTCGATCTGCTGAGGCTTCCGGGAACCGGCGTCGAGAAGCTGGCGGAAACCTGGCCGGAAATCCGGGAGATCGCGCCGGATATCCTGGCCTCCCTGGTCGTCGATGCGACCTACGCCGCCTATGTCGATCGCCAGGCGGCCGATATCGCCGCCTTGCGCAAGAGCGAGAACCGCGCGCTTCCCGGCGACCTCGATTATCGCGCCATGCCCGGCCTGTCGGCTGAGCTCTGCGAGAAACTGGAGGCTGTCCGGCCGGCATCGCTGGCGCAGGCTGGACGGATCGACGGTATGACCCCGGCTGCGATGACCCTGCTCGCGGCCTACAGCCGGCGCGCCGACCGCGGGCGCCGGGCCGCGTGACCGGTCGCGGCGAAGAGGGCCCCGATCTCCTGCGGGAGGCGTTGCCGGAGGTTTCACGTGAAACACTCGACCGGCTCGAGGGGCTGGTCGACCTGTTGCGCCGGTGGCAGAAGATCAAGAACCTCGTCTCGCCTAGCAGTCTGGACCATGTCTGGATGCGCCACGTTCTCGACAGCGCGCAGCTGATCCGCATCCGGCCCGAGATGCGCCGGATCGCCGATCTTGGCAGCGGCGCCGGCTTTCCCGGCCTCGTCCTGGCGGTCCTTCTCGCGAATGAACGCGATGCAAAGGTCCATCTGGTGGAGAGCAACGTCCGCAAGTCCGCGTTTCTGAGGACGGCGGCCCGGGAGTTGTCCCTGCCGGTGTCCGTCCACCCGACGCGGATCGAGGACACCGCTGGTTCCCTCGCCGGAGAGGTGGACACCGTAACGGCGCGGGCTCTGGCCCCGTTGAGCGCGCTTTTGGGCCATATCGGACCCATGGCGGCCGCCGGCGCCGTCGCAGTTCTCCACAAGGGCGCAGAATTCGAACGCGAGATTGCGGATGCGCGGACTCGATTCGCGTTTGACGTGGTAATACATGAGAGCATGACCGATCCGGCTGGACGTATTCTCGAGATCAGCCGGATCTCGGAGCGGGACCAAGGGACGCCATCATGAGCGCATTGCCCAAATCGCCGCGATTTCTCTCGGTCGCCAACCAGAAGGGCGGCGTCGGAAAGACCACGACGGCCATCAATCTCGGAACCGCCCTGGCGGCCATCGGAGAGGACGTCCTGATCGTCGATCTCGATCCGCAGGGCAATGCGTCGACCGGCCTCAACATCGATCGCAAATCCCGGGAACGGTCGATCTACGACGTTCTGGTCGGCGAGGCGAGCTTGCCGGAAGTCATTGTTCCGACAGCGGTTCCGCGTCTTTCGATCGCGCCGTCCACGCTGGATCTCCTTGGCCTCGATCTGGAGATCGGGTCGGAGGCTGACCGGGCCCAGCGGCTTCGCACCGCCGTATTCGGGCTGGCCGACGCCTACGCGGCCGGCGACGACCGCGCCGGACCTTTCAGCTATGTGCTGGCCGATTGTCCGCCGTCGCTGACGCTGCTCACGATCAATGCGCTCGCGGCATCCCACGCCGTCGTTGTCCCGCTCCAGTGCGAGTTCTTCGCGCTCGAAGGGCTCAGCCAGCTCCTTCGCACGGTGGAGCAGGTCAAGCACGGCCTCAATCCGGAGCTCGCCATCCATGGCGTCGTGCTCACCATGTTCGATGCCCGCAACAACCTCTCCAATCAGGTCGTCGAGGACGTCCGGGAGACCATGGGCGACGTGGTGTACGACACCGTGATTCCGCGGAACGTCCGTCTCTCCGAGGCGCCGTCCTATGGCAAGCCGGCGCTGCTCTACGATCTCAAGTGTCCCGGGAGCCAGGCCTATCTGCGGCTCGCGTCCGAAGTGATCCAGCGCGAGAGGCAGATGCGCGCGGGTGTCGCCGCATGATCGTTCGTTTCGCTCCCGTGGGGGTCTGAGTGATGGCTGAGGACGCGTCCCGTAAGCGGCTGGGAAGAGGGCTTGCAGCCCTGCTGGGCGATGTCGAACCCGAGCGGGTGAGCGAGGAAGACACGCGCGGGCTGCGGAAGGTTCCGATCGACCTTCTGGTCCCCAATCCCCGGAATCCGCGCAAGACCTTCGACGAGACCGATCTGTCGGAGCTGGCATCCTCGATCAAGGATCGCGGCGTGGTCCAGCCGATTCTGGTCCGCCGTCAGCCCGCATCCGACAGCGTGTTCGAGATCATCGCCGGCGAACGGCGCTGGCGCGCCGCCCAGAAGGCCGGTCTGCACGACGTGCCGGTGGTGATCCGTGACGTGGACGACCGGCAGGCGCTCGAGCTGGCCATCATCGAGAACGTTCAGCGGGCCGATCTCAACGCGATTGAGGAGGCGCACGGCTACGAACGGCTGATGGCCGATTTTTCCTATACCCAGGCCGAACTCGGCAAGGTGATCGGAAAGAGCCGCAGTCATGTGGCCAACACGCTCCGGTTGCTGAAGCTGTCCGACAAGGCGCGCACCTATGTGGCCGGGGGGGAGCTGACGGCGGGCCACGCCCGGGCGCTTCTGACAGCCGAGGATCCGGATGCGTTGGCGGACCGGATCGTGAAGCAAGGGCTTTCGGTGCGCGATGCGGAGACGCTCGCCGGAGAGAAGGTCAAATCGGCCGTCTCCGAAATGGCACGGGACACGGCCAAGGATGCAGACACACGTGCGCTTGAGAAGCGCCTGTCCGCTGCGCTCGGGCTGAAGGTCACGGTGGCCCACCGGCCGACGGGTGCGGGCGAGCTGAAAGTGCGGTACCGGACGCTGGAGCAGCTCGACGAGGTCATTCGACGGCTGGAAGAGGCGGATTGACACTCTCACCCCATCCGAGCAGATCGATAATTGCTTGAATCATAAGGCTGGTTTCCCGGCTCAGAAAAGTCGGAGCGATCTCTGAATCTCCGATAAGCCGGCTAAGTGTCAGCGGCCGACGGATCGTCGTTTCCGCCATGAAGTGGGATCAGCGCCGGGCCCGCGCCATCTGCGCAACAATCAGCAGTGCGTCGGCGACCTGGTCGAAAGCGAGGGCCGGATGGCGCCGGGTGGCCAGGACCGTCTCGTGAAGCAGTCGTTCCGCCTTGATCAGTCGGGCGTTGGACCAGCTCTTCAGCATGGATTTGATCGCCGGCTTGCGGCGGAAGAAGATGCGGGGTTGGGCGGAATCGACGACGGTTTCGGGACCGACACCCTGGTCGACCTGTGCCCGCATGCGGTGAAGCAGCTGGGCCAGCCGTAGGGCCGATCCTGCAACCACTGAGGGATGTGTGCCCGCGGCTTCCAGGCGCTTGAGCCGTTGCACGCTGGCCTTGGCGTCCCCGAGAAAGGCCGCGTCCCCGATCTCGTCAAGGGAAAGGGCCGAGCTGTCGCCGACGACGGCTTCGACGTGGTCAAGCCGGATCGTATCGTCGCCGCGGGCGTATAGACAGAGTTTCGCGATTTCGGACCGGCTGCTGGCGCGGTCGGAGCCCAGCAGAGCGTGGAGCGCTTCGCGGGCTTCCGTGGACGTCTGCAGGCCGAAGTGGCCGGCTTCTTCGGCAATCAGCCGATCGATGTCCCGGGCGCCGTCGCTGTAACACGGTACCGCGAGGCCGGCATCGCTCTTCTCGACCAGCTTGCGCATTGGCGAGGTCGGCTTCAGGTCGCCGGCCTCGATTACCACGAAGGCGGCCTCCGGCGGCGTCTCGAGCAGCGGCTCCAGGGCGGGTGCGAGGTTCCGCGTCCCGGCATCGCGAACCCATACCACCCGCTGTCCCCCGAACAGGGCGACGGTTCGGGCCTCGTCGCTGAGGCGTCCGGGATCTGAGCCCACTTCGTCTCCGCCCAGGCGGATGACCGAAAACGGATCGTCGTCGCTGACCAGCTTGTCGACGAGGGTGCGCGCGCGCTCGGCTGCCAGGCCATGATCCGGACCGAAAACCAGGATGATCGGCGGCAGGCGGCTCGTTTCCGCGAGGCGGCGGTCGATCTCGGAAGCTTTTACGACCGCCATGGCGGTTTCCTGTCAGCGGCTCTCGGCGGCAGCGAAGTAGGCGGCGATCCGATTGGCGACATCCTGAGCAACGGAGACAGCCACCCGCCGCTGCGCGTCTTCGGCAGCGCGTGTGTTGGCGAAGCGCTGGCTCGAGTAGTCGTAGGATGCGGACGCGAAACTGGTTCCGGTCAGGAGCGTCAGTCCACTGGAAATCTCAATCAGAGCGAAGTCGACGCTCAGGATGGTGGAAACAGCGCTCGGCTCGTCGACCTGGACGGGAACGGCGAGGGACGCCGATTGTGAGGACGTGGTGTAGGTCAGGCGGTAAAGGGGAGAGGTCGGATCGCTGCCGCCGCCATAAAACCGAAAGATCAGCTCCTTCCGGAACTGCTGCATCTGCAGGCCGCCGCCGCCGGCGACGGACACCTGCTTCAACTGTGCCTGAACGCTCGATTCCGACCCCGGGGAGAGGTCCGCATAGAGCGGTCGGACCTGACACCCGGAAAGCGCGGCCGCGCCGAAGCCGACGACGAGTGCCGCGGCGGCAAGGCGCGTCCATGTGCGGGCGCGGCTGAAAGGCTGGGCTTCAGGCGACGACATTGACGATCCTTTGCGGCACGACGATCACCTTCTTGGGTGCGTTACCCGAGAGATACCGTTTGACCTCTTCGAGCGCCAGCGCTGCCGCCTCGACCTCTTCCGAAGGGGCATTCCGGTCCACCGTGATCTCGCCGCGCTTCTTGCCGTTGACCTGGACGGGCAGCGTCACCGTGCTGTCCACCAGCAGCGCGGGATCGACGTCCGGCCACCGTGTTTCCGCGACCAGTCCCTTGAAGCCGAGCACCGACCAGGCCTCCTCCGCCAGATGCGGCATCATCGGCGCGATCATGACGATCAAAAAGCGGAAGCCGCTCTTGAGGGCGGGCGCCAGATCCGGCGAGATCGCACCGCCGGAAACATAGCGGCTCAGAAGGCTGCTGTATTCGTAGACGCGCGCAACGGCCCGGTTGAAGCCGAGATCCTCGATATCGCGCTCCACCGCCTTCAGGGTCCGGTGCATGGCCTTCCGCAAGGCTTCGGCGTCGGCGCCCTTTCCGGGGCCCTCGGAGACGTCGGCCAGCGGACCGGCCGAGTCCTGGACCATCCGCCAGATCCGCTGCACGAAGCGATGGGCGCCTTCGACGCCGGCTTCCGTCCACTGAATGTCGCGCTCCGGCGGCGTGTCGGACAGCATGAACCAGCGCGCGGTGTCGGCGCCGTACTCGGCGATGATCGCTGTCGGGTCGACGACGTTCTTCTTCGACTTCGACATCGACTCGATCGGGCCGACGGTGACCGGTTCGCCCGTCTCCGCGTGGACATATCGGCCGTCGCGATCCACGACCTGCTCGGGAAAGAGCCAGGCGCCCGACGTGTCCTTATAGGTCTCGTGGGTGACCATGCCCTGGGTGAAGAGGCCGGCGAACGGCTCGTCCAGCCGGATATGGCCGGTCTTCTTCATCGCGCGCACGAAGAAGCGCGAATAGAGCAGGTGCAGGATCGCGTGCTCGACGCCGCCGATATACTGATCGACCGGCAGCCAATGATCGACGGCGTCCAGTTCCGTCGGGGCAACCGCACGCGGAGCCGTGAAGCGGGCGAAATACCAGGACGAATCGACGAACGTGTCCATGGTGTCGGTCTCGCGCCTGGCCTCCGCACCGCACTCCGGACACGCGACCTTCGTCCAGGTCGGATGCCGATCGAGCGGATTGCCGGGCTTGTCGAAAGTGATGTCGTCCGGCAGCCGCACCGGAAGATCGCGCGCGGGTACGGGAACCGTGCCGCAGGACGCGCAATGGATCATCGGGATCGGGCAGCCCCAGTAGCGCTGCCGGGAAATGCCCCAATCGCGCAGGCGGTAGTTGACCTGGCGCTCCGCCTGGGGCGCGCCGTTGAGCGTCCGCTTCTCAAGCCGGATCGCCACCACGTCCTTGGCATCCTCGATCGACAGGCCGTCGAGGAACTGGGAATGGATGATCGTGCCCGGGCCGGTATAGGCCTCGTCGCCGATGGAGAACGTCGCGGCATCCGCGTGAGGCGGCAGCACCACCGGCTTCACCGGCAGTCCATAGGCGCGGGCGAACTCAAGGTCGCGCGGATCGTGGGCCGGGCAGCCGAAGATCGCGCCGGTGCCGTAGTCCATCAGGATGAAGTTCGCGACAAAGACCGGCAGCGTCTGATCGGGGTCGAACGGATGCCGCACGCGAAGGCCGGTGTCGTAGCCCTTCTTCTCGGCCGTTTCGACCGCGACCGCGCTGGTACCGAGCTTCCGGCATTCCTCAATGAAGGTTTGAAGCTTCCGGTCGCGTTCACCGGCTGCAAGGGCCAGGGGATGATCGGCCGCCACGGCGACGAAGCTCGCACCGAAGATCGTGTCGGGCCGCGTCGTGAACACCTCGAGGTCGGCAGAGCCGTCCGGGCCGGTTCCGGTCAGTTCGAAGCGCAGCCGCAGCCCCTCGGAGCGGCCGATCCAGTTCTTCTGCATCAGCCGGACCTTCTCCGGCCAGCGCTCGAGGCCATCAAGCGCCGTCAGCAGCTCCTCGCTGAACTCCGAGATGCGGAAGAACCATTGGGTCAGCTCGCGCTGCTCGACTTCCGCCCCGGAGCGCCAGCCGCGACCCTCGATTACCTGCTCGTTCGCGAGCACGGTGTGATCGACCGGGTCCCAGTTCACTTTCGCCGTTTTGCGGGCAACCAGGCCGGCTTCGTAGAAATCGAGGAACAGGCGCTGCTGCTGCTGATAATACTCGACGTCGCAGGTGGCGATCTCCCGATCCCAGTCGATCGACAGTCCCATCTGCTTCAACTGGCCGCGCATGTGCGCGATGTTCGAGTAAGTCCATTCGCGCGGATGCACCTTGTTCTGCATGGCCGCGTTTTCCGCCGGCATGCCGAACGCGTCCCAGCCCATCGGGTGCAGGACGTTGAAGCCCTTGGCGCGTTTGTAGCGGGCGATCACGTCGCCCATGGCGTAGTTCCGCACGTGCCCCATGTGAATGCGGCCGGACGGATAGGGAAACATCTCGAGCACGTAGTACTTTGGACGTGCATCGTGATTCTGGGTGCGAAACACGCCGCGCGCGTCCCACTCTTGTTGCCAACGCGCCTCGATTTCGCGGGCGTGGTAGCGCTCCGATGTGCTCATCGACGGCTCTACTCGTGTAATGGGGATCGATCCAATGGTGCGAGACAGTCACCAAAAAACCGCACCCCGGTCAACTGGAAGCGCCGCCCGGCCGTTGCTATGCAGGAAGCTTGGTGTTCCCGGGCTTGATGACCGGAGCCTCACGGGGGCCGGCCGGTGATGGAGCTGAACGCGGGTGCGGCACCTGGAACACGGCGGACGCGGGACGGATGAAGCATGTCGGAAACGGTGAGCGAGCGACTGACGGCCATCAAGGGCAAGGTCGCGCGGGCTGAACGCCGCGCGGGGCGGCCGGCCGGATCGGTCAGCCTGATCGCGGTCTCCAAGACCTTTCCCGCGGAGGCGGCTGCGGAGGTCATCGACGCCGGTCACCGCATTTTCGGAGAAAATCGGGTCCAGGAAGCCAAGGCGAAGTGGCCGGCTCTGCAGGAGGCCCACCCGGACGTCGATCTGCACCTGATCGGGCCCCTGCAATCGAACAAGGCCAAGGAGGCGGTCGCCCTGTTCGACGCGATCCACACCATCGATCGGGACAAGATTGCCAAGGCGGTTGCTACCGAAATGGGACGGCAAGGTCGCGCCCTAAAGCTGTTCGTGCAGATCAACACCGGCGAGGAGGAGCAGAAGGCGGGTATTCCGCCGCGCGACGCCGTCGCGTTCTTGGAGCGATGCCGGTCGGAACACGGGCTGGCGATCGAAGGTCTTATGTGCATTCCGCCGGTGGACGAAGCGCCGGGCCCCCATTTTGCGCTTCTCAGAAAACTCGCTCAGGAAGCGGGCGTCGGGGGGCTGTCGATGGGCATGTCGTCCGATTTCGAGACGGCTGTCGAGTTCGGCGCAACCCACGTGCGGGTCGGCTCGGCCCTGTTCGGAGAGCGCCCGCCTATCGGGGAATAGGTCGGGTCGTCAGAATTCGTACCAGATCGCGGCGAAGGCACCGCGCTCCTGAAGCGCGGAGACACCGCCGACCGTCCCGGTTGCGCCGACCTGCAGGCTGAATCCCTTGTACACGCGGCACACCGCGCTGGCCTGGATCTTGTGATAGCGATAGGGCTCCTCCGCGCCCACCGAGATCGTCGAGAAGGACTGGGCGAGCAGCAGCCATCGCTCGACGGGTCTGAAGCCGAGCGTCAGGTCGACGTGGACCTCATCGTCCGTTCCGCCGGCGCTGAAACGGTACGCCCCCTGAACGTCGAAGAAGGCATGGCGCCCAAACGCCGTGAAGCCGCGCCCGAACAGCACCCGGGCATCCAGGGCCGCCGGTTCGCTTTCGATCCAGGCGCCGTTGCGATCGAGACCGGGCGTGTAGCCGATCACCTGGGCGGCAAGGACCGCGCGATCGGTTTCCTTCAGTCGAACACGTGCCCCTATCCCGTCGACGCCGGCCGTTCTGACATCCAGATCCTGCACCTCCAGGCGTCCCTCGCTCTTCACGATACCCGTCAGCCAGGGCGTGAAGCCGTACTCGATATGGGCGCGAAGCTCGAATTTCCGGTACTCGGGGATCGGTTGCAGGCGGCCGTCGGCATCGTAGGCATTGGCGGATCCGGTGAAGGCGGACGTGACGATCACCACGCCGTCGCCGGGTTCGAACAGCCAGGCGCCGGCATCGGCCGGTCCGCTCGCGCAGGCGAGCGCGGCCGTGACGAGTAGAGAGGCGGCCCATCGGCAAGGCCATCGTCCCCGGGGAACCTCGACTCCGCGACCGGCGATCCGCCGGCAGAATCCGCGATGGTGCGAGGATGCGCCGTCCCGCACCCGCCGTGGCGGTATCCAGCAGTCGATCCCGGTCGCAGCTGTATCCACGGCGGCCCCCGCCAACCCGAGCCTTTGCCGCTCAATTGAAACATCTGAGCGAAAGGACGCAGCTCGGAATTCAATAATCAAATCAAGCGTATCTCGGCCGAACCGGATCGGTTCAACCGAGATAAGCCCTGGCAAAGAAGGCCAGAGTACAACTTAGGCGAGATGGCGGGTAGCGGAAATATGCCGACCGTCCCGACAGGCTGCCAGCCGTCCGGGAGGCTTGCGCGGCAGGGCGTTTTGCCGCTACAGGGACGGCTTCGGCGGCGTGCCGGGCGCGGCCCGTCAACCGCCGCGTTCCCGCGGGTGTGGCGGAATTGGTAGACGCGCTGGACTCAAAATCCAGTTCTGGTGACAGAGTGTCGGTTCGATCCCGACCACCCGCACCACACGCCGGCCGGAGCCGGTTGGCTTCCGGCTGATGGTTCTCTATCGAGCCGTTCGATCTCTGCAGTGGACGAATGGCTCGTATGACAAAAAAATGTCGCTGGACCCTTTCACCGGCGGCGGCGCTTTGCTACATGAGCGCCTGCAGTTGACGCGGGGTGGAGCAGCCCGGTAGCTCGTCAGGCTCATAACCTGAAGGTCGTAGGTTCAAATCCTACCCCCGCAACCAACTAACTATCTGAAAAGGTAGCGTTTTGCCGAAGACCCGGCTCGGAGAGAGCGGGGCTTTTTGGCGTTCCTGGCACAGTCAGGGGCACTGCAGGTCCATAGTGCTCAACGATTTCCGGTGCAGACCTTGACCTGGGCGTAGCGGATACGCCGCGGCGATGCCGCTCGCGGCAGGCTGTCGGCTGTTCGGGTCACTTTCCGCCTAGGCGCGCGGTTGTGTCCTCCGAAAGGTCTTTCTCGGAGATGCGGGCGAAGGCGGTCCGCCAACTTTCGCTTAATGCGGGGAGACGGGACAAGGTCGCGGCGGCCTCCGACCCGATTCGACGTGTGAGCCGGGCCTGCGTGACTCGCTGCACCGTCCATTCAGGCCAGAGGCGTTCGACCAGTGAAATTGTGTCACCCTGTTTGACGGTGCCGGGCTCCAGAACACGGTAATACCAGCCGGTTCGCGCCGTCTTCTGAAAGAGTGCCGCCATTCGCTTCTCGTTGGTATGGGCATTGAGTTTCCAGCACGGCTGCCGGCCCTGACTGACCTGCACAGTCGCCGTGCCAAAGGTGAGAATGTCACCGATACAGAGGATATCCTCGGTCAGGCCGCTGGTGGAGATGTTCTCCCCGAACCCTCCCGGCTGCAAGTCGTCTCGCACCAGCTCGGAGCGCCAAGCCGGATAATGGTCCGCTGCGTAGTGATGGATCGCTTTCTCCGGCCCTCCGTGTACGGAAAGGTCCGCCTGACTGTCGAGAGCCAAGCCGGAAGCCGTGACCTTGACCCGGTCACCTGTCGGACGCTTTGCGATCGCAGAAGGCGGACGCCCTGGCCAACGCTCTTCCACCTGGCCGACACAGAGTAATTCGATCGTAGCGCGCAGGGTCATACGGGCTCTTGTTCCTGACAAATTTTTTCGGTCTCGGAGGCGGAAAGCGGGACCGAAAGCAGGGCACAGAACGCGCCTTCCGCGTTCCGGCGAAAATGTCTGCATGTCCGGCAGACCCCGAACGGGCGTCCGCCATTGGCCCGAATGATGGAGGAAAGAAGCGCACTCAAGGTGTCCTCCAGCTCGGCGGCCGTGGAATCTTCAAGCCGGCCGAGGGCGACTGAGAGCGGGCTTCGTCGGGCCGCCGCATCCGCTCCCGCGGCGGTCAGCTCGTAGGAAATCGATCGCTTGTCGCTCTGCGAGCGCGTCTCATGCACGTAGCCCTTTCGCTCGAGGGCTTTCAGGGTCTGCGACACCGTCCCCCGCGTCGCGCCCAGATACTCGGCCACCTGCGAGGGGGAGCGGGAAAACCGGTTTGCGCGCGACAGGTAGGCGAGTGCGGCGAGCTGCGCTGGGTTCAGCTCGTCCGTCCACGTTTCGGCGGCGTCCAAACGCGCCATCCGATTGATCAGGCTCTGGATTCGATCAGCTCGGCTCATGCAGAAACAATAGCGAGTCGAAACCACTATTGCAATAGTTTCGACTCGCTACTAATGATGCGGTTCTTGACACCCCAAGGAGAACCAAGTCATGACCAAGGAAATCCTGTTTGCGGCGGCAGCTGTGCTCATCGCCGGATCGGCCTACGCCGACGGCAGTCACGCGATCGACCAGGACGAAGCCGTCCGCTCATCGCCAGACAGCTCTAAGGCCGCAGCGTTCGATATCCTGGCCGCGCACGTTCATCACGACGGGCGGCAGGTCGTGTTTCACATGACCACCAGGGGGATCGCCGGATCGCAGATCCCGGAACCAACCGGATCGCTGGCTGGTGCACCGGTCCTCTCCTATGTCTGGCCCACGTCGCTCGATCCTTCGGCAGTGGGATTTGAGGGCGACACCGGGATCCTCGCGCTTGCTGCGACAACCCACCCTGATTTCGATGACACACCGCTTTTCGACGAAGACGCCGACGGCGATCCGGGGAATGATGGTGCGCTATGGCACAGCCACTGGGTGGTTCTCGCCCCGACTGACGGATGCGGCGATGGGGCCCTCGGCGTCCGGGACATTCCAGAGGGTGAGGAGCCGGCTATGCCGGCCACATGGCCCGGCTTTCCGATCTTCATTGACAGCCCGGGTTACACGCCGCTGTTCGACGGACCGGAAGTCTCCGTACGCGTGCCGTTCGCCGATCCAAAGACGGCAGCCGGCGCGCGCTATGACGGCGTCACCGCCGCGTTGCGCATTAACGCCAACATCCATGCGCCGCTTCTGTGCGTGACTGATGTCTTTGACATCGCGTCGAGCGACCTCAGCTTGCCTGGGCTCGTCAAGTAATTGGTATGCGCGTCGTCCCGCGGCGGTACCGCGAAGGGGGCGGTCTACCCCGCGACGTCAATGCCCCAATCGGGATGCGGGGCCGGACCTCTTGGGCCGGCTCACATCAGCAGGTCGGGCAGGGCGAGAGAGAGGGCAGGGATCGCGACGAGGAGGGCGATGCGGACCGCATCCGCCGCCAGGAAGGGCATGACGCCGGCGGCCACCGTTCCGAACCGCAGGCCGTCGACGGCGCCGGTTATGACGTAGAGATTCATCCCGAGTGGCGGCGTGATCAGTCCGATCTCGACGACCGAGACCACCAGGATGCCGAACCAGATCGGATCGTAGCCGAGGTCGAGGATGATCGGGAACACGATCGGCAGCGTGATCAGCATCATCGAGAGGCTGTCCAGGAAGCAGCCGAGGATCACGTAGAGCAGCAGGATCATGATCACCACGCCCAGCGGCGGCAGGCCGAGGGCGTTGATCCAGTCGACGATGACGCGCGGCAGGGTCGAGGTCTCGATGAAGAACTGCAGGACCGACGTGCCGATCAGGATCATGAACAGGAGGCCGGTGGTCACGGCCGTTTCCACCAGCGCCTCGCGGGTGACCTCCCAGGTGAGCGCCCCGCGGATCGCGGCCAGCACGATCGCGCCGAACGCACCCACGGCGGCGGCTTCGGTCGGCGAGAAGATGCCCACATAGATGCCGCCCATCACCACGATGAAAAGCGCAAGGATCGGCGCCATCTGGCGCGCGGCGCGCAGGCGGTGGAACACTTCCGGGCGCGGGGTGCGCGGCGCCCAGTCCGGTCTCAAGCGGGCCGTCGCGTAGACCGCGCACATATAAAGCGCAGCCGCCAGGAAGCCGGGGATCAAACCGGCGAGGAACATCCGTCCGATCGACTGCTCGGTGAGAAGTGCGAAGATCACCATGATGATGGAGGGCGGGATCAGGATGCCGAGCGTCCCGCCGGCGGCGAGTGCGCCGGAGCTGAGCCGCTTGTCGTATCCGATCGCGGTCATCTCGGGGACGGCGACCCGCGCCATGGTCGCGGCGGTGGCAAGGCTCGATCCGCACACGGCACCGAACAGGGCGCAGGCCCCGATCGTGGCGGAGGCCAGCCCGCCCCGCCAGTGCCCGATCAGAGAATGCAGCGCCTGGTAGAGCGAGGCGGAAAGGCCGGCCCGCGAGGCGAACGCGCCCATCATCACGAACAGCGGGATCACCGACAGGGAATAGCTGGAGGTCGTCACGAAGGGCTGGGAGCCCAGCACGAAGCCGAGGCTGTACCAGCCGTTCAGATAGACGCCGCCGGCGATGCCGACGACGCCCATGGCGATGGCGACGGGAACGCGGACGGCGATCAGGCCGAGAAGGGCGACGAGGCCCAGGACGCCGACGATGGGAGCGGACATGGGCTCAGCCTCGGATCAGGGAGCGGATCTCGCGGACCGCGAGCGCGACGTTGACGATGGCGGCAAGCCCGATCCCTGTCAGAAGCGGGATCCAGTACCAGACCATGGGTATGCCGATCGACTGGCTGCGGTCGCCGTATCCGTACTCGGTCAGCATCTGACCGGACGCGAACCAGGTGACGCCGGCAAGGAAGATCAGGCCGAGAAGGGCGGCGAAGACGCGCAGACCGGCCTGCAGCCGGGGCGACATGCGGCTGGTGAAGACATCGATCGAGACCTGCTGGTCGGACGCGAAGCCGTAGGGAATGGCGAGCATGGCGCCGATCATGGTGCACAGCGTGACGATGTCGGTGAGGCCGTGCACGGTCAGGGTGCTGACGGAGCGCAGCAGGATGTCGATGACCGTCAGCACAACGGCGACCAGAAAGGCCGCCGTGCCGGCAAGCGCCAGATAGAGCGTGAACCGCTTCATGTCGGAGCCCCGTGGAGTGGGGAGGGCGGCAACGCGCGCCGCCCTCCGGCATCGACCGTCTATTCGCAGGTTTTAACGGCCTCGCGAATGGATGCGTAGAGCGCCTTGGCATCCGATTCCGACATGTCGGAATTGTTCGAGAGGTAGTTCTCGATCACCGGCTGAAGGCGCTCGCGCCACTCTTCCCGCTGGGCGTCGCTCATCGGGATGACGGTGTTGCCAGCGGCCTTGGCGGCTTCGATGGCCTCCTGGTCGGTCTCGTGCCACCAGCGGCCCCAGTTGGAGAAGACCTCCTCGCTGACCTCGTCGATCGTCTGCTGGATGTCCTCCGGCAGGCTGTCGTACTTGCGCTGGTTGAAGACGATGTACATGGCGACCGGGTTGATGCCGGCGTCGAGGTGATAGTCGAGCACCTCGTAGAGCTTGAAGGCACCGACCGGACCCCACGGCATGATGTTGCCGTCGACCACGCCGCGCTCCACGCTCTCGTAGATCTCGCTCGGAGGCATGCCGACCGGGGTCGCGCCGATCTCTTCCAGCATCGCGGTGATCGCCGGGGTCGGCGTGCGGATGCGCATGCCCTCGAGATCGTCGAGGGTCTTGATCTCCTTGGTGGTGTGCGCCGCACTCGGTTCCGTCACGGTGAGATAGAGGACCTTGGTGCCCGGATAGTCCGGGGCGAATTCGTCCTTCATCTTCATCATGGCGCAGGTGCCGACTTCCGAGTTCGGCACGGTGAACGGCAGCTCGACCAGCACGGAGCGGGGATGGCGGCCGCGCGGGATGGCGGGGATGCCCACGGACACGTCGGCGACGCCGTTGCGCGCCTGGTCGAACTGACGGGTGGCGTCGCCGAGCGAGGAGCCGGCCGGGAAGAAGGTGAAGTTGACCCGTCCGTCGGTCCGCTTCTCGATCTCTTCCGCCCAAGGCTCCATGGCGAGCGTCTGGATGAAGTGCGTCGACGGGAACATTGACGACACCTTCAGCTCGTATTCGGCCGCATGGGCCTGGCCGGCGAGCAGGGCGCCCGCCGCAACGCCGAGGATGGCTGCAATTCTGGTCATGGTTTCCTCCCTGTTTTCAGTCTTCGATGGCCGGGGCGCTTCAGCTCGCCTCGGAGTAGTCGATGAGCTTGGACTTGTATTCGCTGCGCGGCAGGGCGCCGGCGGCGACCAGTTCGATGCTGGTGGTCACCACCAGCGTGTCGCGCACCCGCTGTCGGATGCGGTCGGCGAGGCCGTCCGGCGCGTCGCCGTCCGTGAGCTCCACGAGAACCTTGAGCGGCGGCGCCTGCTTCACGCCCTTCGATCCCGGTCGCACCGAAATCACGCCGGTGACGGCCGGGGCAAACTCGTTGACGACCTCGCGGATCGCGGACGGAAAGACGTTGACGCCGCGCACGATGAGCATGTCGTCGGTGCGTCCGATGCAGCGCACCCGGGGGGAGGTGCGGCCGCAGGCGCAGGTTTCGGTCCGGATCATCACGTGATCGCGGGAGCGGAAGCGCAGCAGCGGAGCCGCGCGGTGTGCCAGGTGCGTGTAGACCAGTTCCCCGGTGGCGCCGTCTTCCATGGGAACGGCCTCGCCCGTCTCCGGGTCGATCAGCTCGATGTGGACGAAGCCGCGGGCGCAGAAATGCATGCCCTGCTGCTCTTCGCACTCGCCCCAGAGCGAGGCGCCGATGTCGCCGATACCCATGGCCTCGGTGACCGTCGCGCCCCAGGCTTCCTCCAGCTTGCCGCGCATGGCAGCCTCTCCGCCGCCCGGTTCGCCGGCGACGAGGATTCGCTGCACGCTGCAGGACGGCAGGTCGATGCCGCGCTCGCGAGCCCATTCGGCGAGATGCAGCGCGTAAGACGGCGTGCAGACCAGCGCCTGGGGATGAAGTCGCGTGATCGCCGCCATCAGCCGCTCGGTGTTTCCGGTGCCGACCGGGATGTGGCAGAGGCCGATCCGGTTGAAGGCATCCAGCGCCGATCCGGCGACGAACGGCCCGGCATTGTAGGTCGACACGATGGCCTGCCCCGCCTCGACCCCAGAGGCGGCATAGGAGCGGGCGGACGTCCTGACCCAGTTGTCGAGATCGCCGGCCGTGAGCGGAATGTAGCTCGGTGTCCCCGTCGTGCCGCTGGTCGAATAGATCCGGGCGAGCTCGCTCATCGGAACGGCCAGGTGCGTCCCGATCGGATCGGCCTCGGTGCGCGTGGCCCGGAGGTCATCCTTTTCCGTCATCGGCAGGCGAGCGATGTCCGCAAGGCCCCCGATCGCGTCCGCTGTCGGAAACCCGGCATCGGTGAGCTTCTGGCGATAGAAGCGTGAATTCTCCAGCAGGAAGGCGATCTGCCGGCGGTAGAGGACGTCGTCCTGGCGCTGCTGTTCCTGCCAGTCGAGCGTCTCGATGTCCGGTTCGAGCATGCTCATTGCGCCGCATCCGCTTTGTCGATCCTGCGGCCGGTGGCGAACGCACGGAAAAGCCCGGTGAAGCTGATGCAGTTCGTCAGATCGCTGGACAGGCCGCGACCGCGGACCGCGATGCCGTCCAGGTTCGCCCTGCAGATGGCGGGCGCGGTTTTGCCCTGCTTGCCGATAAGCACCAGGCAACTCCCCTTGCTTGCGGACCGGAAGGTCCGACTGCGGCGACGCTTCGGTCCGCCCGCACGTTTCCTCGGTGCTGCCCGGTCGCGTTCCGCTCTGGCAGAACACCCGGCAGTCTTGTCTGCCTTTCATTCTTGTAGGACAATTCTGCCCTGTCAATATTGCCTGATCCCGGCCGACAGGGCTAAGTGGTGGCAGCGAGCGGAGTGCGAGGGGACGATGTCTGCAACCGTGGCACCGAACGAAGGCGTTGCGCGCGGGGGAACGGTCGAGCGGCTCGTCGCCGGCCTGCGCGACGGGATCCTCAACAATCGATACGCACCCGGCCAGCGCCTGATCGAGGCGGATCTGACCCGCGATTTCGGCGTCAGTCGGGGACCGCTGCGCGAGGCGTTCCGGCGGCTGTCGGCCGAGGGTCTCCTGGAGCTCGTTCCGCACAGGGGGGCGGTGGTCCGCCGGCTGTCCTATCAGGAGACGCTGGAGCTTTTTCAGATCCGCGAGGCTCTGGAGGGGCTTGCGGTCAAGCTGGCCGCCCAGGTCATCGACAAGGGCGACAACAGGAGCCGCTTCGAGACGATGATCCAGCCGATCTGGAGCGAAGCGCCCCGCCTTTCAGGGGCGGCCTATCACGACGAGAACTGGCGCTTCCACAAGGCGATCCTCGCGGTCTGCGGCAACGCGCAGCTCGCCGAGCTGTCGAGCCAGCTACAGCTGCCCCTCATCATGCTTCAGCTCAGCGGAGCGATGACGCCGGCGATGTACGAGGATTCGGTCGCCGAACACCGGGAGATTGCGAAGGCCATCCTGGCCGGAGAGGCCGAAAAGGCCGAGCGGCTGCTGCGCGGGCATCTCAGCCGGGCCCGCGAAATCGCCGACACAATGCCGCCTTCCACATTCCGGACCTAGAGCAGTCCCGTTCAGGCTGACCCAGCCCGAACGAAGAGGACTTGCTCAAGCAATTCAGTCTCAAGCCATCTCTCATCGTTCGGGTGTTTCTAGCCGACCCATTTGCGCATACAGGTGCGCCAGGTTCGGAACGTGATCGGCCATCAGAATCCGGTCAACAGGACCGCGGAGGCCTTCATCACCGTCTTTCGGGTCGGTGGCATGCAGGGCCGGTGATGTTTCGCGGGTCAGCCGGCCGCCGCTTTGTCAAACCTGGTCAGCGTCGGATCGAGGGTATCCCAGGGCAGGCCCCGGCTTGCGTAGGCGACGAACGTCGGCGCAAACCGGTCAGCCTTGTCCAGCAGGACCGCGCTGATCGCCGTAATGCCGGGGTTGGCCGGGGATGTCACGTGGATCGGCGTCCCGCAGCGTGGACAGAATGTATGATGCTTCTCGTTCCCGCTGTCTGCGATGACCGACCAGCTCCGGACCTCGCCGCTGGTCGTCACCGCATCCTCACCGGCAAAGACGATGAAGGAGCTGTGGCCCGTACCGGACCGAAGCTGGCAGTGCGTGCATTGGCAGTGAAGTTCGGCGACAGGGTCGCCCTTCGCCGTGATGCGGACGGCTTTGCAGGCGCATTGGCCGGAGTAGGTGTTGGTCATGTCGACCTCCGATTGCCTGACGTGTTCGGGTCTCAGAAATCGAGCCCGGTTCCGGTTTCGATGAAGGATTTCAGGCTGGACAGGACCAGCGGCCATCCCTTGCTGATGCCCTTTTCCATGCCACTGCCGGGCTGGAGCTGGTCGTGAGTCACGACGAGTTTGACCATCCCCGTATCCAGGCCTTCGATTTCGAAGACGACGCGGCTTTCCTCGTCGGGATCTCCGGCTTTGGATGCGGCTGACCAGGTGAGGACCAGGCGGCGGGGCGGGTCGATCTCGACAACAGTGCCGACGATCTCGACGGGACGTTCGTCGTTTGCGCGGACGTGTTCCCACTTGGAGCCCGGCGTCCAGTCGGAGACATTTTCGTGTCCCCAGTATCGCCGCGCGATTTCCGGGGCGGTGATCGCCTTGAAGAGTTCTTCAGGAGTGGTCCGGATATAGGTGACATAGACGAAGCTCGCAGATTTTACGGTCATGACTTTTTTCCTTCGAGACGGCCTTTCAGATCGTGAAGCAACGCGAGGCGGTCCATTTCGAACTTGCGAACCCATCGCTCGTAGACATCGTGGAGCGGCACCGGATTGATGAAGTGGAGCTTCTCTCGGCCCCGCCTCACCGTGCTGATCAGATTGGCGTCTTCCAGCAGGCCCAGATGCTGGGTCACTGACTGACGCGTCATTTCCATCGCTTCGCAGAGTTCCCCGAGAGTCCGCCCGTTCCGCTCATGGAGACGGTCGAGGAGCTTTCTGCGGGTCGGATCGGCCAGCGCCTTGAAAACGCGGTCGTCGTCCGTCGGCTCACCTTCAATCATGTCTCTAATATGCAGGCATATACCTGCATGTCAAGTGCAGGTATATGCCTGCATGACGGCTGGCCCACGAGCGGCTATGGCCGGCCCGACGCGGCTGTGGTTCGACGTGGCTTGAGAAGATGACGCCTGAGCTGATCCCGGTCGGCGGACGTCTGTCGCGGCAGGGCGCTTGCGAAAAGCGCATACTTGAGGCTGCCTTCCCGCGGAAAGCTCCGCCGAATGCGAAAACGACGGTTGGTCGGGTACCAGGCGGTCCAGAGCCTTTTCCGATCGGGTGGAACCACCTGATCGATTGGAAATGGCTCCAGGTTCAATAGGTTGAGCAATTCCTTCTGGTTCAGATTGTTTCAATCTGAACGGTAGATGCTCTAACGTGGTCCGCCGGACCGCTCGGTGGCTGCGCCGGCCGTCTTGCCGAGGGAGCGCAGGGTCCGCTCGCTGCCGAGTTCGATGACCCTGGCCATTGCCGCCCGGGTCGCGGCCTCGTCGCGCTGCGCGATGGCATCGACGATGGCGCGGTGATTGCCCGCGACCTCCGCGATCAGCGCCCGGTCGCTCGCCGGCGACGAGTGCTTCAGCGAGATCGTCAGCGCCGCCTCGATCAGGCTGCCGATCGCCAGCATGAACGGGTTGCGCGACATCTCTGCGATCGCGAGATGGAACTCCAGATCGGTGCGGGCGATGCTCGCCCGGTCGTGGCCCGCATCGCCCATCCGGTCGACGATTTCGTGCAGCCGGGCGATGTCCTCGTCCGTCGCCTGCTCGGCGGCAAGCGCGGCGGCGGCCGGCTCGAAGGCGAGCCGCATGGTGGCCAGATGGGCGACGAAGGCGTCGTCGAGCCCGGCCTCCACCCGCCAGCTCAGGACGTCGTGGTCGAGCAGATTCCAGCGGTGGCGCTCCAGAACGCGGGTGCCGACCCGGGTGCGCGCCTCGATCAGCGACTTCGCCGCGAGAGTCTTCATCGCCTCCCGCAGCACCGTGCGCGAGACGCCGAAGCGTCCGCCAAGCTCGCCTTCGCCGGGCAGGATTGACCCCGGCGGATAGACGCCCGCCACGATCTCCCGGCCCAGCGTACCGACCACCTGGCCGTGGCTGTTGCGCGGCCGGAGATCGGTGATGGCGCGCTGCAACACCCCGCTCATGTGCCGGCGGCCCGCACTGCCGCAATGCGGCGCTCGGATATCCAGACCAGCCCGCGCTGCAGCACGATGAAGGCGAACAGAAGCAGGCCGATCACGATCTTGGTCCACCAACTCGAAAGGGTACCGTCGAAGATAATATAGGTCTGGATCAGGCCCATGATGAGAATCCCGATCAGCGTTCCCGCGACGAAGCCGAAGCCGCCCGTGAGGAGCGTTCCGCCGATCACCACCGCAGCGATCGCATCGAGCTCGACGCCGACGGCGGCCAGGGAATAGCCGGCCGAGGTGTAGAGCGAGAACACGATTCCCGAAAGCCCCGCCAGAAAGCTCGAAAGGGCGTAGATGGCGATGGTGGTGCGGGCGACCGGCACGCCCATCAGCTCCGCCGACTGCCGGTTGCCCCCGAGTGCGTAGACATTCCGGCCGAAACGGGTGCGGTGAGCGATGATGATCCCCGCGATCACGACGGCCAGCATCGTCATGCCGACGAAGGTCAGGCGTCCGCCGCCGGGCAGGCGGAAATAGATGTCCTGAAGCGCGTCGTAGAGCGGCACGTCGATCGGAACGGAATCGGTCGAGATGAGAAACGCCATGCCGCGGGCGAAGAACATGCCAGCCAATGTGACGATGAATGGCGGCATCTCCAGATAGTGGATCATCGCCCCCATGATCGCGCCGAACGAGGCGGTTATGAGCAAGAGCAGCACGAACGCGGCGACCGGCGGGATGCCCCATTCGGTCATGCCCACGGCGAGGAAGACCCCGCTGAAGGCGATCACCGATCCGACCGAGAGATCGATGCCGCCGGACAGGATGACGAAGGTCATGCCGACGGCCGTGATGCCGAGGAAGGCGTTGTCGGTCAGGAGGTTGGCGACGACGCGGGTCGACAGCATGGCGGGGAACTGGGCGACGCACAGCGCATAGGCCAGGATGAAGATCGCGGCGGTCGTGGCCAGCGGGAAATAGCGCGAGGAGGTCATGACATCACCTTCTGCGGGGCGCGCTCGTCGGTCGGTGCGGTGCGTCGGATCCGGGCGATTGCGAACAGCGTCCGGCTGGCCGGCGACTGCACGACGAGGATGACGACGATGATCGCCGCTTTGATCACCAGGTTGAACTCCGGCGGGAAGCCGGCGAGCAGGATGCCGGTGTTGATCGACTGGATGATCAGTGCGCCGAGCAGCGAGCCGGCGATGGAGAAGCGTCCGCCGAGGAGCGACGTGCCGCCGATGACCACCGCCAGGATCGCGTCGAGCTCGAGCCACAGACCGGCGTTGTTGGCGTCGGCCCCCTTGATGTCAGCCGCGGCGACAATGCCGGCGACCGAGGCGCACAGGCCGGAGATCGCATAAACCAGAAGCAGCAGGATGCCGGTGCGCACGCCGGAATAGGTCGCGGCTCTGCGATTGATGCCGACCGTCTCGATCAGCAGGCCGAGTGCTGTGAGGCGGGTCAGCGCGACGACGGCGCCGGCCAGCACGACCCACAGGAGGACCGGAACCGGCAAGGCAAGAAAGGTCCCGCTGCCCACGAAGACGAGCCCGGGATCGTTGAAGGTCAAAATGACGCCTTCGGTGATCAGCTGGGCGATGCCGCGGCCGGCCACCATCAGGATCAGCGTGGCGATGATCGGCTGGATGGAGAGCCCGGCCACCAGAATTCCGTTCCAGAGGCCGCAGAGGGTGCCGACGCCGATGGCGATGAGGAGGGTCGAGGCAAGCGGAACGCCGGACGTGATCAAAGCGGCGGCGACCGCTCCGGCAATGGCCATGACCGCGCCGACCGACAGGTCGATGCCGCGCGTCGCGATCACCAGGGTCATGCCGATCGCCAGCAGCGCGGTCGGCGCGCCCCGGTTGAGGATGTCGATCAGGCTGCCGTAGAGCCGCCCGTCGGCGAACGAGACCTCGAGGAATCCGGGGGCGATCGCCGTGTTGAGGGCGAGGATCACCGCGAGCGCGATGATCTGGGGGAGCAGACGGACGAGCGGGCGCAGGAGGGAACTGCTCATGCCGCCTTCTCCCGGCCGGTGTCGGTCGCCGCGATCGCTGTCATGATCGCGTCGGTGGTCAGGGCGTCGCCGGTGAGATCGATGACGTGGCGCCGGTCGGCCAGCACGCGCACCCGGCTCGAATAGGCGACCAGCTCCTCCAGCTCCGAGGAGGCGACGACGAGGGCCATGCCGTCGGCGCACAGGCGCTCGATCAGCCGGATGATTTCGGCGTGGGCGCCGACATCGATGCCGCGGGTCGGCTCGTCGAGGATGAGCACGCGCGGGTTGGTGGCCAGCCAGCGCGCCAGGATGACCTTCTGCTGGTTGCCGCCGGACAGGAACTTGACCGGTTTCTCACGGTCGGTGGTGCGGATGTCGAGCGCGTCGATGTAGCGGTCGGCAAGCTCGATCTGCTCGCGCCGCGACAGCGGCCGTGCCCAGCCGCGCCGGGCCTGAAGGGAGAGCATGATGTTCTCGCGGATCGACAGGTCGCCGACGATGCCGTCGCGCTTGCGGTCCTCCGGGCAGAAGCCGAAGCCCTCGGAGATCGCGGCGCGAGGAGAGGTGAGCCGCCGGTCGGTCCCGTCGATGCGGACCCGCCCGCTGTCGGGCTCCTGCATGCCGAACATGAGCTCGGCCGTTTCCGTGCGGCCCGACCCAAGCAGCCCGGCGAGGCCGACCACTTCCCCCGCATGGATTTTCAGATCGAAGGGAGCGAGGGTCCCTTTCCTCCCATAGCCCTCGAAGGCGACCACCGGCGGGCCGGGTTCGCGCTCTTCGCCGGTGCTGCGTTCTTCCTGCTCGAGTTCGCGGCCGAGCATCATCGAAACCAGGTCGATGCGCGGCAGATCGGCGATGGATCTGGTGCCGATGCACTGGCCGTTGCGCAGCACCGTGGTCCGGTCCGCGATGGCATAGACCTGCTCCAGGAAGTGGGTGATGAAGATGATGCCCATGCCGCGCCGCTTGAGATCGGAGAGGATGGCGAACAGGCGTTCCACCTCCGCTGCGTCGAGGCTGGCCGTCGGCTCATCGAGGATCAGCACCTTGCCGGAGATGTCGACGGCTCGGGCGATGGCGACGATCTGCTGAACGGCGACGGAATAGGTCTCCAGCAGCGCGGAGACGTCGATGTCGAGGCCGTAGCCGGCGAGGATCTCGCGCGAGCGCCGGACCGCGGCGCGGCTGTCGACGAAGCCGAAGCGCATCGGCTCGCGGCCGAGAAAGAGGTTCTCGGCGACCGTCAGGTTCGGCAGCAGGTTGACCTCCTGGTAGACGGTGCCGATGCCGTGCGCCTGCGCGTCCTTGACGTCGCGCGGGTCGATAGGCTGGCCCTCGATCTCAATGGTCCCGGCGTCGCGCCGGAGCGCGCCGGTCAGCACCTTGATCAGGGTCGACTTGCCTGCGCCGTTCTCGCCGAGAAGGGCGTGGACCTCGCCTGCCTCAAGCTCGAAGTCGACGTTGGCGAGCGCCGTCATGCCGAAGAAGGTCTTGGTGATCGCGCTGGCGCTGAGCAGCGGCTGGGGCATGGAGTCTCCCTGGAGCCTGTTCCGTTTGTTCTCGGTCAGCGTGGCCGAAAGGGACGTGCTCGAACAGCTGAGTCGGGAAGCCGTCGTCCGTCGTTCGGACACGCGGCCGTTTCGAAGACGACCTGAGGCTCTGCTTCTGAAGCGGGCTGGACAGAAAGTCGGCGGCCACTCGCACGGACCCGGGGCCGGGCTCTCCTGGAACGAGACGGGCTTGGCGCTGCGGCCGACCCTCGGGCATCCGTCCGGCTCCCTGGAGCCGGACGGTAGCGCTTGCGCGAAAAGAGGTATTGAGGTTTCCCGCCCGGAATTTGCGGCAGCTTTGTCTGGTCGCGTTTCCGGACGGCGAACCGGTTCCCACTTGGCCTGGAAACGCTCTAGTAGCCGAGGTTCTTCTTCTCTTCGTAGACCTTCATTGGATCGTCGTTCTGGGTGTAGAGCTTCGATTCCGTCTGGATCCACTTGGGCGGCGTGGTGCCGTCCTTGAGGTAGGCCTCGAGGACGTCGAACGCCGGCCCCGCCATGTTCGGGGTGAGCTCGACGGTGGCATTGGCCTCGCCGGCCGCCATCGCCTGGAAGATATCCGGAACCGCGTCGATGGAGACGACCAGGATGTCCTTGCCGGGCGCCAGGCCCGCTTCCTTGATCGCCTGGATCGCGCCGACAGCCATGTCGTCGTTGTGGGCGTAGAGCGCGCAGATGTCCTTGCCGCCGTCTTCCGCCTTGAGGAAGCTCTCCATGACTTCCTTACCCTTGGTGCGGGTGAAGTCGCCGGTCTGGGAGCGGACGATCTGGATGTTGTCGTGGCCGGAGATCGCTTCCTCGAACCCCTTCTTGCGATTGATCGCCGGGGACGAGCCGGTGGTGCCCTGGAGTTCGACCACGTTGCAGGGCTCGTCGCCGACGGTCTCCACGAGCCAGTTGCCGGCGACGTTGCCCTCGTGGACCTGATCGGACGTTACCGCCGTCAGGTAGAGCTCGTCGGATGCGTCGATCTGGCGATCGAGCAGCACGACCGGGATCTCGGCGTCCTGGGCCTCTTCCAGTACCTGCTCCCAGCCGGTGGCCACGACCGGCGCGATCAGGATCGCGTCGACGCCCTGGGCGATGAACGAGCGAACCGCCTTGATCTGGTTTTCCTGTTTCTGCTGGGCGTCGGCAAACTTCAGGTTGATGCCGCGCTCCTGCGCTTCCTGCTTGGTCACGCTGGTCTCCGCAGCCCGCCAGCCGGATTCCGATCCGATCTGCGAGAAGCCGACCGTCATGTCGTCCGCCATGGCGGGCGCCGCCAGCAGGGTGAGCATCATCGCCGCTCCGGCGGCGGTGCGGGTGAAAGTCATTCGTTTCCTCCTCGTTTAGCCGGTCTTCGCCGGATGCCGAAAAGTAATATAATATGATTATTGTGTCGATGGGAAATCTGCGGTTCGTCCCGGTTTCGCTTGCCGGCGCGTAAACCTGGCCGCGGGCGCAATGGCATGCCGCCGGCGCCGGCGAGGCTCAGTCCTGACGGGCCTCCGGTGAAAAGAAGCCTTCGAAGCCCGCGTCCTCGATCACGAAGGTCTTGCCGGCGTGGGGATCGGCCGCTCGGGCGTCTGGGGCCATCCCCTCCCAAGCGCTGGTGACCAGGAGCCGATCGGCGTTTCGACCGAAGGTGGCCGGGCAGCTCGGCTGGGCGGCGGAGACCGGGATGGTCGAGATCGGCTCGCCCGCCGGCGAAAGGGTCAGAAGGCGGCCGGCCCCCCACAGCGCGATCCAGATGGTGCCGGCGCGATCGATAACGGCGCCGTCGAGGCTGCCCGGCGCATCGCGGTGGTCGTACACGACGGTCGGCGCGGCGGTAGGCAAGCCGGTCTCGGGTGCGACCGGAACCCGCATCAGCCGGCCCGTCGGCGTATCGGAGAAATAGGCGGTGGTGCCGTCTTCGGTGAAGGCGATGGCGTTCGGGATTGTGATCGCATCGAACAGCGGACGGAGTTCGCCTTTGAGGAAATGATAGATCGTCCCCGCGCCGGGTTCGGCGCCCTTGCCCATGGTGCCGATCCACAGCGCGCCGGAGCGATGCACCGCGCCGTCGTTCGACCGCGTGCCGGGGTTGTCGGCTTCCAGCGGATGCAGCAGGTCGAGGCCGCCGGTCGTCGTGTCGCGGACGTAGAGCCCGTCCTCCGCGGCGACGAGCTGGCGCCGGTCGTCGATCCGGGCGATCTCGCTCGCCATGAAGGGGAGGTCGTGGCGAATGGTGCGGCCGCTCTGGAGCGAATGCTCGAACAGGCCGCGGCCTAAAATGTCGAACCACCACGCCGTGTCGGTCACCGGGTCGTAGCGGGGCCCTTCGCCAAGCTCCAGCGGCGTATCGAACAGGATCCGGACGGTCGCGTCGGATTGATGGTTCATCACGGTACCCCGTCTGCGGTGTCGAAAGCCGCGACCGGTGCGGTCTCCGTCGAGCGGCTGCCGTGCCGGATCGCCGCCCGGAGACGGCGACCGGCGAGACATGCGACCGGCTGGCTCGTCATGAGACGTGCCTCGCCGTCTCGACCTCGCCTGGAGTCGCCTCAGTGATTGTCACGCGGGATGCCCTTGGTCTGTGCGATCCGCTGATAGGAGACCGCCGGTTCCAGCACCATTCCGACCTCCATCTGCGAGATCACGGCACGCTGGAGCTCCTGCCAGGGGGTCTGCGCGTCGGGAATCGGATAGCCGCCGCGCGCGGCAAGCTCGGTCCGGCGGGCGGCGAGCTCCTCATCGGAAATGAGGATGTCCGCGCGGCCGCGGCCCGGATCGATGCGCACGCGGTCGCCGTCGCGCAGCAGCGCCAGTCCGCCACCTGCCGCCGCTTCCGGCGAGGCATTCAGGATCGAGGGCGAGCCGGACGTGCCGGACTGACGGCCGTCGCCGATGCAGGGAAGCGACTGGATGCCGCGCTTCAGGAGGTAGTCCGGCGCGCGCATGTTCACCACTTCAGCCGCGCCGGGATAGCCGATCGGCCCCGCGCCGCGCATGAACAGAACGCAGGTCTCGTCGATCGCCAGCGCCGGGTCGTCGATGCGCGCGTGGTAGTCCTCGGGCCCGTCGAAGACGATCGCCCGTCCCTCGAACGCCATCGGGTCATCGGGATTGGAGAGATAGCGCGCCCGGAAATCGTCGGAGACGACGGAGAGCTTCATGATGGCCGAGCCGAACAGGTTGCCCTTCAGCACCCGGAAGCCGGCGGCGGGCAGCATCGGGTCGTCGATCGGACGGATGACGTTCTCGTCGAGGATCTCAGCGCCCCGGCAGTTGTCGCCGATCGGCTGGCCGTTGGCGGTGATCAGGCTCTCGTCGATCAGGTCGTGACGCATCAGTTGATTGATCACGGCCGGCACGCCGCCGGCGTGATAGAAGTCCTCGCCGAGATACTCGCCCGCCGGCTGCAGGTTGACCAGGAGCGGGATCTCTTCACCGTAGGTCTGCCAATCGTCGATCGAAAGCTCCACGCCGAGATGGCGGGCGATGGCGTTCAGATGGATCGGGGCGTTGGTCGATCCGCCGATAGCGGAGTTGACGCGGATGGCGTTGATGAACGCCTCGCGGGTCATGATATCGGTCGGCTTCAGATCCTCATGCACCATGTCGACGATGCGCAGGCCGGTGCGCCAGGCCATCTCCTGGCGGTCCCTGTAGGGTGCGGGAATAGCGGCGGACCCGGGAAGCTGCATGCCGAGGGCTTCGGCGAGCGCGTTCATCGTCGAGGCCGTGCCCATCGTGTTGCAGAAGCCCGTGGACGGGGCGGACGACGCAACCAGCCGGACGAACTCGGGATAGTCGATCTCGCCGCGCGCCATCAGCTCGCGAGCTTTCCAGACGATGGTACCGGAGCCGGTGCGCTCGCCGCGGAACCAGCCGTTCAGCATCGGACCGACCGACAGCGCGATGGCCGGGATGTTCACCGTCGCCGCCGCCATCAGACAGGCGGGCGTGGTCTTGTCGCAGCCGATCGTCAGCACCACGCCGTCGATCGGATAGCCGTAGAGAAGCTCCACTAGGCCGAGATAGGCGAGGTTGCGGTCGAGGCCGGCGGTCGGCCGCTTGCCGGTCTCCTGGATCGGATGGACTGGGAACTCGATCGGAATGCCGCCGGCCTCCCGGATGCCGTCGCGCACCCGCTTGGCCAGCTCCAGATGGTGGCGGTTGCAGGGCGAGAGGTCCGAACCCGTCTGGGCGATACCGATGATCGGCTTTCCCGACTGCAGCTCTTCCTGGCTCAGGCCGAAATTGAGGTAGCGTTCGAGATAGAGCGCCGTCATGTCCGGATTGCCCGGATTGTCGAACCAGGCCCGCGAACGCAGCTTCCGGCCGCCGTCGATGTTGGAATGGTTCATCATGACTGTCTGCTTTCTGCGGCGCCGCCGTCGGGCGCGGAATCTAGCTTTGAAAACCGGTAGATCGCGACCTGACGGCAGGTGCGGCCGGGATCGAGGCGGGCGGACGGGAAGTCCGGCTGGTTGGGGGCGTCCGGGAAGCGTTGCGGCTCCAGGCAGAAGCCGGTCGGACCGCCGACGACAGCTGGCGGAGCCCCGTGTTCCGGAGCCGCGAGAAGGTGACCGGAGTAAAGCTGCAGTCCCGGCTCCGTCGTCAGGAGATCGAGACGTCGGCCCGACCGGGCGTCCTCGACCCGTACGATGGTCCGCGGTGCTTCGGTGGTGCCGCCGCGCAGCACGAAACAATGATCGAAGCCCCGCTGCCCGAGGACCTGGGGATCGTCGCAGTCCTGCAGGTTCTCGGTGAACGTTCTCGGCTCACGGAAATCGAACGCCGTGCCGGCGACCGGCCGGATCTCGCCGGTCGGGACTAGCCCGTCATCGACCGGAAGCATCGCGTCGGCTTCGATCTGCAGCCGGTGGGCTTCGATTCCGACGCCTGCGTCGGCGGAGAGGTTGAAGTAGGCGTGATTGGTCAGGTTGACGACCGTCGGCCGGTCCGTGGTGGCGGAGTACTCGACCGTGAGCTCGCCCGGGCCGGTGAGGGCGTAGCGCGCCTCGACCCTGAGCCGTCCTGGGAAACCGGCGTCGCCGTCCGGGCTGTCGAGGGCGAAAACGACGAACGGGATCGGATCGGTCCCGAGATCGGCGATCGTCCAGACACGGGTGTCGAAACCGTCGGGGCCGCCGTGCAGGCAGTTGGCGCCGTGGTTGCGGGGCAGCTGGTGGCGGGTGCCATCGAGTTCGAAGCTGCCGCCGGCGATCCGGTTGGCAAAGCGCCCGATGGAGGCACCGCAATAGGGCGGGCACGCCGCGCGTTCTTCCAGGGAGGTGAACGGCAGCACCGTCTCTCCGAAGTGCCCGTTACGGTCCGGCGTCCGCAGCGAGGCGATGCCCGCCCCCAGGGTGGTCAGGGTGACGGCGATCGCCTCGCCGGTGAGGTCCACGGCCTCGACCGGCGTGCCGTCTTCGAGACGGCCGAAGGGGCGCGGAACGAGGGTCATCGCTTCCCCGCCTCGGCCGGATCGTGAAACGCGTCGACGGTCTCGGTGCGGGCCATCAGAAAGGCATCGGCGACGAGGCCGAACGGGGTCGGATCGACATCCGATTGACCGGTGGCGACCAGGTCGGCGAACCGGGTGTAGATGTCAGCGTATTCCCCCTCCGGAGGAAGCGAGATCGCCCCGCCGTCGATCGCGAGTTCCGCGCCGCCCGCCGACAGGACGAGGCGGCCATCGTCGGCCTCCACGTCGATCTCCCAGGTCTGTGGACCCTCCTGGCGGAAGTCGAGGGCGGCGTCGACGACCACTCCGTCGGCGGCGGCGAAGCGCACGTCCGCCGCGATCGGCGCGGTACGGTTTTCCGGCGTGCGGAACGTCGCTTCGGTGACCCGCAGCGGTGCCGGCAGGATCCGGGTAAGAATGGAAAAGGCGTTGATGCCCGGATCGAAGACGCCGAGCCCGCCCGGCTCGAAGATCCAGGCCTGCCCCGGGTGCCAGCGCCGAACGTCTTCCTTCCAGGTTACACGCACCGCCCGGAGCTTTCGGCCGGCGATCCAGGCGCGTGCCGGCTCGACGCCGGGCGCATGACGCGAATGCCAGGTGGCGAACAGCGTGAGGCCGGCGCGCTCGGCCGTCCGGGAGAGGATGTCCACCTCGCCCAGGGTGGCGCCGGGCGGCTTCTCGAGAAGCACGTGCTTGCCGGCTGCAAGGGCTGCGAGCGCGACGTCATGCCGGATCTGCGGAGGCGTGCAGACCGCCACGGCGTCGATGTCAGCCTCGCGCAGCATGTCGTCGAGGCTCGCAAAGCTCGGCGTGCCGTCGAGGCCGCCGGCCGGATCGGCGACGGCTGCGAGCGTCGTGCGTTCGCATCCGGCGATCGCCGGGACGTGCTGGTCGCGGGCGATCTTGCCGAACCCGGCAATGCCGATGCGCAGAGTATCTCCAGGCGCGCGCGTCGTCATAGCGGGCGCACCGTGACGGGGGCCACCTCGGCCTCGGCCAGCGGGTTGACCAGCGGCAGTGCGAACGGGGCTGCCTCGATCTCGAACACGTCGCCCGCTTGCGTGGCGACGCCGGCCGAGAAGGACAGGGTGGCGGTGCCGAAGAAGTGGACGTGGACGTCGCCGGGACGCCGGAACAGCGCGTACTTGAAGTGATGGTGCTCCAGGTTGGCGATCGCGTGGGACATGTTCGCCTCGCCGGTCAGGAACTCCCCCTCCCAGAGGACCGCGCCGTCGCGGCGGACGCGGGAGATGCCGCGCACGTCGTCGGGCAGGTCGCCGGTGAGGAGTTCCGGTCCGATTGCGGCGGGCCGCAGCTTGGAATGGGCCAGCCAGAGATAGTTGTGGCGCTCGGTGATGTGGTCGGAGAACTCGTTGGCGAGCGCGAAGCCGAGCCGGAAGGGCGTGCCGTCCGGTCCGTTGACGTAGATCGCCGCGATCTCCGGTTCCTCGGAGCCGTCGAGGGCGAACGCCGGCGAGGTGAGGGGGGCGCCGGGCCCGACGACCGTCGACCCGTCGCCCTTGTAGAACCATTCCGGCTGCACGCCGGGACCGCCGTTCGCCGGCTTGCCGCCTTCCAGCCCCATCCGGAACATCCGCATGGAATCGGTCTCGTTGGCGTCCGCCGCCTGCTTGGCGTGCATCTTGTCGCGGCCCTCGGCGGAGCCCAGGTGGGTGAGCCCGGTCCCGGTCAGGAGCAGGTGCGCCGGGTCGGGATGGTCGATCGGCGCCAGGATCCTCCCGTTTGCCTGCGCCTCGGCAAGATCGACCTCCGCCCCTTCGCCGAGGGCGGCGACGGTGTCGGCCAGCGACCGACCCGCCTTGATCGCGCGCCGGGCCAGATCGTAGACCGTTTCCACCTCGCCGACGCGGCGGCCGGTGGTGCCGCCGTCGCTGGCGACGACGCCGCGGGTGCCGCGTTCGTCGCGGATCTGGAGCAGCCTCAAACCCATTCCAATCTCCTGCAAGGCCCTCAGGCCTTGTTCTTGTTGTAGACGTCGAAAATCACGGCGAGCAGCAGGACGATGCCCTTGATGACCTGCTGGTAGTCGATGCCGATGCCCAGGATCGACATGCCGTTGTTCATGACGCCCATGATGAAGGCGCCGATCACGGCGCCGACAACGGTGCCCACGCCGCCGGACATGGAGGCGCCGCCGATGAAGACCGCCGCGATCACGTCGAGCTCGAAGCCGAGGCCGGCCTTGGGGGTCGCGGTGTTGAGGCGGGCGGCGAAGACGAGGCCGGCCAGCGCGGCGAGCATCCCCATGTTGGCGAAGGTGAGGAAGGTCAGCCGCTCCGTCTTGATGCCGGAGAGGCGCGCCGCTTTCTCGTTGCCGCCGACGGCGTAGATCCGCCGGCCGATCGTCGTGCGCGAGGTGACGAAGGAGTAGACGCTGACCAGGAGCGCCATGACGATGAGCACGTTCGGGAAGCCGCGGAAGCCGGCAAGGACCCAGACCAGGTAGAGGATCGCGCCAACGAACAGGAAGGTCTTGGCCAGAAAAAAGCCGAGCGGCTCGTCGTCGTGGCCGCCGGAACGGTTGCCGAAGCGCGAGCGCAGCGCGAGGTAGAGGATCGCGGCGGCGACGGCGACACCGATCAGGAGCGAGAGCAGGTTCAGGCCGTCCACGCCGAAGATGTCCGGCACGAAGCCGGAGGAGAGCAGCTGGAAGCCGCGCGGGAACGGACCCACGGACTGGCCGGCGAGCAGCCACAGCGTCAGCCCCTTGAACACCAGCATGCCGGCGAGCGTCACGATGAAGGACGGGATCTTCCAGTAGGCGACCCAGTAACCCTGGATCGCGCCGATCCCGGCACCGACGGCGAGACAGAGAATGCTGGCGACGACGTAGTTCATCTCCCACTGGACGATCATCACGGCGGCGAGCGCGCCGATGAAGCCCAGCACCGACCCCACAGACAGGTCGATGTTGCCGGAAACGATGACCAGCAGCATGCCCACCGCCATGATGACGATGTAGCTGTTCTGCAGGATCAGGTTGGTCAGATTGACCGGCTTCATCAGGATGCCGTCGGTCATGATCTGGAAGAACGCCATGATCACGATCAGCGCGATCAGGATGCCGTATTCGCGCATGTGGCGCCGCAGGAAGGCGAGATGGCCTCCGCCCTGCCCGCCGGAGCCGGCCTTCGGAAGATCGATGGAGTCGCTGACGTCTTGAGACATGTCCTTACCTGCCCTGGCCGGAGCGGATGATGAGCGACATGATCGCTTCCTGCGACGCGCTTTCCGCGTCGAGTTCGCCGACGAACCGGCCTTCGTTCATGACGTAGATGCGGTCGGAGACGCCGAGGAGTTCGGGCATCTCCGAGGAGATCATGACGATCGCCTTGCCCGCGGCGGCGAGCTCGGCGATGACGGTGTAGATCTCGGTCTTGGCGCCGACGTCGATGCCGCGGGTGGGCTCGTCGAGGATCAGCACCTCCGGCCCCGCGAACAGCCACTTCGACAGAACAACCTTCTGCTGGTTGCCGCCCGACAGGTTGACCACCTCCTGGGCGACGCTCGAACTCTTGATGCGCATCCGCTGGCGGTAGTCGCCGGCAACGGCAAGCTCGCGCGCGTCGTCGACGACGAGGCCGTTCGATACGCCCTGAAGGTTGGCGAGCGGGATGTTGCGCCGGATCGTCTCGTCGAGGACGAGGCCGTAGGTCTTGCGGTCCTCGGTGGCGTAGCAGATGCCGGCGTCGATCGCGCGGGAGACGGTGGAGACATCGGCCGGCTGGCCGTTGACGAGGGCCTCGCCGGAGATGCGGGTGCCGTAGGACCGGCCGAACAGGCTCATGGCGAGTTCGGTGCGACCGGCGCCCATCAGCCCGGCGATGCCGACCACCTCGCCACGGCGGACGTGGAAGCTGACGTCGTCGACCACCTTGCGGTCCGGATGCAGGGGGTGGTGGACGGTCCAGTTGCGGACCTCGAGAACCGTCTCGCCGACCTTCGGGTCGCGCTTGGGGAAGCGGTCCTCCAGGTTGCGGCCGACCATGTCGCGGATGATCGCGTCCTCGCTGGCCGGACCGCCGGAACAGTCGATGGTGGAGATGCTGGCGCCGTCGCGGAGCACGGTGATGGTATCGGCGACGCGCGCGATCTCGTTCAGCTTGTGGGAGATCAGGATCGAGGAGATGCCGCGGCGCTTGAACTCGAGGAGCAGGTCCAGCAGCGCCTCGCTGTCGGTCTCGTTGAGGCTCGAGGTCGGCTCGTCGAGGATGAGGAGCTTGACCTCCTTCGACAGCGCCTTGGCGATTTCGACCAGCTGCTGCTTTCCGAGGCCGAGATCGGTCACCCGGGTGTTCGGGGCTTCCTTCAGGCCGACGCGCGCCAGAAGCTCGCGCGTGCGCCGGAACGTCTCGCCCCAGTCGATCACGCCGGCCCGGGCGCGCTCGTTGCCGAGAAAGATGTTCTCGGCGATCGAGAGCAGCGGGATCAGGGCCAGCTCCTGATGGATGATGATGATGCCAAGGCGTTCGCTGTCGGTGATGCCGGAGAAGCGGCATTCCTCGCCCTGATAGACGATGCGGCCGTCATAGCTGCCGTGCGGATAGACCCCCGACAGCACCTTCATCAGGGTGGACTTGCCCGCGCCGTTCTCGCCGACCAGCGCATGGATCTCGCCTTGGCGCACGCTCAGGTGCACGTCCTTGAGCGCCACCACGCCGGGAAACGTCTTGGTGATGCCGTGCATTTCGAGGATCGGCGTCATCGTTCAGCGCTCTGGAAAAGGGGACCCGGGCGCACCGGGAGGGAGGGCGCGCCCGGGCGGCGCGCCCCGAAGGGGATCGCGAGGCGTCCCCTCGGGGACGCGCGCGGGTGCTCAGTAGAGCTGGTCTTCGGTGTAGTAGCCGCTGTCGACCAGCACCTGGCGGATGTTGTCCTTCGTCACCAGCACCGGCTTGAGCAGATAGGACGGCACCACCTTGACCCCGTTGTCGTAGGTCTTGGTGTCGTTCACCTCCGGCTCCTTGTCGTTGAGCACGTCGTCGACCATGGCCACGGTGACCTTCGCCAGCTCGCGGGTGTCCTTGAAGATGGTCGAGTACTGGTCGCCGCGCAGAATCGCCTTGACCGAGGGGATCTCGGCATCCTGGCCGGTGACGATCGGCATCGGCATGTCGCCGGAGCCGTAGCCGACGCCCTTGAGCGACGAGATGATGCCGATCGACAGGCCGTCATAGGGCGACAGCACGCCGTGCACCTGCTTGTCGGTGTAGTTGGCGGAGAGCAGGTTATCCATCCGGGACTGGGCGACCGAGCCGTCCCAGCGCAGCGTGCCGACGGTGTCCATCCCGGTCTGGCCGGAGACGATCTCGATCTTGCCCTCATCGATGAGCGGCTGCAGCACGCTCATGGCGCCGTCGTAGAAGAAGTAGGCGTTGTTGTCGTCCGGCGAGCCGCCGAACAGCTCGACGTTCCAGGTCTGCGCGTCGGGGAAGCGCTGCTCCAGGCCGGCAACCAGGGATTCACCCTGCTGGACGCCCACCTGGAAGTTGTCGAAGGTGGCGTAGTAGTCGACGTCCGGCGTGTCGCGGATCAGCCGGTCGTAGGCGATCACCGGGATGCCCATCGCGGAGGCATTGGCGAGGACGTTCGACAGCGTGGTCCCGTCGATCGACGCGATCACCAGGGCGTCGACGCCCTTGGTCACCATGTTCTCCACTTGGGAGAGCTGGTTCGGGATGTCGTCCTCGGCGTACTGCAGGTCCGTCTGGTACCCCTGCTCCTCGAACTGTTTCACCATGTTGTTGCCGTCGGCGATCCAGCGCGACGACGATTTCGTTGGCATGGCGATGCCGACGGTGCCCTCGGCCTGTGCGACGGCGGCGCCGATTCCGGCTGTGAGCATGCCTGCGGCAAGCGCCGCAGCGGTGACGGTCTTCAGAAATGTCATCGTTTCCTCCGCTTTCGTTGAGCCGCTTGCGCCCGGTGGAGGGGCGTCGGCTGTCTTGGGTGCGGGCCGCGTTCGCGATGCGCGGCGCCGTCGGTCTTGGAGCGGCGGACGCGGAGCGTCCGTCGCCCGATTATCGGGTCAGGCGGCCGGCGTGGACCGGTCGTCTTCCGGGCTCGCGGCGCCGCCTTCGTCGTAGAGCGCCAGGATGACGTCGTTGAAGGCGCTCTCGATCAGGCGCCGCATGTAGATCTCGGCCAGCACGTCGTCGCCGGCGACGATGGCGTCGTGAACGAGGGCGTGCTGCCGGACGGTCTCTTCCTGGGGGTTCTGCCGCCAGCTCAGGGAGAAGGAAATCGAGAGCGAGCTTTCGATCATGGCGCCGAGCGACCGCAGGATCGGGTTGCCGGTCGCCTGCAGGACGATGCGGTGGAAGGCGAGATCGGCGTCGATCAGCTCCTGGGAGCCGCGCGGATGCCGGGCCATCCCCTCCAGTGCCGCCGAGAGGGCGCGCCGGTCCTCGTCGCCGATGCGGGTGGCTGCCATCCGGGCGGCCGCCGGCTCGTTGATGAGGCGCATCTCGTAAAGCGCCTCGATGAAGGGACGCGGCGTCTCGGCGAGCAGATGCCAGCGCATCACCTCACCGTCGAGCATGTTCCAGTCGGTCTCCGGGCGGACCTTCGTGCCCACCTTGGGGCGCACCGAGACCAGACCCTTGCTGGAGAGATGACGGATGGCCTCGCGCACGACGGTACGCGATACCCCGAATTCGAGCTGAATCTCGGATTCGGTCGGCAGCAGGTCGCCGGCTCCCAGACGGCCGGAAGCGATCCGGCGGCCGAGCTCGGCAGCGAGTGCCGTCGTCAGGCTGGATCCGTTGCCGGCAAGGGACGTATCGGAACGCGCCGCAAGCACCCTGAACTAACCTCCCGTTGTTATTTGTCATACTATTAGGCGTGAATAATCGGCCCATCAACCTCGAAGTGGGCAGAATCAGCATTCTTGTACGATGAATAGGAAAGGAGGCCCGCGGGCCAGCCGTCCCGGAATGCGTCTCGGCTTCACGTAGCCGGGCGTTCGGGACGCCGTGGCGGTGCTGATTGGTGGCGTGCGGCTTTAGGCCATTTCCCGGTCAGATTGACCGAATCTGAACGAAAAGGAATGGCTCCAGCACAGATCGACGGGGCGACCGTGTGCGACGGCATCGGCAGGCCTGCGCGTCAAGTTCCCGGGAATGGGCCGTCCGGACCGGTGCGGTCCGGACGGGATGCGTCGGTGCGGACGGGAGGGCGGGCTGCCCTAGTTCGGTGCGCCCACCTCTTGGGCGGTCTCATAGCCGCCCATCGACCAGGTCTGGATGTCGGCGCCGTCCAGCTTCTGCTTGGTCAGGTCGACGAAGCGGATGTCGCTGTTCTCGTAAGTGCGGAAATAGAACCGCTTGCTGGCCAGATCGTTGGCGCTGGTCCACTGGGTGTAGTCGGCCGAGATCTTGCCGTCCGAGCTCTTCTCGTCCGCGCGTGCGACGCCCTTCGGGATGTCGAAGTTGTTCAGGATGTGGAAGGCCTGAAAGACGGCGTCGGCGCTGTCGTCGACCGGACCGATGCCGTGCGCGAAGATCGCGGCCCGCACGAAACGGGACGGGGAGGTGAAGTCGCCCGGCATGCCGAGCAGACCCGTTCCCTGACCCAGACCCTGGATGGTGACGTCGCCGAGCTTCTGCGGCGGGACGTTGGTCACGCCCAGGTTCACGTAATTCTGCAGATTGGTCATGTGCCAGTCGAACGGCGGGTTGTTGGTGATGATCCCGATTCCGTTGTCGTGGATGGTCAATTCGCCGCCGACATACTCGATGACGATCGAGGCGCCGGTCGGATCGGTGACGATGAAGTGCACCGGCAGAATGATGCCGAACGCCTCGAAGACCACCGGCGCGACGACGATGTCCGGCAACGCCGCCTTCACTTCATCGACGGTCGCAAAGTTGTCGAGGATGTACGACCCGAGCTGCCAGGACGCCATCGTCTTCGCGGCATCGTCGGGCGAATAGGGCTGATACTTGGCCGACTGATCGAAATAGAACAGCCCCATCGACAGGCCCTTCTCGTTCAAACCGTCGACGACATAGGGAAGGCCCTCGGGGTTGGTCCCGACATTGGCGTACTTGGCTTTCCACTTGAGGCCGGGCTTGCCGTCCGGCGTCGTCCCGGTGCGCTCGTAGCCGCGCGGAACCAGGATGACCTCCGACTTCAGGTTGACGTTGAATTCCATCGTCCGGGCGCGGACGACGGTCCCGTCCTGCGCCGTCAGCGTGATTCCCGTACAGGCCTGAGCGGCGGGAACGAAGGCAATGGCCGCAGCGATCGTTGTGGCGGCGAGCCGGGCCAGGGATTTCCTGACAGTTTTCATGACGTGATCCTTTTTCTTTTCTGGCGACCGGGCCTTCCGTCCCGCGACTGGTGCGGAAACGTGCGACGGTACCCGCATCCTCTTTCTCAGACGGTTCCGGCGGTGGCAACGTGGCCAATTCGCCGAATGCAACGGGAGTTTGGGATCCGGTTGCAGGCCGGGCGCCCTTTGCCGCCTTGGCCGGCTCGTGTATGGCCTCTCCGAAACCTCCCCTCCGGCTTCCGGCGCGCGCCTTCGGGCGGTTGCGCGAAGGCCGGCGAACCCGTCACTCGGAAAGCGGAATTCCAATGTCGAAAATCAAAGGCATCGTGTTCGACAAGGACGGAACCCTCGTCGACTATGCCCGCACATGGGTGCCGATCAACGTCCGTGCCGCCGAACACGCAGCAAGTGGCGATCCGGATCTCAAGGCGCGGCTTCTCGCGCTCGGTGGGCACGATCCGCAGACCCACGTCGTCGCAGGCGGCAGTCTTCTGGCCGCCGGCCATACCGGCGAGATCGCCGAGGCATGGGTTGGGGCGGGCGCCTCGCACGATCACGCGACTTTGGTGGAAGCGCTGGACGCCATCTTCACGGAGGGGGCCGAAGGCTCCGTCGCGGTCACCGATCTCGCCGCGCTGTTCGAACGGCTGCTTGCGCGGGGGGTCGCCGTCGGGGTGGCCACGAGCGACAGCGCGGCCGGAGCGCGGGCGACACTGAAATCGATCGGCCTGGACGGGCACACATTCTTCGTCGCCGGCTACGACAGCGGCCACGGCGGCAAGCCGCAGCCGGGCATGGTGCTGGCGTTCTGTCGGGACAATGGGCTTGAGCCCGGAGAGGTCGCCGTGGTCGGCGACAATCTGCACGACATCCGGATGGGTCGTGCGGCCGGCTGCGCGCTCTGTGTTGGCGTTCTGACCGGAACCGCCAGCCGCGAGGAACTGGAGGCGGAAGCCGATCACGTGATCGGCGGCATCGATGAACTGGAAGCGCTGTTCGACCGGCTGGATGCTTGGCCGGAAGGGGCGGCGGCCTGAGCCGCCGGCCCCCTGATCGGATCTAAAGGACCTTCAGCACCACGGCACGGCTCGGCACCGTGTCGGGCCGGCCCGGCATGGAAACGTAGGACGGCGTCTCTTCCACGATCGTCCACACGCCCTTGGCTTCGAGCGCCTTCAGATGGTCGCCGAGGCCCTCGTTGTAGAGCGAATCCTTGATCGTCACGACCAGGAAGCCGCCGGGTCGGGTGATGCGGATCAGCTCGTCGAAGCCTTCCTTGCCGACATGGCCGACCGTGAACACGCCGGCCGCGACGATCGCCGCGTAGGTGTTGTCGGCCATCGGCAGCGTTTCGCCGAGGGCGGCCACGTGGAACGCGGAATAGACGTTCTTGCCGCGCGCGACTTCCAGCATGCCTTCGGAAATATCCAGCGCCTCGGCGTTCTTGTAGCCGACAATGTCCATCCACTCGCCGAGCAGTCCGGTCCCGGCGCCGGCATCGAGCACCGGTCCCTCGCCGCGGGGCAGGTAGCGGGTCAGCATGGCCAGGCAGATGTTGGGATGGCGATAGCCGAGGGTGGCCATCTCCGTGTCGTAGCGCTTGGCCCAGTCGTCGTACCTCTTGGCCACGTCCGCGGTGTTCTCCGCGGCATAGACGACATCAAGGCTTTTGGCTGGATCGTTGCTCATGGAACTCTCTTCTCAGGGTTTCGTGGGGCACGCGCGTGACGATGCGAGCCGGACGCTCGGGTCACGTGCGCTTGAAACGCGGGATGGGGGGATGATAACCCGATGTGGTTATTTTTGGAAGTTTGACGGATATGGGCCGTTCAAGCGATACATATCCAACGATTTCCAACAATTTGATGACTGATGCGGCCGGCCGCGCCGGCTGCCAAAATGGAGATGAGCGTATGGACACCGACACGGCCCTTGCCCGCCTCCGGACCGTTCCCGGTTTCGAAGGCGTCTCTGCGAGCGAGGTTGCCATCGAACGGCTGGGCGGGCTCACCAACATCGTCTTCAAGGTGGTGCGGGAGGGGAAGACCTATCTCCTCCGCATCCCGGGAGAAGGCACCGAGAGCTACATCGACCGCAAGGTGGAATCCCATAACGCGGTCGCTGCGGCGAGGGCCGGTGTGTCTCCGGAGGTTTTTCATTTCGACGCCGACAGCGGGCTGATGCTCGCCGACTACATCGATGCGCCGACCATGTCTCCGGATCTGTTCCGTACGACCCCCGGCGCACCGACCCGCGCCGCGAGGGCGTTCAAGCAGCTCCACACCAGCGGCCAGACCTTCGAGTTCCGCTTCGAGCTGTTCTCCATGATCGACGACTATCTGAAGCTGCTCGGCGAGAAGAACGCCCAGCTTCCCGACGGTTATCATGACGTGGTGGCGGAGGCCGAAGCGGTCCGCGAGGCGCTGGACGCGCATCCGGCAGCCCTTGCCCCGTGCCATTGCGATCCGCTGTGCGAGAACTTCCTCGATGCGGGCGATCGCATGTGGATCGTCGACTGGGAGTATTCGGGAATGAACGATCCGCTCTGGGATCTCGGCGATCTCTCGGTGGAGGCGGGGTTCACGGCTGAGCACGACCGGGAAATGATGGAAGCCTACTGCGACGGCCCGGTCGACGCGGCGACCTTCGGCCGGATGGTCATCTACAAGGCCATGTGCGACCTGCTGTGGACGCTCTGGGGCCTGATCCAGCACGCCGACGGCAATCCGGCTGAGGACTTCTGGGCCTATTCGGAAGAGCGCTTCGCCCGCTGCAAGGCCCTGATGGCGAGCCCCGACTTCGCCGATCATCTGGCCGCCGTGCGCAAGGGCTGATCCGCCGCTCCTGGCGCGTGGTTCCCCCGCGCGGCTTTTCCTTCCGGTCGGGTCTCGTGCCCGTCCGGAAGGCTCTAGAGAGGGGCCAGCTCGGGCTCCGGCTGGCCTTCCTCAGACACGCTCAGGACGCGGGCCTCGTAGTGGGTGAGCGCTTCGGCGAGCGGCTCCGGCGGCGGCTGGTCGCAAACCAGCGTGCCGATCCCGTCCAGCCCGCAGACCTTGACCGGGGCCTGGGTCCGGAACTTGGTGTGGTCCGCCACCACCATCGAGTGGGTGGATTGCTCGATCATCGCCCGCGCCAGTTCCGCCTCCTGAAGATGGAAGTCCATGAAGCCGCCCTGGGGATGGACGGCGCCGATGGACAGGATTGCGTAGCGGGCGCGGAAGTTGCGGATGAACTGGATGGTGGTCTCGCCGAAGGCGGCGTTGTCGCTGGCGCGGATTTCTCCTCCGGCGAGATGCACCCGGTTGCCCTTGCCGCGCACCAGCGTGCGGGCGATGTCGGTTCCGTTGGTGATGACGAACAGGTCACGTCGGGCCAGCAACGCCCGCGCCACGTAGGCGGTGGTCGCGCCGTTGTCGATCATCACGGCGTCGCCGTCCTGGATCTCCTCGGCCGCTCGGCGGGCGATCGCTGCCTTTTCCGCGGCGTTCAGCGCCATTCGCTTTTCGAACTCCGCCTCGGCGGTGCGTTCGGGCAGCAGGACGGCACCGTGCACCCGTTCGACCAGGCCGCGCGCGGCCAGCGCCTTGATGTCGCGTCTGACCGTTTCGTCGGACACGCCGAGCCGGCGCGTCAGATCGGCGACCGAACAGGAGCCTGAGGTTTCAAGGGCGTGCATGATGGCACTGTAGCGGGCAGTCTTGTGCACGGGTCCAGCTTCTCCCTCGGCAATGGGGTTCGGGACGATCATGTTGGGACGAGACCGTCAAGTTGGCGCCATGCCTCACGATTTACCACGAGTCTCCGCATAGTGGCAGCCCGCATTTGTGGCTTTTTGTGGTCTTTCGGTTGACAGTTGTGGTTTTTGCGCCGCAAGATGTGTTGGATTTTCGAAGTCGGCGACCGCGGATGGCTCTCCGGAAGGGGGGTCGTCTTCGCTCGTCCCGGATCTTGAGCGGTACCTTCGCCTTGGGCGGGACGCTCGGGATCCCAGGCGTCGGTAGCCTCCCGGCCCGGCGCGACTCGGTTGAGACCACACCGCAAGGGGAGACCTAGATGACAAGCCGACACTCGATTGCGAAAGCCAGCGCCCGCCTGCTTCTGGGCGGCACCATCCTGGCCGCCGCCGCCGGCACGGCCTTCGCGCAGAGCGTTCCGGAATCCGACGATCCGATCAAGATGACCGTCAACGACTGGACCGGTCAGGAGATCACCACCCGGCTCATGGGCGGGGTCCTGGAAGAGATGGGCTACAACGTCGAATACGTGCAGGCCGACTATCTCGCCCAGTTCGCCGGTCTGGAGAGCGGCGATCTCGACGTCGCCATGGAGATCTGGGAGACCACCGGCAAGGACGCGCTGGAGGAGTCGCTGAAGACCGGCGACACCGTCGATCTCGGCGAGACCGGCATGGAGGCCAAGGAGGAATGGTGGTTCCCGGCCTACGTGAAGGAAGATTGTCCGGGTCTGCCCGACTGGGAAGCGCTGAACGACTGTGCCGAGCTGTTCGCTTCTCCCGAGACCAGCCCGAAGGGCCGCTATCTTGGCGGGCCGGTGACCTGGGGCGGTCATGACGAAGAGCGCATCGAGGCGCTCGGCCTGGACTACGAGGTGATCCACGCCGGCACCGACGCCGCCCTTCTGGCCGAAGTTCAGTCGGCCTATCAGCGCAAGAAGCCGATTCTGGCCTGGATCTACGCGCCGCACTGGGCCCCGATCCAGTTCGAAGGCGAATGGATCAAGTTCCCGGAATACGAGGATGCCTGCTACGAGGATCCGAGCTGGGGCGTGAACAAGGACATGGCCTACGACTGCGGCAAGCCCTATGGCTGGATCAAGGCCGTCGGCTGGGCCGGTGGCGAGGAGAAGTGGCCGGCCGCCTACCAGGCGATTCGCAACTTCACCATCACCAACGACGACATGGGCGAGATGATCGGCAAGGTCGACGTTGACGGCATGCCGCTTCAGGTCGTGGTCGACGAGTGGCTCGACGCCAACCAGGACACCTGGAAGAGCTGGATCCCCAAGAGCTGATCCGACAGCGACGGGCGGGGCGGTCTGCGCCCCGCCCGCATTTTTGCGGCCAATCCGCTGCACCCCCGTTCGAGCGTTTTCGTGAGACAGTGAGACGCGGCCGCGCCCGCACCGACCCTCACGTCCGTCCGTTCCTCCGTCCAACGTCAGGTTCATGTCCGAGTCCGTTACCGCCAACCAATCCGCCAGTCCGCTGTCCGCCGACAGCGATGACGACCGCAGCGTCAAGCTCTCCTGCAAGGGGCTTTGGAAGATCTTCGGCGACGATGCGGACGAGGCGCGCGAGTTCCTCGAGCGTTACGGCGGCCGTCCGTCGAGCGAGGCGCTGGACAAGGCCGGTCTGACGCCCGCGGTCCGCGATGCCTCCCTCGACGTCCATGACGGCGAGATCTTCGTCATCATGGGCCTCTCGGGCTCCGGCAAGTCCACCATCATCCGCTGCCTGTCGCTGCTCCTGCAGCCGACGGTCGGTGAACTCGTCTTCGAAGGTCAGGACCTGCTGGCCTGCTCCCGCAAGGAGCTGATCGACATCCGCCGCCACAAGATGGGAATGGTGTTCCAGCACTTCGCGCTGCTGCCCCACCTGACCGTGCTGGGCAACGTCACCTTCCCGCTGGAGATCCAGGGTGTGGACCGCGCCACCCGTGAGCAGCGGGCGATGGAGGTGATCGAGCTGGTCGGGCTCGGCGGCCGGGAGCTCGACTTCCCGCGCGCGCTGTCCGGCGGACAGCAGCAGCGCGTCGGCATTGCCCGCTCGCTCGCCAGCGAGCCCGAACTCTGGTTCCTCGACGAGCCGTTTTCCGCGCTGGACCCGCTGATCCGGCGCGAAATGCAGGACGAGTTCCTGCGCCTGCAGCGTCTGCTTCACAAGTCGATCGTCTTCATCACTCACGACTTCGACGAGGCCATCCGCCTCGCCGACCGCATCGCCATCATGAACCAGGGCGAGATTGTCCAGGTGGGCACGCCGGAGGATCTCGTGGTCCGGCCGGCCACGCCCTATGTCGAAGAGTTCACCCGCAACGTCGCGCGCTCCAAGGTCCTGTCCGCACGGTCGATCATGACGGCTCCGGTCGACGGCACCGACTATGGCGGCGAGGTCAAGCCCGGCGACCGGATCTCCTCGTTCGCGGGCGACCTCGTCGCCTCCGGCAAGCCGTTCGTGGTGGTGAACCGGCGCGGCACCCGGATCGGGCAGGTCGACCGCGAGGCGGTGATCGCGATTCTGGCGGAGTCGGCATGACCGTCGCCACGACCCCGCTCTCTGCTCCCGCCGCGAAACCGGTAACCGGCAAGCTGCTCTGGCTGGCCGCGATCGCGGTGCTCGTCGGCCTGTGGTATCTGGCGCCCCTTGTGCCCTGGATCGGCGACCCCGCATCGGTCTGGATCCTGCCCCTGAAGGGCTGGATCACGGCGGCGATGGACTGGCTCGTCGACGATCTCTCGTTCGGGCTCTTCACCTTCAAGGAACTGACCCGCGCCATCGCCTGGGTGCTCGGCCTCCCGCTTCGCGCCTGCATCGCCGTCCTGTCGACGGGATGGGATCTGCCCACCGGCGCGGGCGCCATCTTCGTTCCGCCCATCCCCTGGTTCGGGGTCGTCGCCGCCGTCACCTGGCTCGGCTGGCGCTTCGGCGGCCGCAGCCTGGCGCTGCTCGCCTTCTTCTGCTTCGCCTATCTCGCCGTCTTCGGACAGTGGGAAAGCGCGATGATCACGCTGTCCTCGATCCTGGTCGCGGTTCCCGTCGGCGTGATCGTGGGCATCTCGCTCGGCATTCTGGCGCACCGCTACGAAACCTTCGCCGACATCATCAAGCCGGTGCTCGACCTGATGCAGACGGTGCCGGTGTTCGCCTATCTGGTCCCGGTCCTGTTCCTGTTCGGCTTCGGTCCGGTCTCCGCGATGATCGCCACGATCATCTACGCGATGCCGCCGATGGTCCGGGTGACAATGCTCGCGCTGCGCAGCGTTCCGCCCGAGGTCGTCGAGCTGGGCGACATGGCCGGCTGCACGCCGCGCCAGATGCTGTGGCGCATCCTGCTGCCGACCGCCCGGCCGAGCCTGATGGTCGGCGTCAACCAGGTGATCATGCTGTCCCTGAACATGGTGATCATCGCCTCCATGATCGGCGCCGGCGGACTGGGCCGCGACGTGCTGACCTCGCTCCGGCGGCTGGCCATCGGCGACGGGCTCGAAGCCGGTATCGCAATCACCCTCCTGGCCATCTCGCTCGACCGCCTGAGCCAGGCCTTCGTCTACCGCCAGAAGCAGCCGCTCCATCTCGAGCAGGGTATGAGCTTCTTGCAGCGCCATGCCACGGCGGTTGTGTTCGTGGCGTTCATCCTGGCGAGCCTGCTCGTTACGGCCATCAATCCCGCAATCGCGATCTATCCCCAGTCGATGGTGCTCGACACCGGCCCGTTCTGGGACCGTCTCGTCGAGTTCATCAACGTCCACCTTTACGACTATCTGGATGCGATCAAAGCGTTCCTGCTGATCTACGTCCTGGTTCCGCTGAAGCGGTTCCTGGTGGACGCCCCCTGGCTCGGCGTGATCGCCGTTCTCGCCGTCGCCGGCCTGCGCCTCGGCGGCGCCCGGCTGGCCGTTGCTGTCTCCCTGATGGCGGCGTTCATCGCGCTCACCGGCAACTGGGAGAAGGCGATGATCTCGGTCTATCTCTGCGGGCTCTCGGTGGTGTTCGCGAGCCTGATCGGCATCCCGATCGGCATTCTGTCGGCCCGGCACGACGGGTTCCGCCGGGTCGCACAAACCACGATCGACACGCTGCAGACCCTTCCGAGCTTCGTGTATCTGATCCCGGTCGTCATGCTCTTCGCGGTCGGCGACTTCTCCGCGATGATCGCGATCGTGCTCTATGCGCTCGCACCGGCGGTCCGCTACGCTGACCACGGCATCCGGCGGGTTCCGGCCAACATCATCGAAGCCGGCACCATGGCCGGCTGCCGGCCCTCGCAGCTTCTGTGGAAGGTTCAGCTGCCGCTGGCCATGCCCGAGCTGATGCTGGGGTTGAACCAGACCATCATGATGGCGCTGTCCATGCTGGTGATCACGGCGCTCGTCGGGACCAACGATCTCGGCCAGGAGGTGTATATCGCGCTGACGCGGGCTGACATCGGCCAGGGCATCGTCGCGGGTCTCTGTGTCGCCTTCATCGCGATGATCGCCGACCGGCTGATCAATGCCTGGGCGGAAAAGCGCAAGCGCGAGCTCCAGATCGACTGATCGGGCCTTCCCGGTCCCGGTCGTCCGCGCTTTCGTTCGCCCGGTTCGAATGACGAATTGGAGGACACATGCCTGATGCCGCAAGCGCCGCACGGCGCGCCGCCACGCTCGATATCTGGACCGGTCCGGTCGAGCCGAGGCCGGTGACGGGCGGGATCACGAACACCAATTTCCTGGTGGAAGACGGCGGTCGGCGCTGCTTCGTCCGGGTCGGTGACGATATCCCGGTCCATGGCGTCATGCGCTTCAACGAACTGGCGGCCTCACGGGCGGCCGCGGAGATCGGGGTATCCCCGCCGGTCGTCCACGCCGAGCCGGGCATCCTCGTTCTGGACTTCATCGAGGGACAGACCCTCGAAGAGGCGGATCTGCGCGATCCGGAAATGCTCCAGCGTGTCGTCCCGCTGCTCCGGCGCTGCCATGAAGGCATGGCGCGCCACATGTCGGCGCCCGCGCTGATGTTCTGGGTCTTCCATATCTGCCGGCACTATGCCCGCCTCCTGGAAGACGGCAAAAGCCGCCACCGCCGGATCCTGCCGGACCTGATGGCGCGCACGGACGCGCTGGAGGCGACGATCGGCCCGATCGATCTGGTGTTCGGCCACAACGATCTTCTGCCGGCGAACTTCATCGACGACGGCGAGCGGCTATGGCTGATCGACTGGGATTATGCGGGGTTCAACTCGCCGCTGTTCGATCTCGGCGGTCTGTCGTCCAACAGCCAGTTCTCGCAGGAACAGAGCGACGAGATGCTCCGGCTTTACTACGACCGTGAACCGGACGACGCTCTGCGCGGCAAGCTGGCTGCGATGAAGGTCGCCTCGCTTCTGCGCGAAACGATGTGGAGCATGGTGTCGGAAATCTATTCGGAGGTCGACTTCGACTTCGGGGCCTACACGGCGGAAAACATGACCCGGCTCGAGGAAGCCTGGACCGCCCTCAGAACCTGACGGGTGTCGGGTCGGATCCGACCCCGACCGTGTTTTCCATTCAGGCTGCGAGCGACGTCTTCTCCGTCGCCTCCGCGCCTTCCCGGCCCCAGGCGTGCCAGTAGGCAGTCCAGCGCTCGGCCAGCGCCCGGTCGGTCTCCGCCAGAAGCCTGTCGCCGAGCGCGAACGCGTCATGTTCGAGCGATGTCCGGCGGCGGCCGATCAGCGCCAGGAACACCTCGATGTCCTTCGGGTCGCCGAACGCGTCCGGCTCCTCCCGGAGCGTCGCCTCGAACACGTCCAGATCGTGGTGATCGCCGAGAAGGTCGGCCAGGGTAGCGGCAGCGTCGACATGGACGGTCATCGGCTCGGGCCACACCGGTGCGAGCAGGCGCGCATGGTATCCGTGGTACTTCACGCGCTTGCGCCAGTCGTGGAACGTCTCGGCGGTCGGATCCTTTCGGGTCGTCCGCATCGCCTTGCGAGCCCGGGCGTAGGTCTTGGCGAGGCCGTCGGCGAAGGTCTCGGCCCCATCGTCCTCGATCTGCCAGCGCAGGGCGCGGACCTTCGCCAGCACCATCTGCTCCCGGAAGCCGGCGAGCTTCCGGTCGATGTCGTCGTCCTTCACCTGCTTCTGGCGCAGGGTCAACCGGCGGCGGATCGAACCGAACGCCTGCCGGTCGATCTGATCCTCGTGGAGACCGGTCAGGCTGTCATAGGCTTCGAGCAGCGCTTCGGTGTCCCGCAATCCCGACAGCTCGCGTGCGGCATCGCGAAACGCGGCGTTTTCCTTCGCATAGTCGGGAAACGACGGGCGGATGAGCCGGACCAGACCACGCAGCTTCTTGCAGCGTTTGCGGACCTGATGCACGGCCACATGCCGGTCGAGCGCGGTGTCGTCGATCTCCGCGATCGCCTTGTCGATCTGTTCGATCGCGATCCGCCGGGCGCCGTCAGCGACGCTCTCATCGGTTCGCTTGAACCGGTACCCCATCAAAAACCTCCTCGAAACTCGCCCGGAGCACTTAACCACAAGCGCAACGGGTGCGCTTGTGGAAAGTTCCGCGGGCGGCGCTGGAGGACCTCTCAGGCGCTGCCGGATCCGACCGTGTCGGTCGGGACCGTGTCAGGGTCTGCCGGGGTTGGCGCCAGCTTCTTGCGGGCGAACGTCCGCATGACGAACACGAAGAAGACCGGGACGAACAGGACGCCGAGGACCGTCGCCGAGATCATCCCGCCCAGCACGCCTGTGCCGATCGCGTTCTGGCTGGCCGCGCTGGCACCGCTTGCGATGGCGAGCGGCGTCACGCCGAGCGCGAAGGCGAGCGACGTCATCAGGATCGGCCGGAACCGGAGTTCGGCGGCCTCCCGGGCGGCGTCGCGCAGCTCGTGGCCCTGCTCGCGCAGATCCTTGGCGAATTCCACGATCAGGATGGCGTTCTTGGCGGCGAGACCGATGATCGCGATGAGGCCGACCTTGAAGTACACGTCGTTCGACATGTCCCGCATCATGATCGCCAGCACCGCACCGATCGCACCCAGCGGCACCACCAGCATGACCGACAGCGGGATTGCCCAGCTCTCGTAAAGCGCGGCCAGAAGCAGGAACACGAACAGGATCGACAGACCGATCAGGATCGGCGCCTGGGAGCCGGATGCGATCTCCTGAAGCGACTGGCCGGTCCACTCGTAGCCGAAGCCGGGCGGCAGATCGGCTGCGAGGCGCTCCATCTCCTGAATGGCCTGGCCCGACGAATAGCCCGGTGCGGCCTGTCCGGAAATCCGGATCGAGGGATAGCCGTTGTAACCGACCACCTGGAGCGGCCCCCGGGTCCATTCCGCATGGGCGAACGCGGACAGCGGCACCATGCCGCCATGGACGTTGCGCACGTGGAGATCGAGCAGGTCGGAAATCTCCATGCGGCTTCGGTCGTTTGCCTCCACCGTCACCCGCTGCATGCGGCCGGAATTGGGGAAGTCGTTGACGTAGCGGGAGCCCAGATTGGCGGAGATGGCTGAGTTGATCTCGGCGAACTGGACGCCGAAGGCGTTGGCCTTCTCGCGGTCGATCACGAGAGCGACCTGGGGCGCGTCGGGCAGGCCCTCCACGCGCATGCCGGTCAGGATCTCGCTCTGCCGAGCCGCGCCGAGAAGCTGGTCGCGGGCGGACAGCAGCGCCTGCTGGCCGAGGCCGGCCCGGTCCTGAAGGCGGAAGGAGAAGCCGTTCGAGGTGCCGAGACCCTGGATCGGTGGTGGCGACAGGGCGAACGTGATCGCGTCCTTGATGCCGAACAGCTGCTGGTTCGCGCGGCCGGCGACGGCGGCAGCCGAATCCTCGGGTCCGCGTTCGTCCCAGTCTTCCAGGGTTACGAAGGCCAGGCCTGCGTTCTGGCCGGCACCGGAGAACGAGAAGCCGAGGATCGCGATGACCTGCTCGACCACCGGGTCGTTGCGGAAGATGCCCTCCACCTGCTCGAGCACGTCGACCGTGCGGTTGGCGCTGGCCTCGGCGGGCGTCTGGATGTCGACGATCAGGAAGCCCTGGTCTTCGTTCGGCAGGAACGAGGACGGCAGCCGGATGAACATCCAGCCGAGCCCGACGGCGATCGCCAGGTAGACGATCATGAACAGACCGGCATAGCGGACCGTGCCGCGCACGGTGCGGCCGTATCCGTTGGTCAGACGCGTGAAGTTGCGGTTGAACCAGCCGAAGAAGCCGCGGCGTTCGTGATGCCCTTTCACCGGCTTCAGCATCGTGGCGCAGAGCGCCGGCGTCAGCGACAGCGCCAGGAAGCCGGAGAACAGGATCGACACGACCATCGTCAGCGAGAACTGCTGGTAGATCACGCCCACCGCGCCCGGGAAGAACGCCATCGGCACGAACACCGCGGTCAGCACCAGAGTGATGCCGATGATCGCGCCGGTGATCTGCTTCATTGCCTTGATGGTGGCTTCGCGGGGCGACAGGCCCTCGGTCGCCATGATCCGTTCGACGTTCTCGATGACCACGATCGCGTCGTCGACGAGAATGCCGATGGCCAGCACCATGGCGAACATGGTCAGCACGTTGATGGAGAAGCCGCTGGCCAGCATGACCGCGCAGGTGCCGAGAAGGGCGATCGGCACCACGATCGCCGGGATGATCGTGTAGCGGAAACTCTGCAGGAACAGGAACATCACGAGGAAGACGAGCCCGACCGCCTCAAGGAGCGTGTGCAGCACCTTCTCGATCGATTTTTCCACGAACGGAGAGGTGTCGTAGGGAATCTCGTATTCGACGCCGGCCGGGAAGTAGCGTGCCAGCTCGGTCAGGGTCTCCCGCACCGCCTCCGAGGTTGCCAGGGCGTTGCCGGTCGGAGAAAGCTGGATGCCGATGGCGGCTGCCGGCTGTCCGTTCAGCCGCGAGGAGAAATTGTAGCTCTCGCTGCCGAGCTCCACGGTGGCAACGTCGCCGAGGCGCACCATCGACCCGTCCGGGTTTGCTCTGAGGACGACCGACTCGAATTCCTCCACCGTCTCCAGCTGCCCGTCCACGAGAACGGTCGCCGAGATCTGCTGATCCGGCACCAGAGGCTGGGCGCCGATGCGACCGGCCGCAACCTGGGCGTTCTGGGCGCGGATCGCCTGAACGATGTCGTCGGCGGTCAGCTCCAGACCGAGCATCTTGTCCGGATCCATCCAGATGCGCATGGCGCGCTGGGTGGAGAACAACGTGGCACTGCCGACGCCGTCGATGCGGCGGATCTCGCCGATCACGTTGCGGGTCAGGTAGTCGCCGAGCGCCACCGGGCTCATCGAGCCGTCGGTCGAGGTGAGCGCGGCGACCATCAGGAAGCCGCTGTTGGCCGGGTCGACCTCGACGCCCTGGTCCTTGACCGTGTCGGGCAATCGCGGCTCGACGCGCCGGATCCGGTTCTGGACGTCGACGGCGGCCTGATCGACGGAGGTGCCCGGGCGGAACGTGGCGGTGATGCTGACGGCGCCCGAAGCGACCGAGGTCGATTCGAAATACATCAGGCCTTCAATGCCGTTCAGTTCCTCTTCGATCGGCCGCGTGACGCTCTGGTAGAGGTCCTCGGGCGAAGCGCCGGGATAGGCGGTTGAGATTTCGATCTGGGGCGGAGCGACCTTCGGATACTGCGACACCGGCAGCTGCGGGATGGCGATCACGCCCGCGATGATGATGAAGATCGCGATGACCCATGCGAAGATGGGCCGGTCGATGAAAAAGCTCGGCATGTGTGTGCGCCTTTACCCGGCTTTCTTGTCGCCAGCGGCGGAGGTGGGCTGCTCGCCTTCTGCGGTCCCGTCGGCCTTCCAGGGCTGCGGGGCCACCGGTGCGCCGGGGCCGATCTTCTGGAAGCCCTCGACGATCACCTTGTCGCCCGCCTGCAGGCCTTCCTCGACGATCCAGCTGTCGCCGGCGACCCTTCCGATGGTGACCGGCCGCACGGCCGCCTTGCTTTCGCCGTCGACCACGAAGACGCGGGCATTGCCGCTCGCATCCCGCTGGACGGCCTGGCGCGGCACTGCGAGGGCGTTGTTCTGGATGCCCTGTTCGATCTGCACGCGGACATACAGCCCGGGCAGCAGCTCGCCGTCCGGATTCGGGAACTCGGCGCGCAGGATCACCTGGCCGGTCGTGCGGTCCACGGCGGTATCGGAAAACAGCAGCGTCCCGGCATGCGCGTACTCGGTACCATCGTCCAGCACGAGTTTGACCGGCGCTTCGCCCGGATCCTTGGCAAGCGACCCCATCTTCAGGGCCTTCCTGAGCGACATCATTTCCCGAACCGACTGGGTGAAGTCGGCATAGACGGGATCGAGCTGCAGGATCGTGGCCAGCGGTTCGGAATTGTTGGCGCTGACCAGCGCGCCCTCGGTGATCAGCGCACGGCCGATCCGGCCGCTGATCGGAGCGGTCACGTTGGCGTACTCCAGATCGAGCTTCGCCGTCCTGAGCTCCGCTTCTGCGGCGGCCACGTTGGCGTTGGCCTGGGCGAGTTCCGCGGAGGCCACGTCGTAGGCCTGCTGGGCGACCACGTTGCGATCGAGAAGCTTCTTCTGCCGGTCGGCATCCTGCTGGGCACGCAGCTGTTCGGCCTGTGCGCGCTTCAGGTTCGCCTCGGCCCGCTTGACCTGAACCTCGAACGGCGCGGAATCGATCTTGTAGAGGACGTCGCCCTTTTCCACCCGGCTGCCCTGGGTGAAGACGCGTTCCGTGACGATCCCGGAGACCCGCGGGCGCACTTCGGCTGTCCGCGTCGGTGCAATTCGGCCGGGAAGTTCGTCGACGATCGGGATCTGCTGGGGTTCCACCGTCACGATACTGACCGGTGAGGGCGGACGCGCCGGTGCGGCGGACGCACCGGAAGAGCTTTGCTGCTCCGTGTCGTTGCACGCCGCAAGAACCAAAAGAAGCGCGATGGCGACCAATCCGTCACGCCGAATACGCTTCGTTGTCATCGCATTCTCCATAAGCGATGCGTCGCGCCGCCCCCTGGCGAACGCGCGCTCATTCCGTTGTCTCGGGGTTCTTGATCGGGACCTGCTGCGGATCCTGGTCGACCAGCCAGCCGATCTCCTGGAGCAGTTGGGAACGTTCGTCCGAAGAGAACCGGTAAACCCCGAACTTTTCCATCATGCGCAGACCACCCAGAGCCAGATAGGCGAGAAGGGCGCCGCGAGGGTGCTGGGATTCCGCTCTGATCTGATCGAGATAGTCGGCGTACTTCTTGTGAATGGGTTCGCGCAGTGCCGGGTTCTGGGCCATGGCCGCCGACAGGCAGAGCGCGATTTCCGCCTCTTCCTCCGCGTACTCCCCGGCCGCTGCCGCGATGTGGGTGCGGATGGTGGCGTCAGGGCAGGAGGCGAGCGCCTCGCGGATCGTCTCAAGCCGAGCATCTTCCGCCGCGATCCGGCGTTCGACGATCGCCTGCATCAGGGCGGCCTTCGTCTTGTAGTCGTAGATGACGCTGGCTTTGCTGATGCCGGCTTCGCAGGCCACCGCATCCAGGGTCAGCCGCGCGGTACCGTCGCGCCGAACGATGCATTCGGCGGCGTCGAGCACGGAGTCGCGGTCGATGGTGCGTTTGCGGCCCATGGTCCATCCGGTAGATTTCCAACCGGATGGTTATTTATAAGCGGCACCCCGTTCCGTCAATGGAATTGTTGCGGTGCACACTTCACGGTCCTGCGAGGGGGGAGGCGGCCTACTGGGCCGCCTGCTCGTCTGCCGCAGCCTGGCGGATCGCACGGGTGATCAGCGTCTCGGCCTGCTCCGGGCCTTCCCAGCCGGTCACTTCGACCCACTTGTTGGGCTCGAGATCCTTGTAGTGGTCGAAGAAGTGCACGATCTGGTCGAGCGTGATTTTCGGCAGGTCCTGGTAGGTCTGGATGCCGTCATAGCGCTTGGTCAGCTTGGAGACCGGGACCGCGATGATCTTTTCGTCCGCACCCTGCTCGTCCTGCATGTTCAGCACACCGATCGGGCGGCAGCTCATCACCGCGCCCGGCACGATCGGCCGCTGGTTGACGATGATCACGTCCAGCGGATCGCCGTCGTCGGCGAGCGTGTGCGGAATGAACCCGTAATTGCCGGGATAGCGCATCGGCGTGTACAGGAAGCGGTCGACCCACAGCGTCCCCGAGGCCTTGTCGAGCTCGTATTTGATGGGCTCGCCGCCAACCGGCACCTCGATGATCACGTTGATGTCCTTGGGGGGATTGGTCCCGATCGGGATCGCATCGATGCGCATGGTCAGGTGAGCCTTTTCGTTGGTGGATCTCTCGGCGCCGTTCTTGCAGCGCAAAAACCGGATGAACCGGCGAGCCTTCAACCATGGCTGCCGCTCCTAGGCAAGAGGCTGGCCGCCGTCCTGGCCGGAGATCAGTCGGTTTGGCCGCGGGTCCGCGGATTGCGGGGCGAGAAGCCGTAGGCGATCTTGGGAAGGCGGACACTGCCGATGGTTTCCTCGGCGGTTGCGACCGCGCGCCCCCCGAGATGGCTGTAGAAGCCGCAGGCCGTCTCGTTGTCCGACAGGGCCCAAACCACGAAGGACCGCCGTCCCTCGTTGGTCAGGGCGGTGCGGGAGGCGTCGAACAGCAGGCTGCCGAAGCCGAGGCCGCAGAATTCCGGCTGAATGTAGAGCTCGTAGATTTCGCCGCGGTAGGGAAGGCTGCGGGCGCGGCTGGAGCCGAACGTCACGTATCCGCGGACGGTGTCCGCGACCTCGAGCACCATGATGGACACGCGTCGCTGGATGGCCCGGTGCCACCACGCCGGGCCGCGGCGGGCGATCATGCGCTCCAGTTCGGCTCCCGGAAGGACGCCGCGATAGGCATAGCGCCAAGCCGAATCGTGAACGTCGGCGATGGTCGCCGCGTCCGCGAGTTTTGCCCGCCTTATGCCGATCGAACCCGTCTTCATGAGGGAAGCGTAGCTCGACAGGGCCGGCGGGAAAAGAGGAAAGCGGCGCCGACGCACCCAGTTCGCTCGCCCGCGATGCCGCCCCGTCGGGAAACGGGCCGGCAGGCGTCGCCGGGCGCCTGGACGTGCGGCCTCAGGCCGCGCCGGCTTCCTTGCTGCGTGCCGCCTTCTTGCGCTCGTTCGGGTCGAGCACGGCCTTGCGCAGGCGGATCGACTGCGGGGTGATTTCAACCCGCTCGTCGTCGGCGATGAAGGCCAGCGCCTTTTCCAGCGTCATGCGGATCGGCGGGGTCAGCTTGATCGCCTCGTCCTTGCCCGACGAGCGCACGTTGGAGAGCTGCTTGCCCTTCATCACGTTGACCTCGAGGTCGTTGCCCCGGGTGTGCTCGCCGACGATCATGCCCTCGTACACCTTGGCGCCCGGATCGATCATCATCGGGCCGCGGTCTTCCAGGTTCCAGAGCGCGTAGGCGACGGCCTCGCCCTCGGAATTGGAAATCAGCACGCCGGTGTGCCGGGTCGGGACCTCGCCCTTGTGCGGCTCGTAGGCGTGGAACACCCGGTTCATGACCGCGGTGCCGCGGGTGTCGGACAGAAGCTCCGACTGATAGCCGATCAGGCCGCGGGTCGGGGCGTAGAACACCAGTCGCACCCGGTCGCCGCCCGACGGCCGCATTTCCTGCATCTCCGCCTTACGCTCGGAGAGCTTCGAGACGACGGCGCCGGAGAACTCGTCGTCCACGTCGATCGTGACCTCTTCGATCGGCTCCAGCACCGAGCCGTCCTCGCCCCGCTGGAACACGACGTTCGGCCGCGACACGGTGAGCTCGAAGCCTTCGCGGCGCATCTGCTCGATCAGGATCGCAAGCTGCAGCTCGCCGCGGCCGGAGACGATCATGGAATCGGCGTCGTGGCCGGGCTCCACCTTGAGCGCGACGTTGCCGGCGGCTTCCTTCATCAGGCGGTCGCGGATGACCCGGCTCTGCACCTTGTCGCCCTCGCGGCCGGCAAGCGGGCCGTCGTTGATGCGGAAGGTCACCGACACGGTCGGCGGGTCGATCGGCTGGGCCGCGATCGGCTCCAGACGCGACGGATGGGTGAGGGTGTCGGCCACGGTCGCCGTCTGCATGCCGGCCAGGGCGACGATGTCGCCGGCGCTGGCGATTTCGACGGGCACCCGTTCCAGACCCCGGAACGAGAGCACCTGGCTGATGCGACCGGTCTCGACCACGTTGCCGTCCCGGTCGACCGCCTTCACCTGCTGGTTCGGCACCACCTGGCCGGAGCGGATCCGGCCGGTGAGAATACGGCCCAGGAACGGATGCGCCTCGATGGTGGTGGCGAGCATCTGGAACTCGCCCTCTTCGACCGGCGGCTCCGGCACGTGCTGAAGCACCAGATCGAGCAGCGGCGAGACGCTCTCCTTCGGGCCGCTCGGATCTTCCGCGATCCAGCCTTCCTTCGCCGAACCATACAGCACCTTGAAGTCGAGCTGCTCTTCGTCGGCATCGAGGGCCGCGAACAGGTCGAACACCTCGTTCAGCACGTCCTCGTGGCGCTCGTCGGCGCGGTCGATCTTGTTGATCACCACCAGCGGGCGCAGTCCGACCTTCAGCGCCTTGCCGAGCACGAACTTGGTCTGGGGCATCGGGCCTTCGGCGGCGTCGACCAGGAGAATGGCGCCATCCACCATGTGAAGGATGCGCTCGACCTCACCACCGAAGTCCGCATGGCCGGGCGTATCGACGATGTTGATGCGGGCGTCCTTCCAGGTGACCGCGGTCACCTTGGCCAGGATGGTGATCCCGCGCTCGCGTTCCAGGTCGTTGGAGTCCATCGCCCGCTCGGCGACCCGCTGGTTTTCGCGGAAGGTGCCCGACTGCTGGAGGAGCTTGTCGACGAGAGTGGTCTTGCCATGGTCGACGTGGGCGATGATGGCGATGTTGCGCAAAGTCATGAAAGGTTCCGTGCCGGTCGTCCCGGAGCGCCGAAGCGGAATGGCTGTCGGTACCGGGATGATCCCTGTTCGTCTGTTGCTTGCCGCATGGACCCGGACCGCCGCGGCCACGGGCTGAAAGCTCCGTCGCGGGAGCGTCGCTTGATCGTCCTGCAACGGGTCTGGCGGTCCGGAGCCCGTCCCACTCAGGTCGGATTCATCCGGCCGAAAGGAATTGCTCAGGCATCCAGATCCGGAGCCTTTCCGGTCGACCAGGTGGTCCACCTGGCCGAAAAAAGGCCCCTGGCACCGTGCGGGTCGCGCACGCCCTTGCTGCAGCGCAAGAGCCATAGCTGATCTGAACCGCACGGGAAAGGCTATTCGCCCGGTCCTGTTCCCGTTGGGGGCCCGGGGCATTGCTCAGGCGCACCGTGCGCACGAACGGCGAAAGGGCGCCCCGGGCGGAGCGCCCCTGTCGCGTGCGGGAGTGGACGGGTCGGCTCAGCCGGCCGCAACGTCGGCGAGAAAGCGCTCGATCTCGGTGCGAAGCCGGTGCGATCCTCCGGCGACTTCCTCCGCCGTCCGGACCAGCTTGGCCGAAGACTGGTCGGTCAGCCGAGCCGCCTCGGCGAAGTCCGCCACGCAGTCGCGCGCCGAACGGGCGTTCGTTGCGGCGCGCTGCAGGTCGCCGTCGAGGGTCTGGGTGTTGCCCGCCTGCTGGGAGATGCCGGAGGCGATCACCACCATGGCGCCGTTCATGTCCTCGATCGCGGTTACGATTTCCGAAAGGGCGGCCACGGCGTCTCCGGTGGATTCCTCCATGGCAGCGATCTTCTTGACGGTGTCCTCGACAGCCTTCGCGGTCTGTTCGGCGAGCGCCTTCACTTCCGTTGCGACCACGGCGAAGCCCTTTCCGGCTTCTCCTGCCCGGGCCGCCTCGATAGTGGCGTTGAGCGCCAGGAGGTTGGTCTGCTCCGCGACCTCGCGGATGACGGAGATGATCTGACCGACCTCTCCCGCCGCGGTCGAGAGCTTGCCGACGGATTCGTCGGTCCGGCGTGCGCTGGCCTTGGCCTTGTCGGCGATCTGGCTCGCCTGGTTGGTCTGGTCCTTGATCTCGTTCGTCGCCTGGGCCAGCTGCCGGGTGGATTCGGCGGCGCCGTCGATCCCGGCCGCCACGTCTTCCGCCGCGCTTTCCGCGGTTCCGACCCGGTCTCCGGTGGTGCGGGCCACCTGCATCAGCTCTGCCGAAGCCGTCCGGCTCGCGTCCGCGGTCCCGACCATTTCACCCAGGAGCGACGCCATGGTTTCGCGGAAGGCGTCGATCAGCTGCTCCCGGTGCTCGATCCGCAGCCTGTCGGCCTCCACCGCGGCGGTCAGCCGCTCGGCGGCCGACCGGGCCTCCGCCGAAGCGGCTTCCTGTTCGGCGGCGAGGGCGGCGTTCGAAGCGAAGGCGGACTCGAGCTTCAGGGTGAGCGTGATCAGGGCGGCGGCCTCCAGGAGGACCACCACGGCGTGGCCGATCACACGGGCGAAGTCCGGCCCGTCCGGAAACACGGCGGCGGGAAACGCGAAGTTGAGGACAAGATGATGCACCGCGATCAGCACGACCGCGGCCGGATAGACGCGCCAGTCCCAGAGCACGGCCAGGATCGCCAGCATGGCGAAAATATACATGTGCAGGTCGATGATGTACGGGCTGCCCGCCGCAGACGAGATCATCAGGCAGGTCAGCGCCACGCCGACGAGACCGATCGCCTGTCGGCTGAATTCCGTCGATCCGACCCGGGCAACCGTGAGCGACGCGAAGCCGACCAGGAAGACCGCTATCGCGCCGGACAAGAGGACGCTGTTGCCGGCCAGAAAGGCGATCAGCAGCACCACCGGCACGTTCAGCCAGAGGAACCACATCATCCCGCGGGTCGCGACGGCCCGGAACGCTTCCAGCTCGTTGGTCTTCTGCGGCCTGTGGGCCTCCGGCCGGGTCCGGCCGCTCAAGCCGGTTGCGGATGGGAGGCTGGCGGGGGCAAAGTCTGCGACGGCGCTCATGATTGCTGATCTCGTGTGAAACAGGTCGCGGCGGCGGCGCGAACCGGATGAAAGATGCCCTGGGCGCGAAGGGATCGGACGAAATCGGCCCCGCCCTGCGCGACGATCACCCTGTCGCCGACCGACAGGAACAACCCGCCGGCTGCCGCGACCCGGTCCGCCATGGCTTTGCTGGAGGACCACGGGGGCACAACGATTCCGACCGGCTCACCTGCCGCCGGCATCAGCGAGGGGATCAGCGCCGCAAGCGCCATCAGGAGGGCCATGGCGAATGCCAGTGCCATCGATCTGACAGAGTGCCCCTGAGACATCTGGTTTCTTACAATTCCGCAGGTCTGCCGAACCGGATTCCATTTGGCATATTTGCATATGAGGATCGGCTAACAGACTTGCGCCGGGCTTGCGCCTGCACGCTTTCGCTGTGGCGGCCGCTTTCGCAATCTTGACGCATGCTTGAATTGGACTCGGGCCGCCGAAAGCGGTAAACGCCCGGCTGTCCCGGCGCGCCCTTGGTGGGGGCGACTGCCGCGCGGACGAACACACTGAATGAAGAGTATTCCAATGGGCTATGTGATCGCAGTGGTCGGTGCGACGGGCAACGTCGGCCGGGAGATGCTCGATATCCTTTCCGAGCGCGGCTTTCCTGCAGATCGGGTCATCCCGGTCGCGTCCCGGCGCAGCCAGGGCACGGAAGTTTCCTACGGTGACACGACGCTCAAGGTCGAGGCGCTCGAGCACGTCGATTTCACCCAGGTCGATCTGTGCCTGATGTCCGCCGGCGGCGCCATCGCCAAGGAATGGGCGCCGAAGATCGGCAAGGACGGCGCCGTCGTGATCGACAACTCGTCCTTCTTCCGCACCGATCCGGACGTTCCGCTGATCGTGCCGGAGGTCAATGCCGATGCGATCGAGGGCTTCACCAAGAAGAACATCATCGCCAACCCGAACTGCTCGACCGCCCAGCTCGTCGTGGCGTTGAAGCCGCTGCACGACAAGGCGACCATCACGCGCTGCGTGGTGTCGACCTATCAGTCGGTCTCCGGAGCCGGTAAGGACGCGATGGACGAGCTGTTCACCCAGACGCGGGCGGTGTTCGTGTCCGACCCGGTCGAGACGAACAAGTTCCCCAAGCGGATCGCCTTCAATCTCATTCCCCAGATCGACGTCTTCATGGAAGACGGCTCGACCAAGGAGGAATGGAAGATGATGGTCGAGACCAAGAAGATCCTCGACCCCAAGATCAAGCTGTCGGCGACCTGCGTGCGGGTGCCGGTCTTCATCTCGCACTCCGAGGCCGTGAATCTGGAATTCGAGAAGCCGATCACGGCGGAAGAGGCGCGCGACATCCTGCGCGAGGCGCCGGGGTGTCTGGTCGTCGACAAGCACGAGCCCGGCGGCTACGTCACGCCGTACGAGGCGGCCGGCGAGGACGCGACCTATATCAGCCGCATCCGCGAGGATCCGACAGTCGAGAACGGCCTCGCCATGTGGGTGGTCTCCGACAATCTGCGCAAGGGCGCGGCACTCAACACGGTGCAGATCGCCGAGCTGCTGGTGAACCGCAAGCTGGTCACGCCGCGCAAGGAAGCGGCCTGAGCGGTCTGCGACCGGCCGCTGACGCGGAAAGCGGGTTTTGGGGAAGGCGGCTTTCGGGCCGCCTTTTTCTGTTTGGGGCGCAGCGTTTTCTGCGGGCGGCAGATAATGACCGATCGGTCACTTTTCACGCGGCCGCACACTTCCTAGCTTGATGAGTAGGGGCCGGAAAGAATCGCCCACCACAAAGCTCGGGAGACGCACCATGAACGAAATATCGACCCGCGACATCAAGGCCGCCGTCATTCGCTCGGAGGGATCGAAGTTCACCCTTGAGGATCTCAAGCTCGGTGCGCCGGGTCCGCGTGAGGTCGTGGTCAAGGTGGTCGCCGTCGGCATGTGCCACACCGACCTGATCATCCGCGACCAGTATTATCCGACGCCGCTGCCGGTCGTGCTCGGCCACGAAGGCTCGGGTGTCGTGGAAGCCGTCGGCGATGCGGTGAAGGCGGTCGCGCCGGGCGATCACGTGGTCATGAGCTTCATGTCCTGCGGAACATGCGGCCCTTGCGAGGGCGGCCATCCCTATCACTGTGCTGACTTCTTCGCGCTCAATTTCGGCGGCTCGCGCAAGGACGGCTCCACCGCGGTGACGGAAGACGGCAGCAGCCAGATCCACGATCATTTCTTTGGTCAGTCCTCGTTCTCCAGCTACGCCATCGCCCATGAGCGGAACCTCGTGAAGGTCGACAAGGAGGCGCCGCTCGAGCTTCTCGGTCCGCTCGGGTGCGGCATCCAGACCGGCGCCGGGGCGGTGCTCAACTCGCTCGGGGTGGGTGCCGGGCAGAGCTTCGCCTCGTTCGGGGCCGGCGCGGTCGGTCTCAGCTCCGTGATGGCGGCCCGGGTCGCCGGCGCGACCACGATCATCGCCGTCGACGTCCAGCCGAGCCGGCTGGAGCTCGCCAAGGAGTGCGGCGCCACCCATGTGGTCAATTCCAAGGAGGTCGATCCGGTCGAGAAGATCCAGGAGATCACCGGCGGCGGCGCCGACTTCACCCTGGAATCCAGCGGGCGTCCGGAGGTGCTGCGTCAGGCGGTGGACGCCCTCGGCATCATGGGGACCTGCGGCGTCGTCGGTGCGCCGAAACTCGGAGTGGAAGCGAACTTCGACGTCAACGGCCTGATGGTACCGGGCAAGCGGATCATGGGCATCGTCGAAGGCGGCAGCGTCCCGCAGATTTTCATTCCGCGCCTGGTCGAGCTGCAGCGCCAGGGCCGCTTCCCGTTCGAAAAGCTGGTCAAGTTCTACGACTTCGACCAGATCAACCAGGCGGTCGAGGACAGCGAGAGCGGCAAGACCATCAAGCCGATCCTGCGCATGCCGAGCTGATCGCAAAGGCGATCAGACACACCCCAGAAGACCAGAGCCGTCCGGATCGAGCGAGCCGGGCGGCTTTTTCATACCCCCATGATCATCCGCGCTGCCCGATGGTCGTCTGCAGACCGTCTACGCGCTGACCGAGCCCTCTCCGCGTGCCCAGGCGTCGCGCTCGCAGCCCACGGCCTCGGTGATCGACGACAGGCCGCGGCGGCGGACCTCGGCGCCGAGATGGCGCAGGATCTCGCCGACCAGCGCGCCGTCATAGACGAGGCCCGTATAGACCTGGATCAGGCTGGCGCCGGCCGCGATCTTGGCGAAGGCGGTGGCGCCCGACGTGATCCCGCCGACCCCGACCAGCGGCATCTTTCCCTCGAGCCGGTCGGCGAACCTGGCCAGGACGACGGTGGAGGGGTGAAACAGGGGCTTGCCGGACAGTCCGCCCGCCTCGCCGCTGAGCCGGGCTTCCCTGAGGTTCGGCCGGGCGATGGTGGTGTTGGAGACGATCAGCCCGTCGATGCCGTGGTCCAGGACGGTCCGGGCAATCGTGTCGATGCCCAGCTCGTCCAGATCCGGCGCCACCTTGACCAGAAGCGGAACACGCCGGCCGGTGCTGGCGGCCTCCTCGCGGGCGGTGGCCACACGGGCCAGAAGCTCTTTCAGCGCCTCCGCGCCCTGAAGATCGCGCAGACCGGGCGTGTTCGGCGACGAGATGTTGATCGTGAAATAGGATGCCACATCGGCGAAGGTGCCGATCCCGCGCACATAGTCGTCGATCCGGTCGTGGCTGATCTTGTTGGCGCCGAGGTTCACGCCGACGATCCCGGAGGCTGGCCGCGCGGCAAGCCGCCGGTGCGCGGCGGCATGACCCTCGCTGTTGAATCCGAACCTGTTGATGAGGGCATGATCCCGCCGCAGCCGGAACGCACGGGGTCTCGGATTTCCGGGTTGGGCGAGCGGCGTCACGGTGCCCACCTCGACGAACCCGAAGCCGAGCTTCAGCAGCGCATCCGGGACCTCGGCATCCTTGTCGAAGCCGGCCGCCATGCCCAGCGGATTGGGAAAGTCGAGGCCGAATGCCCGGACTGAAAGGGCCGGATCGGCCGGGACCGGGTCTGCCGGCACCAGCCCGTCGGACAGAAGCCGGATGGTGACCCGGTGGGCGCGCTCGGGATCGAGCAGATGCAGCGCGCGGGGGCCGAACCTGGCCGCGAGCCCGTTCACGAAGCGAGATCCGGAAAGCGATGGCCGGTCGGCGTCAGCGGGAGCGGTCTCACCCACGCCGCGGCGTCCACGGGGAGGTCGCCGTAAAGGTGGGGAAAGAGATCCCCGCCCCGCGACGGCTCCCACTTAAGCGCCTCCCCGAGGGCTTCGGTGGGGACCGCCACCAGGAGCAGCCCGTCCTGGTCCCGGAAGTGCTTGCTCGCCGTCTCCTCCACCTGATGGGCGGCGGAGAAATGGATGAATCCGTCGGCAAGGTCGACCGGCGCGCCATGGTAGACGCCCTCGGCTGTGGCGGTCCGCCAGGCGTCCTTGTCGACGATTTTGTAGACAGTGCTTGCGTGCATGGAGCGGGTTCCCGATTCGCGGCGAACTTAGCGGGTGAGGCGAGCCGGCTTCAAGCGCAGACGTGCGGGGGCGGGCGCAGCCGCGGCATCCCGTCTGGACAGACGGCGCCGGGCGTGATTAAGGTGCCGATTAGGTATCTATTCCTTGAGCAGTCGAAGGGAAGGGCGCTGCGGCCCGGGAGCCTTTTCCGCTCGGACAAGACCGTCCGGTCGAGAAGAAACGGCTCCTGGTTCAACTGCTTGAGCAGGCCCTTTTCGGTCGGGCTGGTTCAACCCGAACGGGGCATGCTCTGGTGCAGCGGGCGGACGATCCCGGCGGACGGCGAGGTATTGGCTCCATGCTGACCCACGATCAGGTTTGGTCGGCCATCGACACGTTGGCCGAGCGGCAGGGGATGACGCCGTCCGGCCTGGCCCGGCGTGCCGGTCTCGATCCGACGACCTTCAACAAGTCGAAGCGGCTGGCCGGCGACGGGCGCCCCCGCTGGCCATCGACGGAATCGATCGCCAAGATCCTCGAGGCGACGGGCGCAAGCCTGACCGACTTCTTCCGCTCCTCCGGGGCAGAGGAGGCGGCGGCGGATGCGTTGCCGACACCGCGGGCTGTTCCGCTCCTGGGGTTCGCCCAGGCCGGCGCCGGCGGATTCTTCGACGACGGCGGATTTCCGGTGGGGGCGGGCTGGGACGAGATCGCCTTTCCAGAGCGCCGCGACGAGCCCGTTTACGCTCTCGAGATCGCCGGCGATTCCATGCTTCCGCTCTATCGCGACGGTGACGTATTGATCGTCTCGCGGGCGTCGACGATCCGGCGGGGAGACCGGGTGGTCGTGAAGACGACGGACGGCGAGGTCATGGCCAAGGTTCTGCACCGGCAGACGGGCAAGGTTCTGGAACTCACCTCGCTCAATCCGGAGCACGCCGACCGCAAGATTCCGCTCGCCTCCATCGAGTGGATGGCGCGGATTCTGTGGGCGAGCCAGTAATGCTGTCCTATTCCCGGCAACGCCGGCGGTCCCAGGCGATTTCCAGGGCGCTCTATGCGCTGGTGGTGGTGTGCGCGGCAGCGATCAGCGTGGTGCCGCTGCTCCTGATCGACGACGCCTGGTTCGGACCCGTAACCTCGAAAATGGACACGCTGCCGCTGGCGGCGCCCAACGACGATCCGCAGAACGCGTCCGACTGGGGCGGCAAGTTCCGGCCCCAGGCCGCCGGGGAGGAGGGGCAGGACGCCGCTGCCGGCCAGGCCGGTGCGCCCGAGCCCGAAGCCTCCGTCCGGGACGTCTCCTCCAACGAGATCACCCGCAGCCCGAACATCGCCGCGCCGCTTCAGCGGCTGCCGAGCGCGGTGGAGGTCCCGCCGCCGCTGCCGCCCGAACCCGTCCGCTATTTCCTCGTGGTGGTCGAGGATGCCCTGACCATCAGCGCCGACGGGCTGACCCTGAAAATGGCTCACGTCACCGGGCCATCGACCTTCGAATCCTGCCAGGAGGGGTCTCCGGTCAAATGGAGCTGCGACATCCGCGCGCGCACGGCTTTGCGCAAGCTGGTGGGCGCGCGCGCGATCGAGTGCATGGCGCTCGACGAGGAGACGGCGCGAAAGCTCGAAGAGGCGGCCAGGGCGGAGCGAGAGTCCGATGTCGCCGGACCCGTGGCGGCCGACTGCACGGTCGGCAGCACCGACATCGCCGGCTGGCTCGTGTCCCAGGGCTGGGCTCAGCCGACCGAAGAAGCGCCGGATCGGCTGAAGGTTCTGTCCTGGATTGCCCAGGGTCAGAAGCGCGGCCTCTGGCAGCCGATCCCGCCGACCACCCAGTAGGCGCCCGGACGGGGCGGCCGGTCAGTCGCGCGCTTCCGTGTTCGCCGCCGCCAGCTCGCCGGCGAGCGCCTTGGCGATCAGCGCGCGCGTCTCGTCGATGCCATAAAGCGCAACGAAGGAGCCGAAGCGCGGCCCCTGGTCCTGGCCGAGCAGCACCTGGTAGAGCGCCTGGAACCAGACGCCGGAGACGCCCGGACCGCCGTCGGGGCCCTTCCGCTTCGGATCCTGGTAGCGCTCGATCGGACGGGCCACGTCGAGGATCGCATCCTGGATCGCCGCCGCATCGGCGTCGGCCGGCAGCGCCGCCAGCTTCGCGTCGAGGTCGGCCAGGGCGGCGCGCTCGGTCTCGTCGGGTGCCCGGAACACCTTCTTGGGGCGGACGAAATCCTCGAAATAGCGGATCGCGTAGCCGACGAGCCGGTCCAGTTCCGGCGCGGTCTGCGGGGTCACGCCCGGCGCGTAGCGGGAGATGTAGGCCCACAGCACGTCGGACGTTTCGGCGTTCGAGGCCGACACCAGATTGAGCAGCAGGGCGAACGAGACCGGCATTTCCACAGCCGGCGGATAGCCGCTGTGAATGTGCCAGGTCGGGTTGTTCACCTGGCCCGCCGGGTCCTGCCGGCCGATGGCCGAGAGATGGGCGAAATATTCGTCGACGGCGCGCGGGATGACGTCGAAATAGAGCTTCTTCGCCGTCTTCGGCTTCTGGAACATGTAGAGCGAGAGGCTTTCCGGCGAGGCGTAGGTCAGCCACTCGTCGATGGTCAGCCCGTTGCCCTTCGACTTGGAGATCTTCTCGCCCTTGTCGTCGAGGAAGAGCTCGTAGACGAAGTGCGCCGGCGGTTCGACGCCGAGCACCGAGCAGATCCTGTCATAGACCGGCTGGTTGGAGAGATGGTCCTTGCCGAACATCTCAAAATCGACGCCCAGCGCCGCCCAGCGCGCGCCGAAATCGGGCTTCCACTGCAGCTTCACATGGCCGCCGGTCACCGGAAGCGTCGTCTCCGTGCCGTCCTCGTCGTCGAAGGTCACGGTGCCCTCGGCGGCGTTCACCTCCTTCATCGGCACGTAGAGAACGCGCCCGGTGGTGGGAGAGATCGGCAGGAACGGCGAGTAGGTGGCCTGGCGCTCCTCGCCCAGCGTCGGCAGCATCACGTCCATGATCGCCCGGTAGCGCTCGGCGACGCGCCGGAGGATCTCGTCGAAGCGGCCGGAGGTGTAATAGTCGGTGGCGCTGGCGAACTCGTACTCGAAGCCGAACGCGTCGAGGAACGAGCGCAGCTTCGCGTTGTTGTGGGCGCCGAACGACTCGAAGTTCTCGAACGGGTCCGGGACCCGGGTCAGCGGCTTGCCGAGATTCTCCTGCAAGAGCGCCTGATTGGGCACGTTCTCGGGCACCTTGCGCATGCCGTCCATGTCGTCGGAGAAGCACAGCAGCCGCGTCTTGATCCGGTCCTCGGTCAGAACGCGGAAGGCGTGGCGCACCATCGTGGTGCGGGCGACCTCGCCGAAGGTGCCGATGTGCGGCAGGCCGGACGGGCCGTAGCCGGTCTCGAACAGGACCTCGTCCTTGCCGCCCTGACGCTCCAGCCGCTCGACCAGCTTGCGCGCCTCTTCGAACGGCCACGCCTTGCTGACCTTCGCCGCAGCGACGATCTCTTCGGAAAGATCGGAGGGCTCGGGGCGAACGGTCATGATAGGGGCCTTGATCGGTTGCCGTCGGGTGCGACGGGAGACGGGTCGGATGACGAAAGTCCGTGCTCCGTGCCTGGGCACCACCGGGTGCCGTGCGGAGGCCGGGATCGTCTGTCGTGATCGATGCGGAGGGCATGTGCCGCGCGGCAGGCCGCCTCTCACGCCGCTGATCTATGGGGACGGGCCGGTCGGGTCAATTCTCAAGGCCGCGAAATCGGCCTGATGCGGCAGAGCGCTCGGATCCGACCGAGGGGGATTGCTCAAATATCGGATACGGAGCCGTTTCCGATCGATTAGGTGTTTCCACCCCGTCGGAAAAAGCTCTAGGTTCGCGCGGATTTTGCGAGCAACCACGGCGAGTCTGACATGGATCAACCGATTTCCCACCACGATGCGCTCATCTACGTCATGGTCACCATGTCGGCGGTCGACCGGTCCATGACCGACGCCGAGCTTCAGCGCATTGGTGACATCGTGCGTACCCTTCCGGTTTTCCGTGACTTTCGGGAGGGACGGCTGGTCGAAGCCGCGGAGACCTGCGCGGATATCCTGCAGGCCGACGACGGGCTGGAGACGGTGCTGGAACTGATCCGCACCTGCATTCCGGCCCAGCTCTACGAGACCGCCTATGCGCTCGGTGTCGAGGTGGCGGCCGCCGATCTTCACGTCGAGCCGGAGGAGCTCCGGCTTCTCGCCATGCTGCGCGACCGGCTGGAGCTGGACAAGCTGACCACGGCAGCGCTCGAACGCAGCGCCCGCGCCCGCTACCACACGCTTTGATGCGTGAGGGCCGCGGAAGCGGGTCCTTGCCCGCTTCCCGGCTCGTTGGCGCTGTCGCGGCCGGTTATTCCGCCGTCCAGCCGCCGTCGATGGGCAGGATCGCGCCGGTGATCGACGACGCCGCGTCGGAGCACAGGAACACCGCATAGGCGGCCACCTGTTCGACGGTGACGAACTCCTTGGTTGGCTGCGCCGCCAGAAGCACGTCCCGCTTCACCTCTTCCTCGGTGATGCCGCGCGCCTTGGCGGTGTCCGGGATCTGCGCTTCGACGAGCGGGGTCCAGACATAGCCCGGGCAGAGCGCGTTGACCGTCACGCCGTGCTGGGCGGTTTCCAGCGCCACCACTTTGGTGAGGCCGGCGATGCCGTGCTTGGCGGCCACGTAGGCCGCCTTGTCGGGCGAGGCGACCAGGGCGTGGGCCGAAGCGGTGTTGATGATCCGGCCCCATTTCCGGCTCTTCATGCCGGGCACGGCGGCCTTGATCGTGTGGAAGGCGGAGGAGAGGTTGATGGCGAGGATCTGGTCCCACTTGGCGTCCGGGAAGTCCTCGATCGGCGAGACGTACTGGATGCCCGCATTGTTGACCAGAATGTCGACCGCGCCGAACGTGTCTTCGGCCATCTTGATCATGCCGGTGATCTCGTCCGGCTTGGTCATGTCGGCGGCGGAGTAGACGCACTTGACCTTGAATTCGCTCTCGATCGCGGCGCGTTCCTTCTCGATCGCGTCCTTGTCGCCAAACCCGTTGATGACGATGTTGGCTCCCTTTTCGGCCATGGCCCGGGCATAGCCGAGACCGATACCGGAGGTGGAGCCGGTGATCACAGCCGTCTTTCCGTCGAGCATTCCAGTTACCTCTTCCATCGGGTTCGCTGCGCCGCAACGATGACATCGATGGGCGCCGGGGTGCAATCAAGCTGAGTATTGCCGCAGTTTCACGACGACGGCACATCGATGCGATAGGCTCGAATACGGTGCGTGCCAAGCGGCGATCTCGTCAGCGGACGCATTGCAGGCTAAGAGGGGCGGTGGAGGGCAGGGGAAGTCCATGCGCCGGGCCGCTGGCCCGGCGTCGCCCGAACAGGACGTGACATGAGCGGTATCTTTCCAGACCCGACCCACGACCACCACGGATGCGCGCCTGCCGCCGTCGCTGCGGCGGAGGAGCATTGCCGCTCAAAGGGCTTGCGTCTCTCCGCGATGCGCCGCGCCGTTCTGGAAAAGCTGGCCGAAAGTCACGCGCCGCTGGGCGCCTACGACATTCTCGACCGTCTCGCCGAGAGCTCCGGCCGGCCGGCGCCGATCTCGGTCTACCGTGCGCTCTCCTTTCTGACCGAGGAAGGACTGGCGCATCGGATCGAAAGCCTGAACGCCTATGTTGCCTGCGGCGAAAACCACGGTACGGCGCAGCCGCTGGTCTTCCTGATCTGCGAGCGCTGCCGCCAGGTCGGCGAGGCGAAGGCGACCGATCTCGGCATCAAGATCGATCAGGTGGCCCGCTCGGCCGGCTTCACGCCCCAGCGCGCCACACTGGAAATCTTCGGCATCTGCGAACACTGCTCGCGGGAGCCGGCATGACGGCAACCGCCGATGCGCGGGGCGCAGCCGCCCCGGCGCCCGCGCCCGATGTGACCGCGGTGAGCCTGCTGGTGCTCCTGTGCGCCAGCTGGGGCGTCCAGCAGGTCGCCATCAAGCTCGCCCTCGTCGACATTCCGCCGCTGATCCAGATGGGGATCCGCTATGCCGGCGCCTTCGTGCTGGTGCTGGCCTGGGCGCTGATGCGCGGAGTGTCCCTGTTCGAGAAGGACGGTTCGCTCTGGCCGGGCCTGCTCTCTGGTGGCTTCTTCGGCGTCGAATTCGCGATGCTCTATGTCGCGCTCGACTACACGACGGCCAGCCGGGTCTCGCTGTTTCTCTACACGGCGCCCTTCTTCGTGGCGCTTGGCGCCATCCTGCTGCTGCCGGGCGAGCGGCTCAGGCCGCTGCAGTGGCTGGGTCTGGCCTTCTCGTTCGGCGGCGTCGCGCTGGCGCTGGGCGTCCCGCCGCCGTCCGCCGACCTGTCGAGCCTTGTCGCCGACGGAGCCTGCGTGGTGGCTGGCGCCCTGTGGGCGGGCCAGACCCTGACGATCCGCAAGTCGGTGCTCAGGACGATCCGGTTCGAGAAGGTGCTGCTCTACCAACTCGGCGTCGCCGTGATCGTGGCCTCGGCGCTGGCGCTGGTACGCGGCGAAAGCCTGACGCTTCCGGTCTCGACGAGCTCGGTCATGCTGGTGCTCTACCAGATGGTCTGGGTGGTCAGCGTGACCTATCTGATCTGGTTCAGCCTTCTGTCCCGCTACGCCGCCGGTCCGCTGCAGGCCGGCACGTCCATGACGCCGATCTTCGGCGTGGCCGCCGGGGTGATCGTGCTCGGGGAACCGATGACGCCGGGCTTCTTCGCGGCCGTGGCGCTGGTGTTCGTGGGGCTCGTGCTGGTCAACTACCGGCCGCGGGCGAAGCCGGCCTGACCGGACCGGGTTCGCTTCCGGCGCTTCGATCCCTAGATAGGACCTTGGAACGCGGCTGTCCCGCCGATCGGCTTGTGATAGGGTCCGTCGCGTTCGCAACAGGCGACAACGAGAGTTCCGGTATGACTGCGCCGCTTCCCAATATTGCTTCCGGGCCGTCCCAGCGCCGCCGCTCCGTCGGCGTCGACGTCGGCGGTGTCCTCGTCGGCGGGCCGGCGCCGGTGGTCGTCCAGTCGATGACGAACACCGACACCGCCGACATCGAGGCGACCGTCGCCCAGGTGGCCGCACTCGCCCGGGCCGGGTCGGAGATCGTCCGCATCACCGTCGACCGGGACGAGGCCGCCGCGGCCGTGCCGCACATCCGCGACCGGCTTCTCCTGAAGAACGTCACCGTGCCGCTGGTGGGCGACTTCCACTATATCGGCCACAAGCTGCTCGCCGATCATCCGGCCTGCGCCGAGGCGCTGGCCAAGTACCGCATCAATCCGGGCAATGTCGGCTTCAAGGCGAAGCGCGACACCCAGTTCGGAGCGATCATCGAGACGGCGATGCGCTACGACAAGCCGGTCCGCATCGGCGTCAACTGGGGCTCGCTCGACCAGGAACTGCTCACCCATCTCATGGACGAGAACGCGGCGTCCGACGCACCGGTCTCCGCCCAGGCGATCACCCGCGAGGCGATGATCCGTTCCGCGCTTCTCTCTGCCGAGCGCGCGGAGGAGCTGGGTCTCGGCCGCGACAGGATCCTGCTGTCGGCCAAGGTCTCGGACGTGCAGGAGCTGATCGCCGTCTACCGCGATCTTGCCCGGCGCTGCGACTACGCGCTGCATCTCGGCCTGACGGAAGCCGGCATGGGCTCGAAGGGCATCGTCGCCTCGTCGGCCGCCCTCGGCATCCTGCTGCAGGAAGGCATCGGCGACACCATCCGCATCTCGCTGACGCCGGAGCCGAACGGCGACCGGACCCAGGAGGTGAAGGTCGCCCAGGAGCTTCTGCAGACCATGGGCTTCCGCCAGTTCGTACCGGTGGTCGCCGCCTGTCCGGGCTGCGGCCGCACGACCTCGACGGTGTTCCAGGAGCTCGCCAAGGAGATCCAGGACCATCTGTCGACCTCCATGCCGGTCTGGAAGGAGCGCTATCCGGGCGTGGAGGCGCTGCAGGTCGCCGTGATGGGCTGCATCGTCAACGGACCGGGCGAATCCAAGCACGCCGATATCGGCATCTCGCTGCCCGGCACGGGCGAGACCCCGGCCGCGCCGGTGTTCGTCGACGGCAAGAAGGTGGTCACGCTGCGCGGCCCGAAGATCGCCGACGAGTTCAAGCAGATGGTCGCCGACTATATCGAGCGGCGTTTCGGGCACGAGGCCGCGACCGACGCGGCGGAGTAGGGCGCCCGAACACCTACTCGGCCGCTTCTGCCTCGGGAACGGTCTCCGCATCGAAGGCGAGCCGGGCGGCGGCCATTTCCTCGGCGTGCTCGTGGGCCCAGCGCGCCAGATGGCCGATCGGCTCCAGCAGGGACTGGCCGAGCGGCGTCAGGGAATATTCGACCCGCGGCGGCACGGTCGGATAGACGGTGCGGGTGACCAGGCCGTCGCGCTCCAGCCCGCGCAGGGTGAAGGTCAGCATGCGCTGGGAGATCACGCCGATTTCTCGCTTCAGCGCGTTGAAGCGGACCGGCCCGTCGGCCAGCGTCTCCACCACCAGCACCGCCCATTTGTCGCCGATGCGCGCCAGCACCGGCGCGACGCGCTGACAGCGTCCGGAAACATCCATGTGACCGGCATCCATCGATGTGCCTCCTTGTGCGCCGCAGCGCGATCGGTCAGATAGCAGTATCATTTTGATACCTGATCCCAGGACAAGAAAACAGGAAGGCAGACATGTCCCTTCGTCTGAACGTCATCGTCGCCAGCACGCGCCCCGGCCGCGTCGGTCCCTCCGTGGCCAACTGGTTCAAAGCCTACGCCGCCGAGAAGAGCCCCTTCGACGTCCATCTGGTGGACCTCGCCGAGTTCGACCTTCCGGTCTACGACGAGCCGAAGCATCCCCGGATGCAGGACTACCAGAACGACCACACCAAGAAGTGGTCCGAGAGCGTCGCCGCCGCCGATGCGTTCGTGTTCGTGACGCCGGAATACAACTACCACCCGACCCCGGCGCTGGTGAACGCGCTGACCTACGTCTCCAAGGAATGGGGCTACAAGCCGGCCTCGTTCGTGAGCTATGGCGGCGTGTCGGGCGGCACCCGTGCCGTCGACCAGACCCGCACCTGGTTCCCGGTCATGAAGATGATGGCTGTGCCGGAGCAGGTGATGTGCCCGATGGTGTTCGACCAGATCAAGGACGGCGTGTTCGAGCCGAACAAGCTTCAGGTGGAGAGCGCCGACCTGATGCTGTCGGAACTCCACCGCTGGGCCGAGGCGCTGAAGCCGCTGCGCGGCTGATCCGGGCCGGACGCCAGGATGTGACTGGACGTGGAGCCCGCGCGGCCCACATGTGAGGACACGTCCAGTCCCATGACAACGTCCCGGCGCCCCGCGCGCCGGGAAAGGCCCATGCCCGATCTGATCCTCGCCCATGAGCCGGCCATCCGGCTCGCGATCTTCGCCTCCGTGCTCGCTGCGATGGCGATCTGGGAGGTCGCCGCGCCGAGGCGGCGGCTGGAGATCCCCCGCGTCTTGCGCTGGAGCAACAATCTGGCGCTCGTCGTGGTGGACACCCTGGTGCTGCGGCTGGTGTTCCCGATGCTGGCCGTCGGCCTGGCAGTGCTCGCGGCGGAGCGGGGATGGGGTCTGTTCAATCTCGTCGACGTGCCGGTCTGGCTCGCCTTCGCGGTCTCGCTCCTGGTGCTCGATCTGTCGATCTACGGCCAGCACGTGCTGTTTCATGCGGTGCCGGCGCTGTGGCGCGTGCATCGGATGCACCATGCCGATCTCGACATCGACGTGACCACGGCGCTCCGCTTCCATCCGATCGAGATCGCGCTCTCCATGGGCATCAAGCTGGCCCTGGTGGCGCTCCTCGGCGTGCCGGCGGTGGCCGTCGTGGTGTTCGAGGTGGTGCTCAACGGCATGGCGATGTTCAACCACGCCAATGTGCGCCTGCCGGCCGGGCTCGACCGGGTCCTGCGCCTCGCCGTGGTGACGCCGGACATGCACCGGGTCCACCATTCCATCGAGCGTCGCGAGACGGATTCCAACTACGGCTTCAACCTGTCCGTCTGGGACCGGCTGTTCGGCACCTACACCGCCCAGCCGCGGGCCGGCCACGAAGGCATGACCATCGGCATCGGGCTGTTTCGCACCCGCCGCGATCTCTGGCTCGACCGGTTGCTGATCCAGCCGTTCCGGGGCCGGGCGAAAGCGGAGGAACCGGGCGTTGCGGCCGGCGGGCAGAAGCCGGACCCGACCCCGCCGGTCTGATGTCGACCGGCTGCAGCCGGGTTCCTCAGGCATCTCCGCCCGGCTCTGTCAGAAAAGCTTCAGCAAACCGACATCGCAGCGCAGCATCGCCGTCACATCGCATCCGTAATGTCCGCGCCGTTCCCGATCGGACGGCATCGCCGACCCGCACGACGCGGGCCGCCGCCGCCCGGATTCGTACGACAACTGGAAAGGACCGACCGGATGCGCACGTTCGTTGCCATCGGACTGCTCGCTGCCGCCATCGTGCCGGCCGCGGCCCAGCAGGAATACCCCGCCAAGCTGACCGGCCATGCCGTTCTGCCGGCCCAGACCCTGGTTCCCGCCCCGGACGACGCGCCGGCGGCGATGAAGGTCTCCGGCAAGTACACCGGCGACACGCCCGCCCGCCTCACCGCCAAGCCGACCGACGGCGCCGAGCTGCCGTTCAACGGCCAGCCGGTGCAGGGCTTCTCCGGCATCAAGACGCTGGAGGACGGGACCTTCCTGGTGCTGACCGACAACGGCTTCGGCAAGAAGGTCAACTCGCCGGACGCCATGCTGATGTTTCACCACGTGAAGCCGGACTTTGAGAGCGGCGAGGTGGAGATCCTGAAAACCACCTTCGTGAAGGATCCGAACAAGGTGGTGCCGTTCCTGATCGCCAACGAGGCCAGCGACGAGCGCTATCTGACCGGCTGGGATTTCGATCTCGAAGGCTTCCAGCCGATCGGCGACAAGCTGTTCATCGGCGAGGAGTTCGGCCCGTACCTGATCGTGGTCGACCGCGAGACCGGCGTCGTGGAGGAATTCCACGAGACGGTGATCGACGGCACCAAGGTGGTGTCGCCCGACCATTACGCCGTGTCGCTTCCCAACCCGGACGGCGACATGCCTGAGGTGAACCTGAAGCGCTCCAAGGGCTATGAGGGCTTTGCCGCGTCGCCCGACGGCAAGACGCTCTATCCGCTGCTGGAAGGTCCCCTCTGGAGCGCGGAAGCCGGCGCCTATGAGAAGTCCGACGGCACCGAGGCGCTCCGCATCCTGGAGTTCGACGTTGCCGGCCGCGCCTTCACCGGCAACTACTGGCTCTATCCGCTGGAGGCCGACGGCCATGCCATCGGCGACTTCAACATGATCGACGCCACCCGCGGCCTGATCATCGAGCGCGACGGCGGCCAGGGCGACGCGGAAAAGGCCTGCGCGGACGGCCAGACCGAGGACTGCTTCAAGAACCCGGCCGAGTTCAAGCGCGTCTACCTGATCAACATGGACGGCGTTGAGTCCGGCCAGCCGGTGAAGAAGGTCGGCTACATCGACCTGATGAACATCCAGGATCCCGATGGCGTCGCCCGTCTCGGCAAGCGCGAGGACGGCCGGTTCACCTTCCCGTTCGTCACCATCGAGGACGTGGACCGGATCGGGGAAAGCCAGATCATCGTCGCCAACGACAACAATTTCCCCTTCTCAAAGGGGCGGTCGGCGAGCGAGCGCGACAACAACGAGTTCATCACGCTCGAGGTCGGCGACTTCCTGCAGGCGCAGTAAGCCGCGCTTTCAGGCGAACGACTGACGAGACGGCCCGTCGGGAAACCGGCGGGCCGTTTTCCATTGGGTCGGTGCCGTCCGAGGCGGGGGCAGCGCCGTCCGCTGGACGCGAATAAGAGCAGGGGAGTTCGCGCCGACCACGCCGGAGCGGCAGTCGGATCGAATCGGAATTTGCGATGCTGAAGAGGATCTGCCGCGAACCGATGCAAGGCCGCGACCGCGGCCCGGGCTACTGCCCGCCCGCGCGGAGCCGATGAGCGGAGCGAATTCGGCGTGAGCGGAAAATTGGTGGCGCAGCAGCCGGATGGAAACAGAATTTTCGACGCTGAAAAGGGTTTACCGCGAACCGCCACAAGGCCGCGACCGCGGCCCGGGCTACTGCCCGCCCGCGCGGAGCCGATGAGCGGAGCGAATTCGGCGTGAGCGGAAAATTGGTGGAGCCAGGCGGAATCGAACCGCCGACCTCTTGAATGCCATTCAAGCGCTCTCCCAACTGAGCTATGGCCCCAGATGCCGGGCATGGGATGGCCCCGGCGAGAGGGTCGGAACTTAGGGGGCCTTGACCGCGGAATCAATAGGTCCGTTGGCCAAATTCACCGCCGTTCCGTTCGCGGTCGGGAAAACCTCTCCGACCGCACCAGAAGGTCCCTGCTTCCGGTCCCGGAACCGCCCGATCTGCGGACCGCGGGATCCGCGCCGGGGGCCGGGAAGCAGGCTTCCCTCACTGGTTCTCGTCGTCGTCCTCGTCACCGCCGCGGACCACGTCGGACACTTCGTCCGAATCCTCGTCGTCGTCCTCGAGGAACGCTCCGTCGTCATCGTCCGGAATGTCCGTGTCGATCTCGACGTCCTCGTCCTCGTCCGGCGTCTCGCGGGAGGCCGGCGCGGCATCGTCGTCCGCCTCCTCCAGCGACACCAGCTCGACGTCGGAGCTCTCAGCCTCTTCCGTCTCGGCCTCCGGCTCCGCCGGTTTGGGAGCGGCGGCCGCCTTCGCGGACCGGGACGGCGTCGGCGCAGCGACGGCGAACAAGGTGCCGCACTTCGGGCAGACGATCGGATCCTTGTTCAAATCGTAGTACTTTGCCCCGCAACCGGGGCACAGTCGTTTCGTGCCGAGTTCTGGTTTCGCCACGGAACCGCCTCGCATTCTGAAAGGAAGGCGGCTCGAATACACACGCCTGCCCCCTCTGTCAAAGCCGAATCGACGCTGACGCCCAACCTGCCGATCGGGGTGACGCAATCGCACCACCATGCTAGCTACCGATCGCACGGAACGCGGGCCTCTCGCCGGGTGCGATTCAAATAACCGCGAGGCCGCGCCGGAGTTCGTGCGATACCGCATTTTCCTGCGCCACGATCGGACGCGCCCCCTCCGGGCGGGACGGCACCGAGGGCGGCAGGCCGATGCCAGACCTGGAAGGAGGCGCGAGTTTGGGCTCTCAACCGTTGACGTCGCCGCCGTCGGTGCCGCTCAAGGGCCGGCTGTCGGTTCCCGGCGACAAGTCGGTGTCTCACCGCGCGATCATGCTGTCCGCGCTGGCCATCGGCCGCTCGCGGGTCGAGGGGCTTCTGGAGTCCGAAGACGTGCTCGCCACTATCGGTGTGATGCGGGCGCTCGGCGCCACCATCGAGCGGCTGCCGGACGGGGCGTGGCAGATCGACGGCGTCGGCGTCGGCGCGCTGCTGGAACCGGAAACCGCCCTGGATTTCGGAAATGCGGGCACGAGCGTGCGGCTGACCCTCGGTCTCCTTGCAAGCCACCCGCTGGTGGCGACCGCGATCGGGGACGCCTCGCTGTCGCGCCGGCCGATGGCGCGGGTCCTGACGCCCTTGAAGATGATGGGCGCGGACGTGATCGCGCGCTCCGGCGACCGGCTTCCGCTCACCATCCGCGGCGCACGGACGCCGGCTCCGATCACCTACGAGCTTCCCGTTCCCTCCGCGCAGATCAAATCGGCCGTGCTTCTGGCCGGGCTGAACACGCCGGGGACGACCACGATCATCGAGCCCGTCGCCTCCCGCGACCATACCGAACGGCTTCTGGCCGGGTTCGGCGTGTCGCTGAAGACCGAGACCGACGCCGACGGCCGTCGCCAGATCTCCGTCAGCGGTCCGGTGGCCCTTGAGCCGACCGATCTCACCGTGCCGGGCGATCCGAGTTCCGCGGCGTTCGCCGTGGTGGCGGGGCTGATCGTGCCCGACTCCGACGTTACCGTCACCGACGTGCTTCTGAATCCGACCCGGACCGGCCTGTTCGACACGCTGGAGGAGATGGGCGCGGACATCGCGATCGAGAACGACCGGATTTCCGGCGGCGAGCGGATCGGCGACATCCGGGTCCGCTCCAGCAGGCTCAAGGGCGTGACGGTCCCGGCGAGCCGGGCGCCGTCGATGATCGACGAATATCCGATCCTGGCGATCGCCGCGGCGTTTGCCGAAGGCACCACACGGATGGAAGGTGTCGGCGAACTGCGCGTGAAGGAGGCCGACCGGCTCGAGGCCGTGGCCGACGGGCTGCGCGCCAACGGCGTGGAGGTCGAGACCGGCGAGACCTGGATGGCGGTCACGGGCCGGAAGGGCCGCGCGGGCGGCGGGTCTGTCGCCACCCATCTCGATCACCGCATCGCCATGAGCTTCCTGATCATGGGGCTCGCCGCCGACGAGGCGGTCAGTGTCGACGACACCCGCATGATCGCCACCAGCTTCCCCGGCTTCATCGCCATGATGGAGAAGCTTGGCGCCCGCTTCAGCGTGCCGGAGGCTGTTGGCTCATGATCATCGCGATCGACGGCCCCGCCGCGTCCGGCAAGGGCACCATGGCGCGCCGCCTGGCCGCTCATTTCGGGCTGCGCTATCTCGACACCGGCCTGACCTACCGGGCCGTGGCCCAGGCCCTGATGGCGGACGGCGCGTCGCTCGACGACGAGCAGGCGGCGGAGCGGATGGTTCGGGACGTCGACTTCGAAGCCATGGACCGGACCGCCCTGTCGGAGCACGCGGTCGGCGAAGCGGCGTCCCGGATCGCCGTTCTCCCGGGCGTGCGGACGGCTCTGGTGGAGCAGCAGCGGGCGTTTGCGGAGGAGCCGCCGGGGGCGGTGCTGGACGGGCGCGACATCGGAACGGTCGTCTGCCCCCATGCGCTGGTCAAACTGTTTGTGACGGCGACCCCTGAGGCCCGGGCCCGGCGGCGCACCGAGGAGATGGCGGCGCGCGGCGGCAGCGTCACCTATGACGACGTCCTGGCCGATCTGCGTCGCCGGGACGAACGGGATTCGACCCGTGCCGTCGCCCCGCTCGCCGTGGCGCCTGACGCCGTCTTGCTCGATACAACCGATTTGGATATAGATGCCGCGTTTCGCGCGGCTGTGGATATCGTGGACGCTGCGGTGCGGTCGCAGGATCGGGGCTGAGCCCCGCCGGCGGTCCCCAGCGGTGGACATGGGCATCCGTAGTCGCCACATAGCGGAGCAGTTTTCGAACGGCCGTGATCTCCGATCCGGCCGCTCGTGGCGTTTCATCCGAGTTATCGAATTGCCGTTCTGCCGGGGCATTTGCGCCGGACCGCTTCGACCAGGAGCGGATCAAACCATCCCCTGCAGAACGGGACGAGCAACACCAACCCCCGGCGCCTGCCGAGCAATCGGCGTCCAGGAGACTGAATGACCCTACAACAAACCCCGTCGCGTGAGGATTTTGCCGCCCTCCTCGATGCTTCGTTCAAAGCGGCCGAAATGCAGGAAGGGACCGTCGTCAAGGGGACGGTGGTCGGCTTCGAAAAAGATCTCGCCGTCATCGACGTCGGCCTCAAGGTCGAAGGCCGCGTCCCGCTGAAGGAATTCGGTGCCAAGGGCCGTGAAGGCACGCTCAACATGGGCGACGAGGTCGAGGTTTACCTCGAGCGCGTCGAGAACGCCCTGGGCGAGGCCGTGCTGTCGCGCGACAAGGCACGCCGTGAAGAGAGCTGGGTCCGGCTCGAGGAAGCCTTCAACAAGAACGAGAAGGTCACCGGCCAGATCTTCAATTCCGTCAAGGGCGGCTTCACCGTCGATCTCGACGGCGCCGTGGCGTTCCTGCCGCGCAGCCAGGTGGACATCCGTCCGGTCCGCGACGTCGGCCCGCTGATGCACACGCCGCAGCCGTTCCAGATCCTGAAGATGGACAAGCGCCGCGGCAACATCGTCGTGTCCCGCCGCGTCGTCCTGGAAGAGACCCGCGCCGAGCAGCGCTCCGAGCTGGTCCAGAGCCTCGAAGAGGGTCAGGTCATCGAGGGCGTGGTCAAGAACATCACCGATTACGGTGCGTTCGTGGACCTCGGCGGCATCGACGGCCTTCTCCACGTCACCGACATGGCCTGGCGCCGCGTCAATCATCCGACCGAGATCCTAGCCATCGGCCAGACCGTCAAGGTGCAGGTGATCCGTGTCAATCACGACACCCACCGCATCTCGCTCGGCATGAAGCAGCTGATGGCCGACCCGTGGGAAGGCATCGAGGCGAAGTACCCGGTGAACGCGCGCTTCACGGGCCGCGTCAACAACATCACCGACTACGGCGCCTTCGTGGAGCTGGAGCCGGGGATCGAGGGTCTGATCCACGTCTCGGAAATGAGCTGGACGAAGAAGAACGTCCATCCGGGCAAGATCGTCTCCACCAGCCAGGAAGTCGAGGTGGTGATCCTCGAAGTCGACCCGGTGAAGCGGCGCATCTCGCTCGGCCTCAAGCAGACCCTGGAGAATCCCTGGGAGCAGTTCCTGGAGACCCATCCGGTCGGCACCGAGGTCGAGGGCGAGGTCAAGAACAAGACCGAGTTCGGTCTGTTCATCGGCCTGGACGGCGACATCGACGGCATGGTCCACCTGTCCGACCTGGACTGGAACCGGCCGGGCGAGGACGTTATCGCCGACTTCAACAAGGGCGACATGGTCCGTGCGGTCGTGCTCGACGTCGACGTCGAGAAGGAGCGCATCTCGCTGGGCATCAAGCAGCTTCAGGGTGATCCGTTCACCGAGGCCGGCGATGTCCGCAAGGGCGCCATCGTCACCTGCGAAGTGACCCAGGTGCAGGATGCCGGCCTCGAGGTGAAGATCGTCGGGACGGACCTGTCGGCGTTCATCCGCCGCGCCGATCTCGCCCGCGACCGCTCCGAGCAGCGGCCCGAGCGGTTCTCTGTCGGCCAGAAGGTGGACGCCCGCGTCACCCAGTTCGACAAGAAGGCCCGCAAGGTCGCGATCTCGATCAAGGCCCTGGAGATCGCCGAGGAGAAGGAAGCCGTCGCTCAGTACGGTTCCACCGACTCCGGCGCGTCTCTCGGCGACATCCTCGGTGCGGCGCTGAAGGCCCGCGAAGGGGACGAGCCGGAGAAGGAAGAGTAAGGCCGCGCATCTCCCGTACGGGCTGAAACGGCCCGGAGGAAAAGCGGCTGGACGGGTGAACCGGCGCGGGCGATCCGCGTTGGATCCTCGGATCCGACATGAAAAGGGCGGCTCTCGCGGGCCGCCCTTTTTTGTGCCATGAGCGCGCTGCCGTTGTCCGGTCCGGACCGGACCGGAAGCACCTGCTCATGGAACTGGCTCCAGGACCTTTCCCATCGAGACGGGAAGGTCCCGTACACGGGAAGCTGTCATGCCGCCGACGTCCGCGTCGGGCTTATCTGGCAGGGCACTCAGATTGAATCGGGCCGCGGCCGCCCCGGTCCCGGCCGGCTCTCATCAGGAGGACTTCACATGGTGGACGTCGTTGCAATCCAGCCGCTTCTGGCCCTGATCGTCGGGATCCTGATCCTGATCGTGCCGCGGGTTCTGAACATTGCCGTGGCAGCCTATCTGATCGTCGTCGGGCTGCTCGGGCTGTTCCCTGGCCTGCTGGGCTGATCGCTGCGGCGTTCTCCACGTGCGAACGCGAACGCACCGCCGGTATGAGGCGGTGCGGGCCGGTTGTCGACCTGGTGCGGCAAGGGGGAGCGTCTGACCGGACGGGCGGCCGTCAGTTGAAGGCGGCCCGGTCCGGATGATCGCGGAGAAGGGCGGTCCGAAGCTTTTCCAGCGCCCTGTTCTCGATCTGGCGGACCCGCTCCTTGGAGATGCCCAGGGCGGAGCCGAGGCTTTCCAGCGTTGCGCCTTCGTCGGTCAGCCGGCGTTCGCGCACGATGCGCAGTTCGCGCTCGCTCAGCTCCTGCAGCGCATTCTTGAGCCAGCGGCTGCGACGCTCGGTGTCGATGAAGTCGCCGACGGTCTCGTCCTGAAGCGGCTGCTCGCAGATCAGGAAGTCCTGCCGGTCGGCGCTGGTGCCCTCGGTTTCCATAACCGGGGCGTTCAGCGACGTGTCCGGTCCCGACAGGCGGGAATTCATCAGCTCGACGTCGGCCTTGGAGACGCCGACGGCGGTGGCGACCTCCGACATCATGTCCGACGTCATCGTGCTCGACACGCTGTCGCGGGTCAGCCGCGCGCGCAGGCGGCGCAGATTGAAGAAGAGCGCCTTCTGGGTCGACGAGGTGCCGCCGCGCACGATCGACCAGTTTCGCAGGATGTAGTCCTGGATCGACGCGCGGATCCACCAGGTCGCGTAGGTGGAGAAGCGGACGTTGCGTTCCGGCTCGAAACGGGAAGCGGCTTCCAGCAGTCCGACGTGTCCTTCCTGGATCAGGTCGTTCATCGGAAGGCCGAAATTGCGGAACTTGGCGGCGAGCGCGATCACCAGCCGCATGTGCGCCGACGCAAGCCGGTCGAGTGCCGGTTGATCTCCCGTTTCTCGCCATTTCCGGGCGAGCTCCAACTCCTCTTCGCGACCGAGATAGGGCGCGTCCATGGCGGCACGGACAAGCTGGCGACGTGAGATGGTGGCACCGGGCATAGCGTCCTCGCTATTTGATGCGGTTCTAATGCATCTACGATGCCCCCGCGCGACCGGATCATGCGAGCCTCATTGTGGGCGCCGCACGTAATCGTGATCGAAGCAAGGCCAAATAAGAAAACGGGCGCCGAGGGCGCCCGTTCCACATCGCGTTCAGGAAAATTGCCCAAGCAGGCAGGAAAGCCTCAGGCGGCCTCCTCGTGCTCCTCTTCGCCGTCCACGTCGTCGCCGCCTTCTCCGTCGGTCTTCGGACCGCGGCGGGGCGCCTTCGCGAGCTGGGCCTCGATGAGGCGGACGGCCTCGGTCTCCGAGACCTTGTTGACGGCCGCGATCTCGCGCGCCATCCGGTCCAGCGCAGCCTCGAAGAGCTGCCGCTCGGAATAGGACTGCTCGGGCTGGGTGTCGGCGCGGAACAGGTCACGCACGACCTCTGCGATGGACAGCAGGTCGCCGGAATTGATCTTCGCCTCGTATTCCTGGGCGCGGCGGCTCCACATGGTGCGCTTCACCCGGGCGCGGCCGGTGACGACATCCAGGGCTTTCTTTACGGTCGGGCTGTCGGCCAGCTTCCGCAGGCCAGCGCTCTTCGCCTTGGCCACGGGGACGCGCAGCGTCATCTTGTCCTTCTCGAAGTTGACCACGATCAACTCGAGCTTGTGACCAGCGACCTCTTGCTCCTCGATTGCCTCGATCTGACCGACGCCGTGCGCCGGATAGACGATGTAATCCTGGGGCTTGAAGGTCGAACGCTGAACCGATTTTTTTGCCGGGGTGGCCATACGCGTCTGACTCCTGCGCCTTCTTGATGTTCTCGACCGACCTTTATGCCAAAGGCCGAATCGTCTATTGAGCGCCCGATGGCGCTTTTCGTTATTGGATGATCCCGCGCGTCCGGGACGGACCGGCCGTTTCGACCTTCAGGCCGCATTCTGCCGTGAAAACCGCATCTGCTGCCGACGCAGCAAGGCCCGGCCGATTTCGGGAACACTCCTGCGGCCAGAGCTGGTTCGGTTCACGTAAGATGATTGCGGCAGAGAACGCCTCGAAGCGGTCAAGAGGTGCGAGCGATCAAACCAATTCTGCAATATAGCGCAAATTGGGCAAAAATCAAAGGCTTGCCGCATAGCAAAACGGCCGCGGACCGCATTTGGTCCCGGAAACCCGTTGCAACGCGTCGGCGCTGCGGCATGGTTTCGCCATCGCGGTCCGCGTAGTCAGTCGCCCGGACCGGGCTCGGTCGAGAAGTACTTCTCGAACTTGTTCTCGACGCCGTCGAACGAATCCGCTTCCGGCATGGGATCCTTCTTGGCCGTGAGATTGGGCCACTTCGAGGCATACTCGGTGTTGACCTCAAGCCATTTCTCGAGCCCCGGCTCGGTGTCCGGCTTGATGGCGTCGATCGGGCATTCCGGCTCGCACACGCCGCAGTCGATGCACTCGTCGGGATGAATGACGAGCATGTTCTCGCCTTCATAGAAGCAGTCGACCGGACAGACCTCGACACAGTCGGTGTACTTGCATTTGATGCACGCGTCGGTGACGACGTACGTCATTTCCAACCTCCAACCGGGTGCGCCGACCGAGCATTGCGGCGCGACCTTAGAAACTTTTCACTCTGAGTGTGGGCTTTAGCCGTTACGCACGTGCGTCTCAAGCAAGCTCGCACCCCAAACCGTCACTTCGGCAGAAACTTTGTTCGCCGCAAGAGGTTCGGGCACCTCGCGGACGGCCGTCAGCGATCAAGGGAGCCCGGGTCTTCCGGGTCCCGCGGAGGCGGCGTCAGGTCCTCGTAGACGCCCGCCGTCGCCGCGGCCGATCCCCGCCGCTCCGGGCAGGTCTGGATCTTGAGAACCCGAACCCCGCGCGGCCCGGTGATGGTCACCACGTCGCCCGGACCCACCCGACGACCGGACGTTCGCACCTTGTCCCGGTTCACCCGGACCTTGCCGCCGGCGATGAGTTCCTGGGCCAGCCCGCGCGTCTTGGCGAGGCGCGCGCGCCAGATCCACAGGTCCAGCCGAAGCCGGTCCGGGGGCTCCGCCTCAGCCGCGGCCACCCTTGTCACGCTCCATGTTGCGCTTCAGCTCTGCCAGCTTGGCGAACGGCGAATCCGGATCGGCCTTCTTCTCGCGCTCCGGAGGGCCGGACCCGCGCTGGGGCGGCTTGTTTCCGCCGCCCTTGGCCTGCTGATTGGGACGCTTTCCACCGCCCTTGCCGGGATAATGGGATTTTTCCCCGCCGCGCTTGCGGTCCGGACCGCCGCCGGTCCTCGCCTGGGCGCCGCCGGCCTGATCCTGACCGGCTCCCTGTCCCTTCTGGTCGCCGCGGCGTGGCCCGCCGCGCCCGCGACGAGGGCCTTCGCCCTGCCCCTCGCTCCGCCGATCCCGGTGATGCTCGGGGCGCCGGCGGCGTCCCGGCCGCCACACCTCGATCATGGCGGGTTCCGCGCTTGCCTCGGGCGTCGCGTCCGCAACGTCCGCCGACGGGGTCGCCGGTTCGGCCTCCGAGGAGACGTCCGCATCCGCCGCGGCGGCCGGCTCTTCGGTGGCCGGAGCCTCGGCGCCGACCTCGGTCAGGACTTCGGGCGGGGCGGGCTGAGCGGCTGCAGCCTCGTTCGCCCCCGAACCTGCGACCTCGTCCGTGGCGGGCTCGGGAACGTTTTCCTCGGCAGAGGAGGCAGCAATGTCCGGCGCGGGAGTGTCCTCGCTTGCCGCCGGCGCTTCGGCCTCGGTCTCCGACAGGGCCGGGGCCTCGGACACGGTCTCCGACGTCTCGGAGACGGAACTGTCAGGCGTGGCGGAAGCGCCCGTCCCACCGGCGTCGGCAGCCGGCTCGACAGGTTCGACCGGCTGGGGCGGCGCGGGCCGGCGTTCCACCCGGTAGCCGAGCGACTTCAGGACCGACGCGAAATCCTCGCCCGAGCAGCCGAGCAGAGACATCATCGACACGGTGACGGTGAAGCCGCCGCCTTCGGGGATCGCGCCCTCCGGCGGCGTGGTGGCGTCGCCGGACGGCTTCCAGGCAATCAGCGGACGGATCTGGTCGGCGAGACGCTCCAGAATGTCCACGCGCACGGCGCGGTTGCCGCAGACGCGGAAGCCCACGACGCCGTAGAGATCCTTCGGAATTTCCGGGTCGACGGGGATCGAGGTGCGGCCTGACGCCGACAGCTGCGGCAGTTCGGCGAGCCCCGGCACATCGAAGGTCGCGTGCTTGAGCGCCCAGAGCTCCGCCAGGAGCCGGCTCGGCGCCGGCTTGAGCAGGGCCGGAACATAGATGTGGTAGGCGCCGAACCGCACGCCGAGCTGGCGCATGCCGGCGCGGGCCTGCTGGTCCAGGCTCTTGACGTCGTCGGCGACGCGCTGGCGGTCGAGGACGCCCAGCGCCTCGCTGATCTGGAAGGCGAGGCCGCGCGCGATGCCTTCCAGGCCTTCCGCGGCCCTGAGATCGAACAGCGGCTTCAGCTGGGTCTCGATCTGGGCCTTGAGCCAGAGCTGCAGCCGGGTCTGGACCTTTTCCAGAGCCGGTCCGCTCAACTGGTCGTCGGACAGGACCACCAGGCCGGGCGACAGCGTCTCCTCGCCCGGCACGAGCTTGGCCACCGCCTCGCCGTGCCATCGGACCGCGCCGTCGGAGGCCAGCACGAACGCCGCGTCCGGCGCGCTGCCGAGGCGTTCGGCCCGCTTTTCGAACTCGCTGGCAAGCGCTTTCTGGGCCGCTCCGCGCACGGCCTTGAGGTCCGGCGTCTCGGCCGTGGAGACCGGGACGAAGCGGAAGCCGTGCAGGTTGCCGACATGATGTCCCTCGACCATCACGTCTCCCGAGGCGGTAATCTCGGATTCGAGCATATCGTTGTCTCTCAGCCGGCGCATGAGCACGCTGGTTCGGCGGTCGACGAAGCGCTGAGTCAGGCGTTCGTGGAGCGCGTCCGACAGGCGGTCCTCTATAGCGCGGGTGATTCCTCTCCAGTGCGCGGGATCGTCGAGCCAATCGGCACGGTTGGCAACATAAGTCCAGGTCCGGATGTGCGCGATTCGGTTCGACAGGGTGTCGATGTCGCCGTCCGTCCGATCGGCAAAGGCGAGCTGCCTGGAAAACCAATCGTCCGGAACGCGCCCTTCTTGCATGAGGTTCCGGTAAAGGCCAAGCACCAGATCTGCATGGTTTGCCGGCGCGATCCGCCGATAGTCGGGAAGCTGGCACACTTCCCACAGCCGCTCCACCGCCGCCGGACCCCTGGCGAGGCCGCTGATCTCGGGATCCTTGGCCGCGTGTTCGAGGCAGATGATGTCCTCGGAAGTCGGCGCACGGGTGAGGCCCTGTTCCTGAGGCGGGGCGTCGAGTGCCTGCCTGAGCGCGCTGATCGAGGAGAAGTCGAGATCGGGATTGCGCCACTGGAAGAGTTTGATGGGCTCGAAGCTGTGGGTCTCCAGCGCTTCCACCAGATCGTCGCCGAACGGATCGACGCGGCCGGTCACGCCGAAGGTGCCGTCGCGCATGTGCCGGCCGGCGCGGCCGGCGATCTGGCCGAGTTCGCCCGGATTGAGCCTTCGGTACTGGTAGCCGTCGAATTTCCGGTCGGCGGCGAACGCCACGTGGTCCACGTCGAGGTTCAGGCCCATGCCGATCGCGTCGGTGGCGATCAGGAAATCCACGTCGCCGGACTGGAACAGCTCGACCTGGGCGTTGCGGGTGCGCGGGCTCAGCGCACCCAGCACCACCGCCGCGCCGCCCCGCTGGCGGCGGATCAGCTCGGCGATCTGGTAGACCTCGGCGGACGAAAACGCGACCACCGCCGACCGGGTCGGCAGCCGGGTGATCTTCTTGGAGCCGGAATAGCGCAGCACCGACATGCGCGGCCGGGTGACCACGTTGAGGCCCGGCAGCAGCCGCTCCAGGATCGGCCGCGCGGTCGCCGCCCCCAGGAGCAGCGTCTCGGAGTGTCCGCGCAGCCGGAGGATGCGGTCGGTGAAGACGCGGCCGCGTTCCAGGTCGGAGGCGAGCTGAACCTCGTCGATGGCGACGAAATCGACATCGGTGGTCTGCGGCATCGCCTCCACGGTGGAGATGTAGTAGCGCGGATTGTCGGGAAGGATCTTCTCCTCGCCGGTGACCAGGGCGACCTGGTCGGCCCCGACCCGGGCCACCACCCGGCCATAGACCTCGCGCGCAAGCAGGCGCAGCGGCAGGCCGATCAGCCCGGAGCTGTGGCCGAGCATCCGCTCGATCGCCAGATGCGTCTTGCCGGTGTTCGTCGGCCCGAGCACCGCCGTCACCGTACGGGCGCGCGCCTGGCGTGGAAGGGGGATCTGCGACGGAACCGTCATGGAATGGTCGGCTCGAGGAACTTGGCGGGAGGTCGCGGCTTTGCGGGGACACGACGCTGCGAACGGAGGCCCGGGGCCTTCATGGAGAATTGCGGCTCAACGCCGGTCGGCTCCTTGTCCTGCGGTCGGTCCGAATACTGTCGCCACGGGCCGGGATGAAGGACCGGCCGCTCGGACGCTGCCTTCCTGTCTAACACACAGTGGCGCGCTCGCACGCCAAAAATAGGGCCGCTCAAACGCAACCGGAACGAGTCCGGAACGAATCGCGGCCGAATCGGCGACTCATTTCGATTCACGCTTCGTTCCCCGCAACTGGTTGTTTTGAATCGGGAAATCCACCCCAGATCTTGATTCACGGGACGACTGCGGGGCGCCGGCGGGACACGCACTGCGAGTCGCGCTGGCGAATCGAAATGGAGAGAGAGTCAAGCGCCGATCGATCCCGGGCTGACGGATTTTCGCCGCGCAAGTGCGGAGCGGCTTGATGTCACGAAAAAGAACGTAAGTAGACCGAATCGGGATCGAATCGGGCGCCGCTCGAAATTCTGTCTTTGTTCCGGATATGCAGGATGAAACTGGTACATCCGGGAGAATTAGATCAATCAGATTTACCCGTTATTTACTCTGACCTAAGTCTTGCGGCCTTCGTCACATCAGCGGGATCTTGCCGTGTTGCGGGATGCGGGTGCCGGTGAAGCCGCATGACCTGCCGAACGGCGTCCGGACGCAAAAAAGGGCCGGCGTCGGTGACGGCGGCCCCTGGGCGGGTCAGACGGCTGTCGGCCTACTCGGCGGCCGCCAGGCGCACCCCGCGCAGCTTGATATCGGTGGCCTGGACGGACAGGACCCCGTGCGGCGTCTCGATCGAGATGGACACGGGGACGAAGACGTCGTCGCCGACCGCGACGAAGGCGGCTTCCAGGCCCTGATTGCGGGCGAGATAGGCCACGCTTTCGGAGTTGGCCCGGTGACCGGCGATCGGAGTCCAGCGCGCGGAGCACTGGAAGGCCTTGCCGTCGTAGCTCGGCGTGCGCAGTCGGATTTCACCCTTGGGGGCGAGGTCGACCTGGTAGCGGCTCCATCCATCGAAGACCGGAAGCTGGCGGTTGCAGGCTTCTTTCAGGTCCGGTTCCGCGCCGGTCCGGCGGATCGGCAGCACGGCCGCGCTGATCGGATCGAGAATGCCGCGCTTGTGGCCGGCGACCACGTCGACCCGGTCCGGTGCCGGATCGAGCGGGGGGCGGGCGGACAGCGAGGCGACGCTGTGATCGGCGAGCCGCATCGAGACCTTGGTGGTCTCGCCCGGATCGACCGACACCAGCCGGTAGCTGGAGGGCGACAGGCCGGTCTCGCCCAGATGCCCCTTCACTTCCGCGTCGACCTTGGACGCGGTCAGGAGCGAGGCGAAGCCGGTGGGCTTCATGTCGACCTTCACCGAATAGGCGTCGTCGGCCAGGATCACCGACAGGCTGCCCTTGGCGATGGTCACGCCCTTGAAGCTGACGTCGTAGCGCACGCCTGCCGTGGTCCGTTCGCCGGCGGTGGCGGCGCCCGGCCAGGCCGTTGCGGCCAGAAGGATGGCGATCGGGATGAAACGGCGCCGCATGAATCGGAACTGACGTGCCTGCACCTTGTTAACCCTCGTCTGGATCGCGATGAAACCGGGCCGACCGCCCGTGTCGTCTCAGCGTCATGGTTGGCGACGGCTCCTGCCTCGCGTCGGCCTCTCGCCGAGGCCGGGCGGAAACGAAGCACGTCAGCGGCGACGCTAGTCCCGGTATGGTCACCAGCGGGTTAACGTGAGCGCTTCTTTCGGCAACGAAGGGTCGCAGGCCGCTTGACGTGGATCGGCGGTATTCCTATAGAAACGCGATCCCATGACCTAGCGAGATGACGTGGGGGCGGGTGGTCCCGGCCCTCCAGACGAGGATTTTTTGCAATGGCCCGTCGCTGTGAACTGACCGGCAAGGCCGTGCTGACCGGCAACAACGTGAGCCACGCCAACAACAAGACGCGGCGTCGCTTCCTGCCGAACCTGTGCACGGTCACCCTGCTTTCCGACGCGCTCGACCGCGGTGTGCGGCTCCGCGTGAGTGCGGCCGCGCTGCGCTCCGTCGAGCACCGGGGCGGTCTCGACGCCTTCCTGCTCAAGCAGGACGACAAGACCCTGTCGCCGCGCGCGCTGCTTCTGAAGCGCGAGATCGTGGCCAAGAAGACCGAAGCGGCCGCGTAAGTGCCGGTCGTCGACGTCCTCTGCTCGACAAGCAAGGCCAGCCGATGACCCGTTCCGAGCCGTTTGGCGCCCGCCAGATCGTCATTGCCATTGCGGCCATGACGGCGGTGGTGCTCGCCTCGAACATCCTCGTCCAGTATCCGGTCGCGGCCCGGCTCGGGCCGCTCGATCTCGCGGATCTTCTGACGTGGGGTGCGTTCACCTATCCGATCGCCTTCCTGGTGACCGACCTGACCAACCGCCGCTACGGCCCGGCCGCGGCCCGGATGGTCGTGTTCGCCGGGTTCACCGTCGCGCTCGCCCTGTCGGTCGTTCTGGCGACGCCGCGCATCGCGATCGCGTCCGGGTCGGCCTTCCTCGTCGCCCAGCTCCTGGACGTCACCATCTTCGACCGGCTCCGCCGCGGCGCCTGGTGGCGGGCGCCGCTGGTCTCGTCGGTGATCGGATCGCTGGTCGACACGATCCTGTTCTTCGGGATCGCCTTCGCCGCCGTATTCGTCTTCCTGGGCCCGAACGATGGCTTCGCCATCGGCTCCGCGCCGTTGCTCGGCGTGCTGCCGGTCGAAGTGCCGCGCTGGATGTCGTGGGCGCTCGGCGACCTGTCGGTGAAGCTCCTGGTCGCGCTGGTTCTGCTGGCGCCCTACCGGGTCCTGATGGCGCTGATCGGCGCGCCGCCGGCCCGCTCCGCAGCCTAGAGCCCTGTCTGACAGCGATGTTCCGGTCGTGGCCGGACGGGCGGCTAGCCGGGCTTTGCCTGGGGCACCGGCGTCTCCAGCCGAAATCGCAGCACCAGCGTGCGCTGGAACAGGGACCTGTTGTCGTCGGAGACGAGGGTGACCACCGGCCGCCCGGCGCGGTCGGCGCTGACCGCAATGCCTTCCATATTGTCGATCTCATAGGCGAAATCGGCCTCGATCACGACCGGACCGTCGAGCGGGGCGGAGCCGGCGAGCGCATCGCGCCCGATCCGGCGGATGCGCATGGCGATATCGATGCCGCCCGCATAGCGCCGCTCCAGAAGCAGAAGGTCCCCTCGCGGCAGGAAGGCCGCACCTGTCGGCCGGAACCCGTCCGAGCGCACCAGCCGCATCCGCTGGCTTGCGCCGCCCGGTGACAGGCGCCAGACCGGGAGGGCGTCGGGACCGGTTGCGACCGGGCCGCGGCTGCAGCCGCGCTCGGCGAACAGGAAGAGAGTGCCGGCGACGGGGCTCGACGGAGGAGCCACGTCCATGGCTTCGATCCCGCCATTGGGCGGCAGGCAGCGCATCTCCGCGGGCAGCGAAACAGACCGCGGCGTGGCCGACACGGGATCGGCGCCCGGATAGGCGAGCAGCGCGCGGCCGACCTCCACGGAGACCAGAACTTCGTCGCCCCGTCGGGCGAGCGACTCGGCGTCCTGGTTCGGCTTGTCGGAAATCGGCTGCCCGTCGGTTCCCAGACGCGGCGCGAGATCGGCGCTCCGGATGCCGAGCGGGGCGCCGTCCGGATCCTGCCGGAGGTCCAGCGTCAGCCAGGAGCCGAGGTCCGATACGGCGAGAAGGGTCGCCCCGTCGTCCGACACCAGAAGGCCGGACAGGGCGCCGAACGCACGGCTGCGGGAGGTGAGGGACAGCCCGCCCAGAAAGCGGAGATCCCCGTACCGGCTGATCTCGTCGCGGACGTGGAAGGCCCGGATCGGGGTCGCCTGGACTTCGATCGGCTCGGCGTGGGCGGACACTGCGCCGAGGGGCAGCCAGAGCCCCAGAGCGGCCAGTGCAAGGGCGAGACGCCCGGAACGCCTCACGCAGCGCCGCGTCGGCCGCGCGGGGTCTGGGTTTCCTCCGCGAACAGGGAAGCGAGCTGCTCCACGATCGCGCCCGCCAGCTCGTCGGCATCGACGATGGTGACGGCCCGCCGATAGTAGCGCGTGACGTCGTGGCCGATGCCGATGGCGATGAGTTCGATCGCCGAATTGGTCTCGATCTCGTCGATCACGGCGCGCAGGTGCCGCTCCAGATAGTTGCCGCTGTTCACCGAGAGCGTGGAATCGTCGACCGGCGCCCCGTCGGAGATCATCATCAGGATGCGCCGGCTTTCCGGGCGGCCGAGCAGGCGACCGTGGGCCCACTCCAGCGCCTCGCCGTCGATGTTCTCCTTCAGGAGCCCTTCGCGCATCATCAGGCCGAGATTGCGCCGCGACCGGCGCCAGGGCGTGTCGGCCGACTTGTAGACGATGTGGCGCAGATCGTTCAGCCGGCCCGGCGAGACCGGCTTGCCGTTCTGCAGCCAGTTTTCCCGCGACTGGCCGCCCTTCCAGGCGCGCGTCGTGAAGCCCAGGATCTCCACCTTGACGCCGCAGCGCTCCAGGGTCCGGGCGAGAATGTCGGCGCAGGTCGCCGCGACCGTGATCGGCCGCCCGCGCATGGAGCCGGAATTGTCCAGGAGGAGCGTGACGACGGTGTCGCGGAAGTTGGCTTCCCGTTCGCGCTTGAAGGCGAGCGGCTGCATCGGGTCGATGACGATACGGGCGAGCCGCGCGGTATCGAGCCAGCCTTCCTCCTGATCGAATTCCCAGGCGCGGTTCTGCTGGGCCATCAGCCGGCGCTGCAGCCGGTTCGCGAGCCGGGCGACGACGCCCTGAAGATGGGAGAGCTGCTTGTCCAGAAAACCGCGGAGCCGGTCCAGCTCGGCGGAATCGCACAGCTCCTCCGCCTTGATGATCTCGTCGAAGCGGGTGGTGTAGACCCGGTAGTCGACCTCGGCCCGGCGCAGCCCCGTGGGCGGCTCGGCGCGCGCGGCCTCGCCGGATTCCCGAGGATCGGCCAGGTCGTCGTCCCGGTAGTCCTCGCTGGTGGATTCGGCGCTCTCCGACTCGCTCGCCTCTTCCTCTTCGCCGAGGGTCTCGGTCTCCTGGGGGGCGGCCGCGTCCTCCTGGTCCTCCTGGCCTTCGGCCGAGGATTCGTCGTCGCTGGAGGTGTCGGAGTTGTCCTCGCTCTCCGGATCGCTGTCCTCGTCCTCCTCCTGATCGGAGCTCATCTCCTCGGCCATGTCGAGGGCGGCGAGAACGTCGCGGATGGCGGTGCCGAAGCGCTGCTGGTCCTCCAGGGTGGAGCCGAGCTCATCGAGATCCCGGCCGACCTTGTCCTCGATCCAGGGACGCCAGAGATCGACCAGGCGCTGGGCGCTTTCCGGGGGCTTCTGGCCGGTCAGCCGCTCGCGCACCATGAGCGACAGGGCGTCCTCGATGGGCGCGTCGGCCCGGTCGGTGATCTCGTGGTAGTTGCCGCGGAAATAGCGGTCCTCGAGCATCGCCGACAAGTTGCTGGCGACGCCCTCCATCCGGCGGCTTCCGATCGCCTCGCAGCGGGCCTGTTCGATGGCGTCGAAGATGCCCCGGGCCTCGCGGCCGTTGGGGACGAGGCTCGTGTGCAGCTTGGGGTCGTGGCAGGCGAGCTTGAGCGCCATGGAATCGCCGACCCCGCGGGCGACCGCGGTATCCGCCTCGGTGCGCCGCCGCGGCGGTTCCGGCAATCGCGCCTTGTGGCCGGTCAGGGCCGGGCGATCGTTGGAGAACGAGACTTCAAGCTCCGGATCGCGCGAGACCGCGCGCATGGTCGCCGTGACGGCGCGCTTGAACGCGTCGTTCCGGTTCCCGGCCGGATTGCCGTTCTTGTCCCAGTTGCTTCCCTGCGTCATAGCGGGCGGTCCCTGGCTGGCAGACCCCAATAGCCCCGAACGCGATCAGCTCATGACGACGTTGGCGGCGGACTGGGTCAGCTCCGTGCCGAAGCAGCGCTGGTAAAATTCCGACACGATCGACTGTTCGGTCTCGTCGCACTTGTTCAGGAAGGTGAGCTGAAAGGCGAACGGCACGTCCCCGAAGATCTCGGCATTCTCCGCCCAGGTGAGCACCGTGCGCGGGCTCATCACCGTAGAAAGATCGCCGTTCATGAAGGCGTTGCGCGTCAGATCCGCCAGACGGACCATCTTGGAGACGGTCTCGCGACCTTCCTCGCTGCGGTAGTGCGGCGACTTGGCGAGGATGATGTCGACCTCGTTGTCGTGCGGCAGATAGTTCAGCGTCACCACGATCGACCAGCGGTCCATCTGGCCCTGGTTGATCTGCTGGGTGCCGTGATAGAGGCCGGACGTGTCGCCGAGACCGACCGTGTTCGCCGTGGCGAACAGCCGGAAGGAGGGATGCGGCCGGATCACCCGGTTCTGGTCGAGCAGCGTCAGACGTCCCTGGACCTCCAGCACGCGCTGGATGACGAACATCACGTCCGGGCGGCCGGCGTCGTACTCGTCGAACACCAGTGCGGTGTTGGTCTGCAGCGCCCACGGCAGGATGCCGTCGCGGAACTCCGTCACCTGCTGGCCGTCGCGAATGACGATCGCGTCCTTGCCGATCAGGTCGATCCGCGAGATGTGGCTGTCGAGGTTGACGCGCACGCAGGGCCAGTTGAGCCGCGCCGCGACCTGCTCGATGTGGGTCGACTTACCGGTGCCGTGGTAGCCCGTGACCATGACGCGCCGGTTGCGGGCGAAGCCGGCCAGGATGGCCAGCGTGGTCGGCCGGTCGAAGAGATAGTCGGGATCCAGATCCGGAACGTGCTCGGAGCGTTCCGAGTAGGCCGGAACGTCGAAGTCGGCATCGATGCCGAACACCTGCCGGGCCGACACGTTCATGTCGGGCAGTCCGGGACTTTCCATAGTCTCAGCGGTCATTGTTCCTCCATCGCGCACGACGTTCGCGCGTCGAGGCCGGCGGGAGAACCCCGCCAAGCGGGCAAGAGATCAACAGTAGCCGGCGCGCCTTAGCACCGTATAGGCTTGAATGATACGCCGGAGCCGTTCTTCCGATCCGCGATCGCCGTGGTTCGCGTCCGGATGATGGCGTTTCACCAGGGTCTTGTAGCGCGACTTGATGTCGTCACGCGAGGCGCTTTCCTCAAGTCCGAGTGTTTCCAGCGCCCGCCGCTCCGGGCCGAGCGCCCTTCGGCGCGGCCGATTGTCGCTGTCGGGGGCGGGTTTGGCGCCGTCTTCCCCGAACAGGCCGAACGGATCCTCGTAGAGGCCGCTCCAGGCCGTCTGGGGCTTGCTGTCGGCCGCCTGGCCGCGCTTTTCCGCCCAGGAATTGACGCCGACCTTCCGGGTGGGCCGGTGCCCGACGATGGCGTCCTTCTGGAAGGCCTGGACCGCCTCGTCGCTCATCCCGTCGAAATAGTTGTAGGTCTTGTTGTAGGCGCGCACGTGGTCGAGGCAGAGCAGCAGATACTGCCCCTCGCGGCCGCGGCCCATGGGCGCGCGATACAGGCCGCGCGCCGTGCACCCCTTGTGCGCGCACGTCGGAGCCTCGGGCGCCGGTTCGTCCGACGCCCGTTTGATGCGAATGCGGTCGAAGTGTTTCGAGTCGAGCTTCATCGCGGCGCATTATGGGCAGGCGCATCCGGGCGAACAAGCTCTTGACGGACGTCGAGAATCGGACCGGGCGCACGAAAACGGAAGTGGGGCTGCCGACCGTGCCGTCGGCGGAGGGGTGGAAATGGGGCCGCGCGGCGAAATTTCCATAGGCATGGCTGGGATGTGGCGCTGACGGCTACCCTTGGAGCGCGCAGTGTGCTTTTGGTGCACGCGGAATGCGGATGCCGGTTCCGTGCCGGCCGATTGCCGGGCTGCGGCGCGAGGCCGCGGCAGCCGGTGGAACCGGCTGCGTCCGCGAGGCTGCAAATCGCGGCGGAGCGATGCTGGTCGTCCGCCCCGGGTGTGCTCAAGGAGGTTTCATGGCCGAATACGGCGCCATCAAAAAGGTCGTGCTTGCCTATTCCGGCGGGCTGGACACGTCGATCATCCTGAAGTGGCTGCAGACCGAGCTCGGCGCCGAAGTGGTCACCTTCACCGCCGATCTCGGCCAGGGCGAAGAGTTGGCGCCGGCGCGGGAGAAGGCCGAGCGCGCGGGCATCAAGGAGATCTACATCGAGGACGTGCGCGAGGAGTTCTGCCGCGACTTCGTCTTTCCGATGTTCCGCGCCAACGCCGTCTACGAGGGCACCTATCTGCTCGGCACCTCGATCGCCCGGCCGCTGATCTCCAAGCGCCTCGTTGAGATCGCCCGGGAGACCGGTGCCGACGCGATCGCCCATGGCGCGACCGGCAAGGGCAACGACCAGGTCCGCTTCGAGCTGTCGGCCTATGCGCTGAACCCGGACATCAAGGTGATCGCGCCGTGGCGCGACTGGGAGTTCAAGTCGCGCACCGAGCTGCTCGATTTCGCCGAGAAGAACCAGATCCTCGTCACCAAGGACAAGCGCGGCGAGGCGCCGTTCTCCGTCGACGCCAACCTTCTGCACTCGTCCTCCGAGGGCAAGGTTCTGGAGGATCCGAACGAGACCCCGCCACCCTACGTCTATCAGCGCACCGTCAGCCCCGAAGAGGCGCCGGACCGGCCCGCCATCGTGACGATCGGCTTCAAGAACGGCGATCCGGTGTCGATCGACGGCAAGCCGATGAAGCCGCACGAGCTTCTGGCCGCGCTCAACGATCTCGGCCGCGACAACGGCATCGGCCGGCTCGATCTGGTCGAGAACCGCTTCGTCGGCATGAAGTCGCGCGGCGTCTACGAGACCCCGGGCGGCACGATCCTGCTCGTCGCCCACCGGGCGATCGAATCCATCACCCTCGACCGGGGTGCCGGCCACCTCAAGGACGAGCTGATGCCGCGCTATGCGGAGCTCATCTACAACGGGTTCTGGTTCTCGCCGGAGCGGCTGATGCTGCAGGCGGCGATCGACAAGAGCCAGGAGAATGTCGAGGGCACCGTCCGCCTCAAGCTCTACAAGGGCAACGTCATCGTCGAGGGCAGGGAATCGCCCAAGTCCCTCTATTCCGACGCGCTGGTCACCTTCGAGGACGATCACGGCGCCTACGACCAGAAGGACGCCGCCGGCTTCATCCGGCTCAACGCGCTGCGTCTGAGGACCCTGGCGAAGCGGGACGGCGGGGCCTGATCCGGTCGGGACGTTCCTGAGCGGCTTCGCCGGCGCCAAGGGGCCGGCGGCCTGCTCGCTGTCACAAAATTGCCTTGCCGTTCGGACCGCTCCGGCCCGAACGGTAACCTTCCCTATGCGTTGGCCGCCCAGTCTCTGAACTGAAAAGGCCAGCGCTTGACACCCACGACCCGCCTAGCTCTTGCAGGATTTGCCGCAACCGCCATCGCCTTCGGCCCGGCGCGGATGGGGTTCGGCCTGTTCTTGCCGGAGTTCCGCGCCGAGTTCGATCTGTCCAGCACCATCGCCGGGCTGATCGCGAGTGCCGGGTTCGCGGCCTTTCTGGCAGCCCTCCCGTTCGCCGCCCTTCTGGTCTCGCGGACCGGTCCGCGGCTGCCGGTGGTGTCCGGCGCCATCCTGGCCACGGCCGGTTTCCTGGCGGTCGCGCTCGCACCCAACGCGATGGTTCTGACCATCGGCGTCGCGCTGGCGGGATCCAGCGCCGGCTTGTGCTGGGCACCGTTCAACGACGCGACCGAACGGGTCGCCACCGAAGACGCCCGCAGCAGCATCCTGTCCATCATCGCGACGGGCACGAGCCTCGGTGTGGCCGCGGCGGCGCTGCTCGCGCTTGCCGTGACCTACGACCATCTCCCCTGGACGGCGGCCTGGGTGGTCTTTGCGCTGGCGGCATCTTTCACGGCGATCGCGGCGGTCCTCTCGGTTCCGGCCGGCGTTGAGCGCCGTGCAGCCCGCAGGACCCGTCTGCAGGCCATCAGCGAGCTTTTGTGCTGGCCGGCCGTGCCGCTCTATGCCGCCGCCCTGTGCTTCGGGGCGACCAATGCGATCTATCTGTCCTTCGCCGCCGACCGGATCGTCACTGCCGGCGGCCTCCCCGGGCTGCCGGAAACGTCCGCCGCGCCCGTGATCTTCCTCGGCTACGGCCTGTTCGGCCTGTTGGGGCTTGCGACGGGCCGGGTCGAGGCGGCGATCGGGCTCGGCTGGCTGCTGCGGGCGATCTTTTCGGCCGCCGCGCTGTCGATGGTGCTGGTCGCGCTGGCGCCCACGCTCTGGCCGGCCGTGATCGCCTCATCGGGTTTGCACGGGGCGGCGCTGATGGCGGTGAGCGCGGTATTCTCGTTCTGGAGCCTGAGACTGTTTCCCGGCCGCGGCACGCGCGGCTTCACCGCCGCGCTCGTCGCCCTGGCCATCGGCAGCGTCGTCGGTCCGGCCGTGAGCGGTGTTCTGGCCGACCAGATCGGCTCCCGGGCCATGTTCCTGACGGCCGCCGTGCCGGCGCTTCTGACCGCGCTCTGGCCGCTGGCGTGGCCCGAAACGCGCGCAGGATCGGGGACCGGGCAACTGGCAGCCGCTTCGTCGGCGTGAGGCCGGCGTCCAAGTCTCGCGAGGCAAAAAAGGCTGCGGCATCCGGTGCCGCAGCCTTGGCGTTCACGTCGCGGTGGTGCGCGGCCGCCGGTGAGGCGAGCCCGAGCCTCTTCTAGTCGACCTGCTCGTCGATGAAGCTCAGGAGCGCCTGCCAGGACTTCAGGTCGGCGTTGGCGTCATAGCGCGAGCCTTCGCCCTTCGCGGACCACTCGGTGAAGGAATGGCGGGCGCCCGAGTAGATCTGCATCTCGAAATCGACGTTGTCGGCGTTCATCGCCTCCGCCAGCGCGGCGACCTGCGCCATCGGGGCCACCGGATCCTCCGAGCCGTGCAGGATCAGGATCGGCGCCTCGACCTCGGAATAGTCCTGGCCGTCCGGGGTGCCGAGACCGCCGTGGAAGCTGACGAAGCCGTCGACGTCGGCACCGGCGCGCGCGAATTCCAGAGCGGCCGCGCCGCCGAAGCAGTAGCCGATGACGATGACGTCGTCCTCCACGCCGTCCATCTGGAGTGCGGCTTCCAGTCCGCCGGCCAGGCGCGCGCGGAGCGCGTCGCGATCCTGGTAGAGCTTGCCGGATTCCGCCCGCTTGTCCTCCGTGGTGGTCGGGCGCACGCCCTGCCCGTAAACGTCGACGGCGAACGCGGCGACGCCATACTCGGCGAGCATTTCCGCCCGGCGCTTCTCGTAGTCGGTCAGGCCGTCCCAGTCGTGCACGATCAGCACGACCGGCTGGTCGCCCTGGATGCCGTCGTTGATCGCGAAGTAGCCCTCGTAGGTCGTCCCGTCGACATCATAGGTGACGGTCTGCGTCACGATGTCGGCTGCTGCCGGTCCGCCGAACGCGGCAAGCGCCAGCGCCGCCGTGGCGGTGGTGAAAAGCGTACCCCTCATACTGTCGACCTCCTGGTGAACCCATCGGTGTTTCGGCGTCTCGGTGGAGAACGCGTCCGGCACGCTCATGGTGCCGCGCGTCCGCGCGCCGCCGCGGGGAAGGATAGGGCGGCGGGACGAAATGGCACGCAGGTTTTCGGTGACAGACCGCGACGGTCGGACGGGTCGCTATTCGGAGATGATCTTGACCAGCTGGCCGGGAACGATCGGATTGTCGGCGTCGATCCCGTTCAGGACCTCGAACATGCGGGTGCGCTCGCTGTCGGCGACGCCCTGCATGCGGGCGGCGAGACTTGAGACGGTATCCGACGGCTGCACGGTCGCGATGCGGATGCGAAGCGGCTCGAGCTGGTCGCGCTCCGCGCGCGTCAGCCGCGAGAAGGACGCGAAGGTCTTTTCGAAGCTGCTGTCGAACCGGCCGGACGGCCGCGACGTGGCGAAGATGAACCGGTAGATCCGCGATCCGGCCTGGACCACGCCGATGCGGAACGACCAGCCGTCGGCGATGGCCGACGCTGTCGCCGCGTTCATGCCGTTGACGGTCTCCTCGCGGACGCTCTCCTCGATCAGGCCCTTCACCCAGCCGGAGCGGAGATAGTCGGTCAGCGACATGCCTTCGGGCAGCGCCAGCCCGTCGAAGCGCAGGGCCGTGCGGTCGCCGTCGGTCGCGAGTACCGCTTCCGGCGTGTTCTTCAGGACGTAGCCGGGGGGCACGGTGAAGCCGATCCCGAGGGAGGCGTGCAGATACTGCCGGCCGCGGATATAGCCCTCGCTCGGGTCGTCGCCGTAGAGCATCCCGTCCAGGCTTCTGAGATAGGCGTCGCGCTCCTGTTCGCCGATGCCGGGCGCGCCGTACTGGCGGGCCGCCCGCCGGGCGAGATCGATCCGCGACGGCGTGGTCGGGTGCGAGGACAGGAAGTCCAGCCCCTTGCTGCCGGCCGACACGCTCTGCAGGTCGGCATAGCGGCTCATGGAGTTCAGGAACCGCGTCGCCGCGAACGGATCGAAGCCGGCCGCCGCCAGGGTCCGCACGCCCACCTCGTCGGCTTCCAGCTCCTGGTCCTGGCTGAACCGGGCGAGCGACAGCTGGGTCGTCTGGCGCGCCTGCTCGGCTGCTTCGGTGGCCATGTTGGAGACGACCCGGTTCGCCACCGCGATGGCCTGGGCGCGCCGCTGACGGGCGACGGCGTGCTGCGCCGTCACATGGGCCATTTCATGGGCGATGACGGCGGCCACTTCGGAGCGGTCGCTGGCCAGCGCGAGAAGGCCGCGGGTGATGTAGAGATGGCCGGTCGGCAGCGCGAAGGCATTGATCGCCGGCGAATTCAGGATGGTGATGCGATAGGAGCGGCTCGGATCGTCGGAAGCCGCCACGAGACGCCCGACCACCCGGGCCACGCTGCGCTCGACGCTGGGATCGGAATAGACGCCGCCATAGGCGTCGATCAGGCGCTGATGCTCACGGGTCTCGCCGCTGGCCGCCTCCATCGGCTCGGGCGGCACGATGGAGGCCACCGGCGAGCTGGAGGTGATGATGGGATCGCCGGCAGGCGTCAGAACGCACGCGCCGAGCCCGAGAAGCAGGCCGCACGCGGCCATCGCCCGCGCCAGCGGACGTGCCGAAATTGCCTCGAAGATCCCCTTCAGTCCCATTTCACTCAGTCGCGATCGTCGATGCGTTCGATCTGCGCGGGGTGCCATGCGCGGATCAAGGCGCCGTTCCATTCTTCCAGGAGGCCCCGGACTCTCACTTTCCGGCCGGCCAGTTCTTCCGGAACAGGAGCGCCGGCCCCCCACGATCCTGCATCCCGTACGGGGATCATGACGGTGAAATCCAACGCCCAGTTCCGGCCGAAGTTCAAATAGTGATTCGTCGTCGTGTTTCCCACCGACAGCACGCGGCCTTCGATCAGGCCCAGAGTGCCGGCGTGGGTCGCAAGTTTAGGTTCGGCTGCTTGACGAATTCTCAAGACCGAGCCCCAAAGCCCGCGAGACGCCGCGCGTGCCTCGCCCTCGATGCGCAAAAGTTCAGGTAGACAAGGCGTTTCTATGGCATCGGGCAGAACCGCGCCCTGACCGGCGGCCACAATCTCTGCGGACAGGGACCGGTCGCCGGACCGGGACGGGAAGATCTGCGCCAGCGCGTGGCCGTAGCGGTCGTGCCCGTAGATCTCGTAGCCGACCGTCTGCCCGATCAGATCCGAGAGACGGGCGGCAAGGGCTGCCTCCGCCGCCGGCGGCACGAAGATCCCACCGGGAACGAGGGTGAGACCGGAGGCCGTCACGAGCACCGGGCCCGGTGCGATTTCGGTAACCCGGTCCGTCTGCGCCGAGACGCCCCGGCATTCCGGCGCTGCTTTCAGGTCGGCGTTCGGCAGCAGGACGCCCGCAAGAAGGCAGGCAAGCACCAGGATGCCGCCGGGCCTTCGCGCCCGTGCGGACCTGTCGATCCGGTCAGCGGGTCGGGACGGGGGTCTCACCGCGATAGTCGTAGAAGCCGCGGCCGGCCTTCCGGCCGAGCCAGCCCGCCTCGACATATTTCACCAGGAGCGGGCAGGGACGGTACTTGGAATCGGCGAGTCCCTCATACAGCACCTGCATGATCGACAGACAGGTGTCGAGGCCGATGAAGTCGGCGAGCTGCAGCGGGCCCATCTTGTGGTTGGCGCCGAGCCGCATGGCGGTGTCGATCGCTTCCACCGAGCCGACGCCCTCATAGAGCGTGTAGATCGCCTCGTTGATCATCGGCAGCAGGATGCGGTTGACCATGAAGGCCGGGAAATCCTCGGCGACCGCGGCGGTCTTGCCGATCTTGGCGACGAACCGCTTGGCCTCGTCGAAGGTCTCGTCCTCGGTCGCGATGCCGCGGACGAGCTCGACCAGCTCCATGATCGGAACCGGATTCATGAAGTGAACGCCGATGAAGCGCTCCGGCCGGTCGGTGCTTGCCGCCAGCCGGGTGATGGAGATCGAGGAGGTGTTGGTCGCCAGCATCGCTTCCGGCTTCAGGAGCGGACAGACCTGCGCGAAGATCTTGCGCTTGACCTGCTCGTTCTCCGTCGCCGATTCGATGATCAGGTCGACGTCGCCGAGGGTGTCGAGGTGCTCGGCCGGACCGATGCGCTCCAGGGCGCCCTTGCGCTCCTCTTCCGAGATCCGTCCGGAGGAGACCTGACGCGCCATGTTGCCGTTGATGGACGCCATGCCGGACTGAACCCGGTCCATCGAGACGTCGTTCAGAAGGACCTCATAGCCCGCCAGGGCGCACACATGGGCGATTCCGTTGCCCATCTGACCGGCGCCGATTACGCCAACTTTCTTGATTTCGACCATGCCGTCCTCGACCGATACTCGAGCCAATTGCCACCGCGGCGCGACTTTGGGTCAATCACGGCCTCGGCACAAGGCGCCGGGGCCGCGGGTTCGAACTTTGGTCGCCGGCTGTGGCCGTTCAGGCGCAGGCTGAGCTACTTCTGGATCTGTTTTTCGAGTTCCGGGAGGACCTCGAAGAGATCCGCCACGAGGCCATAGTCGGCGACCTGGAAGATGGGAGCGTCCTCGTCCTTGTTGATGGCGACGATGACGCGGGAATCCTTCATGCCGGCCAGATGCTGGATCGCGCCGGAGATGCCGCAGGCGATGTAGAGGTCCGGCGCCACAACCTTGCCGGTCTGTCCGACCTGCAGATCGTTCGGCGCGTAGCCCGCGTCGACGGCGGCGCGCGAGGCGCCGATCGCGGCACCCAGCTTCTCCGCCACCGGCGTGATCACTTCCTCGAACTTCTCCGCCGAGCCGAGCGCGCGGCCGCCGGAGATGATGATCTTCGCCGACGTCAGCTCCGGCCGGTCGGATTCCGACAGGCTCTCGCCGACGAAGCTGGACACGCCCGGGTCCTCGGCGGCCGAGACCTGTTCCACCGGGGCTTCCGATCCGCCGGCACCCGTCGCCTGGAACGAGGCGGTGCGGATCGTCATCACCTTCTTGGCGTCGGTCGACTTCACCGTCTGGACCGCGTTGCCGGCGTAGATCGGCCGCTTGAACGTGTCTGGCGCCTCCACTGACATGACCTCGGAGATCTGCATGACGTCGAGCAGCGCCGCCACGCGGGGCATGACGTTCTTGCCCGAGGTGGTCGCCGGCGCGGCGATGGCGTCATAGCCGTCGGCCAACGAAACGATCAGCGCGGCCATCGGCTCCGCCAGCGGCGCGGCGAGCGCGTCGGCCTCGGCGTGCAGCACCTTGGTCACCCCTTCGAGCGCGGCGGCCTCGCCGGCCACGGCGGCGCAGTCCTTGCCGGCCACCAGCACATGGACGTCACCGCCCAGCGCGTTGGCCGCGGTCAGCGCCTTCGCCGTCTGCTCGCTGAGGGTCTGGTTGTCGTGGACCGCAATGAGAAGCGTGGTCATCGTCTGTCGTCTCTTTCTGGTCGGCAGCGCCGGTCAGCGCGCCTGTGCATGGAGATCGGAAGCAGGGTCGGCCTCAGTCGGAGCCGCGAGCAACGCGAGCCGGCGTGAGCGGAACAGTCTCGTCTACGCAATCCCGGACGGAAAACCGGTTCCCACTTTATGCCGGGGTTGCTTAAAGCACCCCCGCCTCGTTCTTCAGCTTCGACACCAGCTCGGCCACGTCGGCGACCTTCACGCCCGCCTGGCGCGCCGGCGGCTCCTCTGTCTTCAGGACCTCCAGCCGCGGCGACGGATCCACCCCGAAGTCCTCGACGGTCTTCTCGTCGATCGGCTTCTTCTTCGCCTTCATGATGTTCGGCAGCGACGCATAGCGCGGCTCGTTGAGGCGAAGATCCGTCGTCACGATCGCCGGCATCTTCACCTTGATCGTCTGCAGGCCGCCGTCGATCTCGCGGGTGACCTCGGCCTCCTCGCCGCTGATGGCCAGCTTGGAGGCGAACGTCGCCTGGGCCCAGCCCAGAAGCGCCGACAGCATCTGGCCGGTCTGGTTCGCGTCGTCGTCGATCGCCTGCTTGCCGAGAATGACGAGGCCCGGCTCCTCGGCCTCGACCACGCCCTTCAGCACCTTGGCCACCGCCAGCGGTTCCAGAACCGCGTCGGTCTTCACCAGGATGCCGCGGTCCGCGCCCATGGCCAGCGCGGTGCGCAGCGTCTCCTGGGCCTGCTGTGGGCCGATCGACACCGCCACGATCTCGGTGGCCGTCCCCGCTTCCTTCAGCCGGATCGCCTCTTCAACGGCGATCTCGTCGAACGGGTTCATCGACATCTTGACGTTTGCCAGGTCCACGCCGGACCCGTCCGGCTTGACCCGGACCTTCACGTTGTAGTCGACCACCCGCTTGACGGGCACGAGGATCTTCATTGCGCAAACTCCTGCGGTCCCAGACCTGGCACCGGGGCCGTGTCGACAGCGCCTGGAGGGCGTCGTCCGACTTCGCGAGGCCACCGATGCCGGGAAGTTTCGGGACCGTACTTGCGGGCGAAAATGGTGTCAACGCGGAAGCCGAAGCCGCCTCCGCGACCGGTTGCCGGCATGGTCTGACGGGGTTAACGCGTCTTTCCCGGAGCCCACAGGACGTCCAGCTGGCCGCCGTCGTTGGCTGCTCGGGACGCGACGAAGAAGAAGTCGGACAGCCGGTTGAGATAGGTCAGCGCCTCGGCGGTGATCGGCTCGCGACCGGCAAGCTCCACGGTGAGCCGCTCGGCGCGCCGCGCGACCGTGCGGCAGTGATGGAGATGTGCCGCCAGGGCCGTGCCGCCGGGCAGCACGAAGGAGCGCAGCGGCTCCAGGTCCGCGTTCAGCCGGTCGATTTCCGTTTCCAGCCGCTCGATCTGGCTGGCCACGATCCGGAGCGCCTTGTCCTCGTGGGGGCCGCCGGGGGGCGTGGCCAGGTCGGCGCCCAGATCGAACAGCTCGTTCTGGATGCGGGCCAGCATTCCATCGAACTCGCCTTCTCCAGTGTGCAGCCGGGCCAGGCCGAGCGCGGCATTCAGCTCGTCGACGGTTCCGTAGGTTTCCACCCGGAGATCGGCCTTCGACCGGCGCTCGCCTGTCGACAGCGCTGTGGTCCCGTCGTCGCCGGTGCGCGTGTAGATCTTGTTGAGGACAACCATGTCGTTCTCCGTCGCCGTGTTCGGGAGGGCTGCGGATCGCGTTCGCGATCGGCCGTCAGCCGCGCATGAAATAGATGGCCAGCATGATGATGATGATGGCGATGAACTGAAGGATCACGCGCCATCGCATCAGGCGCTGGGAGCGGTTGGGGTTGCCGCCGCGGATGAGATTGATCAGGCCCAGCACCAGCACGATCGCGACCAGGATGATCGCGACGGGCACGAGATTGTAGAAAAACGCTTCCATTCAGCCACCTGGGATTGTCGGCGGCCGGCCGCCGCGACGGTGTTCTTGGTACGGAGGGCCCGACGCCTCAGATCGCTTCCCCGCGCAAGAGCTTCGGGCTGGAGGCGGCGAGGCCGGCGGCCTCGCGGATGAAGACGCGCTTGAGGCCGGGCAGGCGGTCGACCAGCCCAAGCCCGACGGTCCGCGCCAGACGCACCGGCGCAACGTCGTTGGAGAACAGCCTGTTGAGGAGATCGGTCGTCGCCGCCATTTCCAGCGTGTCGAACCGGCGCCAGCTCTGATAGCGCTCCAGAACGTCGAGGGAGCCGATGTCGAGGCCGATCCGGCGCGCCTCCACCACGGTCTCCGCCAGCGCGGCGGCGTCGCGGAAGCCCATGTTGAGACCCTGGCCGGCGATCGGATGGATCGCGTGGGCGGCGTCGCCGGCAAGCGCGAAGCGCGGCGCCACCAGATCGCGCGCGATCTGCACCGACAGCGGGTAGGCCGAGCGGGATCCGGCCAGCCGGATCTCGCCCCAGTCCGGGCCGAACCGGCGAGCCAGCTCGATCTCGAAGGAGAAGTCGTCGAGGCCGACGAGGCGGTTGGCTTCGGCGGTACGCTCGGTCCACACGATCGACGAGCGGTTGCCCTTCAGCGGCAGGACGGCGAAGGGGCCGGCGGGCAGGAAATGCTCGATGGCGCAGCCCTGATGGGGCAGTTCGTGGCTGACCGTGGTGACGATGCCGCTCTGGTCGTAGGCGTGGCCGACGGTGCGGATGCCGGCGAGCCCGCGCAGGCGCGATGTCTTGCCGTCGCAGGCGATCAGCAGCGCGGCGGACAGCCGGGTGCCGGAGGCCAGCCGTAGCTCGCTGCCCGCATCGCCGGTTTCGAAGATCCGCACGCTGTCGGGGGTGAACGTGCGGATGCCGGCATCGAGGGCGTGGCGGGCGATGGCCGGAAACAGAACGTCGTTGGGGATCATGTGAGCGTAGGGCTCGCCCGGCTCCACGTCACCCAGAAAGCGGAGAAACACCGGCCGGACCGCGTCGCGCAGCCGGCTGTCGGTGATGATCATCTCGTCGATCGACTGGGCGTCGGCGGCGACGTCCGGCCAGACCCCGAGCCGCACCAGCATACGCCGGGCCGCGGCCGCGATTGCCGAGGCCCGGTCGTCGCCCCTGGTTGCGTCGACCGGTTTCGGGTCGATCACCGCGACGCTCAGCCGGGGATCGGCGCGTTTCAGCGCGAGCGCAAGGGTCATCCCGACCGAACCCGCTCCGGCGATGGCAACGTCGACGTGATCCGAAACCGTGCTCATCTCGTCTGCCTTCGTGTTCCCGTGTCCCGCCGGCCGGCGCCTGGCCTCGAGCCATCCGCGGCCGCCAACTTGACAGCCGATCTCCCCGGCGGACAAGTGCGCTTGTCTGACGCAATCAGATCCACCACCGAAAGTCCGGACCCATGAGCGCTGTCGACGACCTCCTTGCTATCTTGGATCTTGAACCGCTGGAACAAGATCTTTTCCGTGGGCGGAGTCCTCAGGTGGGCTGGCAGCGGGTTTTCGGCGGTCAGGTCATCGGCCAGTCGCTAGTGGCGGCGACGCGCACGGTGGAGGGGCGCGGCGTGCATTCGCTGCACGGGTACTTCATGCGGCCCGGCGATCCGGAGGTCCCGATCCTCTATCAGGTGGAACGCATCCGCGACGGGCGCAGCTTCACCACCCGCCGGGTCGTCGCGATCCAGCACGGCAAGGCGATCTTCTCCATGTCGGCGTCCTTTCAGGTCGACGAGGACGGGCTCGATCATCAGATCGACCTGCCCGAAGGCCTGCCCATGCCGGAGGACCTGCCGAGCGAGCAGGAGTTCAAGGAGCGGGTGATCGACGGCGCGCCGGAGAACGTGCGTCGCTACTGGCAGCGGGAGCGGCCCATCGAGCGCCGGCCCGTGGACCTGCGCCACTATCTCACCCGGGAGAAGCTCGATCCCTACCAGTATGTCTGGGTGCGGACGACCGGCCCGCTTCCACCGGACCGCGAAAGTCATGCCTGCGTGCTGGCCTACGCCTCCGACCTGACGCTTCTCGACACGTCGCTATTTCCGCATGGAACCTCGGTCTTCGACAAGACCATCCAGACTGCGAGCCTGGATCATGCGATGTGGTTCCATCGCCCGTTCAAGGCGGATGAGTGGCTCCTCTATGCCCAGGACAGCCCGTGGACCGGCGGGGCGCGGGGCTTCAGCCGCGGCCTCATCTACACGCGGGAGGGCGTTCTCGTCGCCTCGGTCGCCCAGGAAGGGCTGATCCGCCCGATCGATCCGGCGAAGGCCTGATCGTTTTTGAGGCAATGCCTTCTGGTAGCCGAAATTGCCCCGGGTCTCGCCGAAAAATCGCACATAAAATAGGCATATTGTGCAATGGCGCGCCATTCGTGCGTCTGTCCGCCTGAGTTTCGCCGTTTTTTCGACCCCGTGCGGCCTGTCCCGGACCGATTGGCACGGGGTTTGATTCTCTTTTCGGCTGTCGCGCCCAAACCGCCCGCCGGCGGGCGTGTCGGTTGGCCGGCTCATCGGGCCGGTCACAGTCGCCGCGTTGGTGTGAAGAGAAGGGAAAACGGGAACACGCATGAAAATCGTGATGGCCATAATCAAGCCGTTCAAGCTCGACGAGGTGCGCGATGCCCTCACGGGTATCGGCGTCCAGGGGCTGACCGTTACCGAGGTCAAGGGCTACGGCCGCCAGAAGGGGCACACCGAAATCTATCGGGGAACGGAATACGCCGTGAGCTTCCTGCCGAAGCTCAAGATCGAGGTGGCCGTTGGCTCCGAAACGGTGGACCGGGTGGTCGAGGCGATCGCCGCGGCTGCCAAGACCGGGCAGATCGGTGACGGAAAGATCTTCACCTACTCCATTGATCAGGTGGTGCGCATTCGCACCGGCGAAACAGACGCGGAAGCGCTGTGAGGCCTGGCGTCGAGGATTCGAACAGGAGTCTGAACAAGAGAATGCCGATGAAAAAGCTCACCACCCTCCTCACCGGAGCTTCGGCCGCCGGGCTCGGCCTGGCGCTGACGACCCATGGGGCGTTCGCCCAGGACGTCGCCGCCGAAGCAGCCGAAGCGGCCGCCGCTCCGGGCGTGCCGTTCATCTTCAATACGACGCTGTTCCTGATGGCGGGCTTCCTGGTCATGTTCATGGCCGCGGGCTTCGCCATGCTGGAGGCCGGCCTCGTGCGCGGCAAGAACGTGTCGATGCAGTGCCTGAAGAACATCGGGCTCTACTCGACGGCCGGCATCATGTTCTGGCTGCTCGGCTACAACCTGATGTATGACGGCGTCGACGGCGGATATCTCGGCAGCTTCAGCTGGTTCTCCGTGCCGGATCCGGCGTCGGATACCGGCGACTACGCTGCCGCCTCCGACTGGTACTTCCAGATGGTGTTCTGCGCGGCCACCGCGTCGATCGTGTCCGGCACCGTTGCCGAGCGCGTGAAGCTCTGGCCGTTCATGATCTTCGTCGTGTTCCTGACCGGTGTGTTCTATCCGATCACCGGCTCCTGGGGCTGGGGCGGCGGCTGGCTGTCCGAGATGGGCTTCTCCGACTTCGCCGGCTCCACCATCGTGCACTCGGTCGGCGGCTGGGCCGCTCTTGCCGGCGCGATCGTGATCGGCCCGCGTCTGGGCAAGTTCGGTCCGAACGGTGAAGCGCACGCCCTGCCGGGCTCGTCGATCCCGCTGGCCACCCTGGGCACCTTCATTCTGTGGCTCGGCTGGTTCGGCTTCAACGGCGGCTCGCAGCTCGCCCTCGGCTCGCCGGAAGACGCCTCGTCGGTGGCCCGCATCTTCGTCAACACCAACACGGCCGCCGCCGCCGGCGTGGTCGTGGTGATGATCCTGACGCAGATCTTCTACCGCAAGGTCGACGTGACCATGGCGCTCAACGGCGCGCTGGCCGGTCTCGTCTCCATCACCGCCGAGCCGCTCGCTCCGTCGCTGCTGCTCGCCGCCATCATCGGCGGTATCGGTGGCGCCATCGTCGTGGTCGTCGTGCCGCTTCTGGACAAGATCCGCATCGACGACGTGGTCGGCGCGATCCCGGTCCATCTGGTCGCCGGCATCTGGGGCACGCTGGCCGTGGTCCTGTCCAACGGCGATGCCAGCCTCGGCACCCAGGTCATCGGCATCGTGGCCTACGGCGCGTTCACCTTCGTGGCGAGCCTGATCCTCTGGTTCATCCTGAAGGCGATCATGGGCCTGCGGCCGACGCCGGAAGACGAGGAGCTGGGTCTCGATCGCACCGAGGTGGGCGTCGAAGCCTATCCGGAGTTCGGGATCGGCAGCCAGCGGATGTAACCATCCTCCCAAGGCGACCCCTGTCGGTCGTCACTGGCCCGGGAGCCTCTCGCTCCCGGGCTTTTTTGTGCCGGGATCCATCCCATCCCGGTCTCCGCAGGGAGACGTGCATCCGCGCTGCCGGGCGCGGTGCCGTGGCCATCGGGCCGGCGGTGGGCTCAGGACGCAGAAAAGGCCGCTCCGGGGCGGTCCCGAAGCGGCCTTGTCGCCGGCGCAGAAGCTGGGTTGAGCGGTCAGCCGGCCGCCGCCACCGACGAATGGCTTTTCCCGGCGCGGGTGTCGAAGAACAGGGCCTGACTGATCACCGCCTTCACCACCTCCGGCTCGAACGGCTTGGTGACCAGGAAGGCCGGCTCGGGCCGCTCACCGGTCAGCAGGCGCTCCGGATAGGCGGTGATGAAGATCACCGGAACATCGAGCTCCTGCAGGAGTTCGTTCACCGCATCCAGACCCGAGCTGCCGTCGGCGAGCTGGATGTCGGCGAGGATCATCCCGGGCTTGGTGGCGCGCGCGAGTTCGGACGCCTCGGAATGGGTGCGCGCGATGCCGGCGACGTCGTGGCCGAGGCCCTCCACCAGGACCTCGATGTCCATGGCGATGAGCGGCTCGTCCTCGATGATCATCACCGTGGTGGAGACCTGGTTGGCGATCTCGCGGCCGGCCTCGTCCAGAAGCGCCGAAACGGCCGCCTCGTCCGTCTTCAGGATAGTCGCCGCCTGGGCGGTGCTGAACCCCTCGACGGTGGTGAGCAGGAATGCCTGCCGCGCCTTCGGCGTCATCGCCTCGAGATTGCGCTCGTGAGGCAGGTCGCCGGGATCGACCCGGCTGTTGAGATCGATGGAGTCCCAGATGCTCAGAAGAACCCGATAGGTCGCGACCCGCGCCTCCAACGATTCATCGAAGAGGCTCGGATCCTCGATGATGGCTTCGAGACACGCCGCAACATACGCGTCGCCGCCAGTCTGGCTTCCGGTCAGCGCGCGCGCGAAACGCCGCAGATACGGAAGATGCGGCGCAATTGCCATGGCAATCGACATACGGAAGAAACCCCCTAGTGTTGCCAGCCGTCGGCCGGTCAGATCGACGCTGTTAACGTATCGGGCAACGGGTTGGTTCCATAGGCCGCCCGGAAAAAATCGGGGAAATTAAAAAATTTTAATCGAATCGGTGCGGGAAGGCGGAACCAAGCCGGCATCGGGGCGTTGTTTCTCGCCACGTGCAGTCAGGTCAAACTCAGGTTGAAACGTGTTGAAGCAGAACGAGGACGAAAAGGGAGTGCCCCCCGTGTCGGGTGACAAGGCAAAAGAAGCCGCTGGGCCGGGCCTCGATTCCCAGCTTCAGGCCCAGATCGGGCGGAAGCTGAAGGGGATGTACGATTCCTATCTCAACGAGCCGATGCCCGACCATCTCGTCTCGTTGCTGGAGAAGCTCGATGCCAAATCGCGTTCGGTCTCGGCGGACGACGGCGGGAAGGGCAACGAGTAATGAACCCGCGCAAAGAACTCCTGGAGCACATTCCGAACCTGCGGGCGTTCGCTTTGTCCCTGACAGGCAATGCCGATCAGGCGGATGATCTCGTTCAGGAAGCGCTGATGAAGGCGTGGACCTCGCTGGACCGGTTCCAGCCGGGCACCAACATGCGCGCCTGGCTGTTCACCATCCTGCGCAACGCGTTCTATTCGGAGTTCCGGAAGAAGCGCCGCGAGGTCGAGGACGCGGACGGCGCCATGGCGGCGAAGCTGTCGAGCCATCCCGAACAGCTCGGCCATATGGATTTCGACGATTTCCGGCGGGTGCTGGACGAGTTGCCGTCCGATCAGCGCGAGGCGTTGATCCTGATCGGCGCGTCGGGCTTTTCCTACGAAGAGGCGGCGGAGATCTGCGGGTGCGCGGTCGGCACCGTGAAGAGCCGCGTGAACCGGGCGCGAACCCGGCTGGCCGATCTTCTGTCGGTCGAATCGACCTCCGAATACGGTCCCGACTCGATTGCCGGGCCGATCGTCAGCGGTACGCCGCCGACAAAGGGCCGTTCGGTCGCCTGAGCGCGGCCAACGGGCGGCCTTCCTCTCTTTATCTTCTGAACAATTCCGTGCGGGTGCGATCGGCGTCCGGGTCAGGCGACCAGGAGTGTTTCCAGCCGTTGCCGCATGTCCGCGGCAAGCGGCGCGGGGCGGCGCGTTTCCCGGTCGACATAGACGTGGACGAAGAACCCCTCCGCGGCTGCCTCGTCCGCGTCGTTGCGGAACAGGCCCACCTCGTAGCGCACGGACGAGGTGCCGAGCCGCGCGACCCTGATCCCCGCCGTGACGATGTCGGGAAACGCCATTTCGGCGAAGTAGCGGCAGCCGGTCTCCACCACCAGTCCGATCCGGGTGCCCGCACCCAGATCCAGCAGCCCCTCATCGATCAGCCAGCCGTTCACCGCCGTGTCGAACAGCGAATAATGGACCACATTGTTCATGTGGCCGTAGATGTCGTTGTCCATCCAGCGGGTCGTGAGCGTGCGCAGGGCACGGTAGTCTTCGCGGATCGACGGGGACGGACGGGGGGAGGGCGGTGCCGCGTCGGCAGCAGACATCGAGAGGCAATCCTTTGCGGGAACGGAGGGGCCGGGGCGACCTTCCCGGCCGGCTGGACGCACCCCACATTGCCCGATAGAGGGACGAGCCGTCCATCTGCGGGTGAACCGGAATTGCCAAAATGTTTTCTGCAGACCCATATCCGCCGCTCAATGTTCCGAAGCCGCTGGCGGACGACATCTGGATCGTCGACGGACCGGTGGTACGAATGCGCTACGCCCTCGGCTCGACGCTTCCTTTTTCAACACGCATGACCATCGTCCGCCTCTCCGGCGATCGTCTCTGGGTCCATTCGCCCACTGAACTCACCGACGAGCTGACTGCGTCCGTCTCCAAGCTGGGCGAGGTGGCCTTTCTGGTTGCGCCGAACCGGATCCACTGGATGTCGCTGGCCGCCTGGCAGCGCGCCTTTCCCGCCGCCGTCACTCATGCCGCTCCCGGGGTCGAGACCAACGCGAAGGAGGGCGGGTTCCGGATCGACGCGATGCTGGGCGGCAGCGCGCCGGACGGGTGGGCCGGCGAGATCGATCAGGTCGTGGTCCCGGGCGACATTCT